>JASJBK010000160.1 GCA_030066555.1 Halieaceae bacterium
CACCGATTCCACCGGCACACCATTGCCCGTAGTGATAAAGGCGTAGCGCGAGGCCTGTTGCGAGTCGCGCCGGTCGGTGACGTCATACAGCGTAAACTCAGGCATCATTGGGCCCGCCAGTACGCTGGCCGAGGCGGCACGCACATCGAGCGTATGACGCAGGCGATCCGGCTCCGGCACATCGTAGATAAAGCGCTCAAACAACCCGGACACGTCGGCGCGCAGGTCATAGAACACTACCACCAGGCGACCGCCGGCAAACAGCAACGAGGGCTTGAACTGGTGGCCCGGTTTCTCGGGATCGTCGTCAACCGGATAGGGCGCCTGCCAGCTGGCGCCGCCGTCGCTGGAGATCGACAGCACGATCCTCGCATCGCCCTCTTCTTCATCCGGACGTAGAGTGGCAAAGCCCCGGGCGGCGTAGGCCATATACACGCGCCCTTCCTTGTCTACTGCCAGCGTAGGGTAGGCAGTGGTGCGGAAAGAAAAATTGGTGCCGCCCTGGTCGAAGGTGCGAATCTCTGCCACCGTCACCGGTGGCGTCCAGCTGGCGCCATCGGTAGAGCTGGTGGCGACCATCGCATTAGTAGCACCGGTAGTAATCGGGTCGGTACCGGCAGTGGCAACACACTCATCGGAGCCCAGGTAGATATCACGAATCGAAACCCTGAGGTTCCTCGCCTCCTGGCGCTCGTGGAAGTTGAGGCCGCTGGGGATAAACAGCGTGCGCCGGCCCAGCTCCCGCACCCGCAGCGGCTTGTCGCGGAAGAAGTCGTCGGTGTCATTCACCAGCCCGGACAGGGTGCGCGTCCATTCAGCAGGATCAAAGGTATCGGTGGCCTGCCCACCGCCGGACACCAGGTTGAGCTTGGCTGCTACCAGGAACTGGGCGAGACGAACCGAGGGAGTCAGGCCCGGTTGGCCGAGCAGGTCGAGGGCCTGCTCGCGAGTCAGGCGTTCATCGCCGACATCAACATTGTCGATAGGCCAGTCCACCGCCACCCGCGACTTGCGCTTGCGGCGCCAGTCCCTGATGGGCTTGGCACAGGATACCGCCGCGGTACCCAGGAAGGCCTCTACCGTATCGAAACGGCGCCAGCCTACGTGTACCCGGCCAGTGATCGGGTGTATTGCAATGTTGGCGCCCTGGTTAAGGGTGTCCGGCTCGCTGATTGGCTGAGGCGTGGTCCAGGTATCTCCACAGTCGGCGGAGTAGCTGAGCATGATCTCTGAGCGCAGGGTTTCAGCCTCGCCGGTGAGCGCTGCGTAGGCCACGTAGATATTGCCGCAGGACACTGTCTGGTCAACCATCGACCCATCGCGCTGCTCGACGGAGAATGTCTTGCTGGCCGCCCCGGTGCGCGGCACATCCACTGCTACCCAAACCTTGTCGAGAAAGCGATCGCCAGTTTGATCGACGTCGACCTGGACCGTGTCGATATAGCGGATGGGATCGCCGCCCTCGTCGTTGTTGAGGTCGATAAAGCGCGAGACAAAAATCTGACTCCTGGGATTGTCATTGCGCTCGAAAGCGATGCCCGCGTAATAGAACAGGCCGTGGGCGCCAGCCCGCACCACCGGGTCGGCGCCTGCCGCATAACCGTTGAGTGGTGAAGTCGCGCACTCGGGCGAGTCATCCTGCGGATAGCAGGGAATCAGCGTGGATTTCCAGGTGCCGCCGCCGTTGGTGGACCAGAAATAGCTGAGCCAGGAATCACCGGTCGCCCCGGCTTCGAAATCCCCGGGTACATCCACCGTGCGGTAGTCATTGGCACCTGCCAGCAGGTGCAGCTTGTTGCGGCTGGAGAAAGCCATAGAGGGCTCATTCTGCTGCCGCAGGAAGGGGTCGCCTTCGGGCCAGTCAGTGCCCGACACCATGTTGATGTTGGGACCCACCGCCAACGGCCCGTCCTGGGCCCAGCTGCCAGAAGCTATAGACGCAAGCAATACACAAGCGCCCGCCAACAGCGGCACAACTCGACCAGTAGCCATGCGATACCCCTTCCCTGAGTTTATTTTTGTGATCTACGTCACATATAGTCGAGGGTTACCGAGAGCGCAAATGACCTGCATGACCCGGCGCGTACGGCAAACATGAACAAAACCTGGACGTTATAGGCCGAACTGGCTCGAGAGTTTCAGGTATCGCCGACTCCGAGACGAGCGCGTGCATCCTTGACGGCGTCGCTGCCGCTGTCGGCGCTGCGCAGCGCCAGGAAGCGCTCGAGGTCGCGATTCCCGGCCTCAACCAGGCCCAGCTCGGTACGGGTTAGCCCCAGCCAGTAGTACAGGCCTGCGCTGTAGTGGAAGGTAGGCACCTCGTCCAGGAACAGAGCGGCGGCCTCACCGGTGCGGCGCTCCGCCCGCTCCAGCTCGCTGAGCGCGTCGGCGTAGTACCCGGCTGCGGCATACACACGGCCCAGCTCAAAGCGGGCGAGCCAGGTGTCGACGTGCTCGAGGGAAGCGTTGAAGTGGTCTGCCGCTGTTGCCGTGTCGCCGGCGGCCTCAGCCAGCTCGGCGGCAATGATATCCGCGGCGGCGCGGCTCTCCGCCTGTAACTCACTGTCGAGCCGGGCGCGTATTCCATCGGCACGCTCCCGTTCACCCATGCGCACTAAAAGCCGAGCGGCCGGCAACAACAGGCGCAGGTCGTCGCTGTCGGCAATCGCGGCGTCCAGCTGCTGATTCGCTTCACTGGACTGGCCCTGCTCGAACAGCGCCAACGCAAGATCGACCTGCTTGCGCCGGGCCGCGGCGTCATTGTCGATGCCCTGATCGTAGCGAATACCGTCCTCCAGCAGCGCCTGCGCCTGTTGCCAGTCACCCGTGTAAAGGGCGATATCCGCCAGACCGGTGCGCGCAGCAGACTCCGCTTCCGTGCCCTGCTCCGCCATGCGTCGGTACACATCTTCCGCCACCTCGTGATTGCCTCGCGCCAGCTCGGCAATGGCCAGGGATATGTAACCGAGGAAAAATTCCGGCGCCGTTTCAATCAACGCGGTGGCCTGCTCATGGGCGAGATCGAAGTCGCTGGCGTACATGGCGTACAGGGAATAGTTGCTGCGATAGACCGGCGTCGATGGGTACAGATCGACCAGCTCACCGCCGATGGTCAACGCCTGGTCGAACTGCCGATTCCAGAAGTAGGCCAGGGCGAGATTGTTGCGACCCGCATTGTCAGCCGGGTAACGGGTAATCAGCTCCTCATAGGCCTCGACCGCCTTGCGGAAGTTGCCCGAAACTGCCAGGTAATATGCCCCCAGGGTCCGGTAGCGTTCGCGCTCGGTCATGGTATCCAGCAGAGTCAACGCCTTTTCCCACAGCTCCTCTGCAAACTCGAAGCGACCCAGGCGCCGCTCGCTGAGCGCCCAACCCGAGTAGGCGCGGCCGAAGTTGGGATCCTCGGCGATGGCTTTCTGATAGTACTCCGCGGCCAGCTCATTCTGCTCAGTGCGGTTATAGGTCTGGGCAATCGTGTAGTACTGGGCCGCCTCCAGCGAAGCGGCAGTGAATGTTTCGTTAGCGTCAGGATCCTCCTCCAGGGTGGCGTCGCCCAGCTCCTCGCGGATCTGGATGGCCAGCGCACCCACCGCTGGCAGCACATCAACCTTGGAGTCGGCCGAGGCGGCGGCATTGGCCACTATCTCACCCTCGCGCGGGTCCACCGCCCGCAGGCTGAAGTTGTAACCAGTACCGTCGGGCTGGATGGCTCCACTCAGTACCAGTCGGATACCCTCGCGCACCGACACCAGCCGAGCGGTTTCCTCATCGAGCTGCTCGCTGCCCGCAATCTGCCCGGCGATTGCTACCGCCTGGTGGCGTGCGTAGGAGTTGATAAACGGCGCACCCTCGATGCCGATGGCCAGCGCCGGTTCCAGGGAGCCATTGAAGATCGGGTCTCCGGTTTCGTTGACGAAGTCGGAAACCAGGATGGAAATGATCTCCTGTTCGGTCGGAGCTACCGGCTCACTGGCTTGCTCGTAGTTGGCGTACAGGGAAATACCGAGCGCCACCACCAGCAGCACAATGGTAGCGCCCGAGAAGATTCCGCTGGAACGGGTTTCACCGGCCTCGCGCAGCTCTTCCTCAGTGCGGATGCCTTCGCTGGAAATGTCGTAGAACCAGGAAAACACCATCGCCAGCGGGAAGCCGATGACGGCGCCAAACAGGATATAGCGCAGTGCGCTGTCGGGGATATCGAAGGCGGGGAATACAACATCGGCAATCTGCAGCAGCAGCCACGTAAGCGCAATGTATAAGCCTGCCGCGCGGAATACACCACGTCGCCGCAGTTCGCGGATAGCTCGATTCATTGTCCCGTAGCCCAGTGCCTGTGCTGTTCGCACTGCCATAATACTGCACTAGCGAAAAAAATTGCGACAGGCCAAACGGTCTACATCGGGTGACAGATATCCTCGCACTCTCCTCGATCAGGTCGCAGTTGGGCAAAGCGACGTATACCGGTTTCGTCAGACACGCCGTAAACCCGTCCATGGGGGCTCGGGGCTGCCATCCATGGCAGCCACGGTCTGTCGAAACCGGTATACGCCACTTCACCCCCAGTTATCGAGGATGCTTTAGGTATGGGGGTCTGGGTTAGTACACATTGCGAGCTCCCAGCGCAGCTCGGTGCTCGAGCGTCGTGGTGTGAAGGGGCCTTCCCAGACCGTGCGCGCCAAGGACGGCGCGCCCGAGCCCCCAGGGATGGGTTCACGGCGTGTCTGGTAAGGCCCCTTCACGCCGCGACGCCCCTCAAACGAAAAAGGCGCGACCGGGAAATCCAGCCGCGCCTTTCGAATTGAATGTCTCTCGACTCAGCGCTTAACGGAGAGCATGTACTCGGCCACTGCCAGGCGCGTGTCCTCGTCGAGGTAATCCTGCGGCGGCATTTCCGGGTAGTCCTCGCGCTTTTTGACCGGTGCGGCGATGTACTCGGCCAGGCCATGGGGGTTGTCCATGTACAGGGCCTGGATGATCTTCACCGGCGGGCCGATCATGCGGCCTTCATAGGTGTGGCAACCGGCGCAGACGCCCAGGTAGGCGATCTTGCCGCGCTCGCCCGGCTCAATCACGCGCGGTGCTACCGGCGGCAGCAGGTAGTTGGCGATGGTGGAGGTGTTGGTGAAGCCACACTCCGGCCAGTCATCAATACCCGAGTGCACGTAGCGGTGGCGGTTGATGATGCAGCTGTCGGTGGTCGGGCCGATCACGAAGATGTCGGGGTTGCCGGTCTTGAAGTCGGCCAGCATCAGGCCCTTGATCTCGTCGATGGTCTCGTAACCGTTGTTGTGCATCGTATTGTTGAGGATCTTCAGGCCGTCCGAGTTGGGGTCGGCTTCCGGGTCCACGGTCACGTTGGTGAGTTGGGCCGCGGTGTTGTGATCCACCGACATAATGCCCACGGTTTTGTTGTTGGTGATGATGTTGCCTTCCACGACCACGTCGTCCGCTGCCATTACCATGATGCCGGTGCCGGCGGGGATGCCGCCCACGGTGGAACCTGGCGCGCCGAAGTTCGGCGTGTTGTTGTTGGAGATCCAGTTGTTGCGGATTATCACGTCGTAGGTGGTCTTGATCGGCAGGCCGGGGGTAATGAAAGCCAGCACGCCGCCGGTGTTGTTGTAGACGAAGTTGCTCTCAACGATTGCGTGGCGGCTGTTTTCGATCTCGATGCCGGCGACGCTGTCGAATACCTCATTAAAGGCCACGTGCACGTTGTCGCTCATGCCCACGTAGATAGCCGCGTCTTCGATACCGGAGATCACGTTGTGCTCCACCACACCGTTCTTGCCGAGCTGCGGGAAGATGCCGTACACGCCGGTATCCACAATTATGTTATCCCTGATCTCATAATTGTTTCCCGCCTGGCTCATGATGGCGTTCCCCTTGTACTTGGTAATCAGGAAGCCCTCGACCACGATGTTGTTGCCGGAGAACAGGATGGCGTCGTTTAGGGTGCCGCCGCCGTCCATGGTCGCGCGCTCGGAGCCCTGCACGATGCCGATCAGGCGAATGCCGTCCTTGTCGATGTAGACGGTCTCGTTATAGCTGCCCGGCATCACGTGAATAGTGGTACCCGGCTCCGCCGCCTGCACTGCCGCCTGGATGGACTCGCCGTCGTTGACGGTGACCACCACGTCGCTCATCGGCGGGCCGGCGACGAACTTGCTGCTGCCGGTCAGCATCATTTCCTTGGCTGCAGCCACCTCCTCTTCGGTCGCCTTGCCTGCGGTACTGCCGCTGTAGGCCGCGCCCCCGCTGGTGCTGGTGACCAACGGCGCGGAACCCCCGGTCTTCTTGCCAAACTGCATGCCGGCCGCGAATGCGACCAGCACCAGTATCACGGCTGCCACTTTCCCCATATTCATGATGCTGCTCCTTCTGTTTCGTCCGCTCGGTTCGCAGTGGCCGGCGGCTCCTTATCAATAGGTGATACCCCGATCGGCTCCAGGCCCGAGGGTACTACCTCGGGGATCGGCGGTGAAAACGTTTCGTCGGTGAGGGTCATCAGGAAGTCCACCAGCAAGTCGAGTTCCTCGTCGGTGAGTTTCGGTTCCCAGATGTGCCAGTGGATATGCATGTCGACACCCTCGGGCACCGCGTGGCCGCGGCCCTTGGTGTAGAACTCCACGGTCTCGCGCAGGGTGGCGAAGCGACCGGAGTGCATATATGGCGCCGTCTTCTCGATATTGCGCAGGGTCGGTACCTTGAAGCCGCCCTTCATCTTGGCCGCACCCCAGGTGGCCTCGGCACCGATATCCAGCGGCAGGCCCTCGGGTTCCGGCGCACCGATTACCGCCACCTGCTGATTGGTAAACAGCGGCGGCGTGTGGCACTCGGCGCAGCGCGCCACAAAGGAACGGAATACATTCATGCCCTCGATCTCGCGCTGGTTCAGCGCCGCGTGATAGCCGTGGGCATAGCGGTCATAGCGGCTGTTGAGCGAAATCAGCGAGGTCTGAAAGGCGGCCAACGCGCGGTACACCTGGCCGAGGCTGATCTCATCAAGCTGGCCCTGCGGGTAGGCCTGGCGAAACAGGCGGCGGTAGGTCTCGTTGCCGTTGAGGGTCGCCAGCAGGTTCTGCGGCGTGTTGCCCATTTCCTCCGATGAATAGAGCGGGCCCTCGGCCTGCTCTTCCAAGGAACTGGCGCGCACATCCCAGAACAGGTGATCGAGAAAGGCCACGTTCCACAGGGTGGGCGATGAGCGCTTTACCGCGTGGCCGGCCACACCGATGGAACGGTCGCGGCCATCACTG
>JASJBK010000161.1 GCA_030066555.1 Halieaceae bacterium
AATCTGTCATCCCCGCGAAGGCGGGGATCCAGTCGAATGCATCTCATCTGTCATCCCCGCGCAGGCGGGGATCCAGTGCTATCGACAAGTAGATCTGGATTCCCGCCTTCGCGGGAATGACGTAAGTTGAGGAATCCAATTCCCCTGGGCGTTACTCAACACCCTAGAACTGGAAGCGGACTTCGGCCCGGTAACTCCGCTCGATCTCGGTTTTCACGATTTCGTCCTGCAGCGAGCCGTACTCGCTGTGTGCATTGTCCAGCAGGTTGTTGCCGACCAGTGAGAACTCCAGGTCTGGCGAGATTTGCCATGCGAGACGCAGGTTCAGTTCCCAGTAACTGTCGACTCGGTGATAGTGGACCGAGTCAGCGTAGCGCAGCCACAGATCAAGCTCGGCTTTCTCCCCGATGTCCATGCGCGACTGCAGCGAGAACAGCTGGTCTGCGTCCCAGATGGAGCTTCTTGTCTGTTGCCCATCGGGTGCAATCTCATAGTCCATGTAGGTGTAGGCGGCCATCAGCTGCCACCATTCCAACGCCTGCCAGTTGATGGCGACTTCTGCACCAAGGCCATCGCTGTCAGCCGCATTCGACACTTCGGTTTCAAATACCAGGTAACCCGTTTCCGGGCTTGCCAGGCATGCGGGTAAGGCAGTCGGGCCAGGGCCACAGCTGATGTCGTCGAACGTGATCCAGCGCGTGTTCTGGTAGTCGTGGTAATACAGGGCGACATCCAGGTTGAAGTTAGACGTGAGCTGCGAGCGATAACCGGCTTCAAATGCCAGCAGGTCTTCTGATCGCATCCTCCCCGTACCTTGCCAGGTGGCAAACGTCGGCAGCGGCAGGCCTGGGATGAAATTGGGGTTGCGCTCATCCAGCACCAGGGAGATCTGCGAATACTGCTCCGCCAGTGATGGCGAGCGCACGGCTCTGGTGACGGCAAACCAGGCGCTACTGCCGGGATCGATGCTCCAGAGCAGCCTGGCACTGGGCATAAATTCCCAGTCCGAGTCTGAGGTGTCATTGCGCTCCAGCCTTGCCCCCAGGCTCAGCGTGAGCTGGTCCATCAGTGCGATTTCATCTTGCACGAAGAGGCTGACAATGAGGTTGTCGTAGTTGGACTCCCTGGTCAGCTTCTGCGCTTCGGAGCCGTTAAACTCGCTATCGTGGTAGCGTAAGGTGCTGCCGAAGATCAGGTCGTGGCCCTCAAACGCCAGCGAACGATGCTGAATCTCGAATTCCACCGTGTCCTTGTTTTCGCCGAAGATCGGGTCTTCCCGGTCCATGACGTCGATATAGGCGTGGCCCGTGGTCTCTCCGAGCTTTCCGTGCAGGTGGCTCCAGCGCCCCATCACTGAAAATCCGTCTGAACGCGTGTAGTCATCCACCCGCGTGCGCTGGTAGGGCGGTTCAAATGTCAGCACGCTGAAGGAGGCACCTGAGTCGATGTCGTAAAGGTCCGCCGTGAACGTCAGCGAGTCATACTCGCTCGGGTGCCAATCCACGCGCCCGCCGATGCGCAGGTGCTCGGCCTTGTCGAAGGTCGAGTCTCCCATAAAGTCCCGGTTACCATCCCGGTCCTTGTGCTGGAGGTGTACGCGGTAGGCTGCTTTGTCATTGAGGGTTCCACCCCAGCGCAGGGCCGCGTCGAGGTTTACCTTGTTACCCGAGGTAGCCACCGCCAGGCCGCCCTGGGAGTCGTCGGCGTGACGCGTTACCACATTGATCACCCCGTTGACGGCATTAACGCCCCACAGTGCGCTGCCGGGCCCGCGGACCACCTCTATCCGCTCGATATCGGCCATGGGAATTTCCTGCAGGTCCCAGTACACACCGGAAAAAGCGGGCGTGTACATCGTGCGTCCATCGACCATCAACAGCATCTTTCTGGCAAAGCGATCATTGTCGCCGCGGGCGCCGACGGCGTAGTTGTTGCCGTCGATCTGGCCGACGTGCATGCCCGGGACCATGCGCAGCGCCTCGGGGATGTTGAGCGCACCGGAGCGCCGGATATCTTCGGCGGTAATGACAAAGGCGGCGGCCGGAGTCTCGGAGAGCTTCTGGGCCTTACGGGAGGCGCCGGTCACCTCAACGCTGAGCAGCTCTTCCAGGGAGAGATCAAACAGGCTGTCGGCAGAATCCTGCGCATGGGCAGGGTTTCCACATGAGAACAGGGCCGCGGCGATGGCGGCTGGCAGGAATGTTGGACGGGGCTGTCGCATCTTCATATCCTCGCTAGTCCCGGTTCAGCACCGTGGCCAGCTCCAGCAGCTGGGCGTTGTATTCAAGGCCGGCGCGTTTACTCACGGCGGCGTCGATGCGCATCTCTATGCGGCTGCGGGTCCTGGACAGCGACAGCATGCCGCCTTGCTCTGAAAACTCGCGGTAGTTGCCGACGGTGAGTACAGGCTGGTCTTCGATGCCGCGCAGGCTGCTGCCATCGCCGAGCTGTGCCGGGTCGGTAAAAAACAGCACATGGCAACCGGCCTCGCTAATTACCGTACCCTCTACAAGCTCCACGACCTCCATCGGGCGCGAGTTCACGGTACGCTGTTCCAGCGCGCGCAGCGGTGCGCGGTATTGCTCGGAGGGGTAAACGCATACCCTCAGCGCTGCGTCATCACTGGCAAAGCTGGACGCGGGCCAGCGTACAAACCGCGTGACTTTGTAGAGCAGCGCCACTGCGATATCGCTCTCGCTGAACCTGTCTCTAGCTGACGCGGTACTGCTGCAGGACAACAGCAATGCCAGGCACAGCAACAGGTGGCCGGTCAGGCGGTGCAGGGAGCGGAGCTGGCAGTTCTGATTCTTCACTGTTCGGCCACCCTAGAATCGATACCGGATTTCGGCGCGATAGGCGCGCTCGATCTCAGTTGGCACGGTGTCATCCTGCACCGAGCTGTATTCGCCGTGAGCACTGTCGAGCAGGTTGTTGCCGATCAGTGAAATCTCCAGCTCGGGGGTCAGCTCCCAGGAGACGCGCAGGTTCAGTTCCCAGTAGCTATCGAGGAAGTAGTACTCGACTTCATCGACGTACCTGAGCCAGAGGTCAAACTCGGCGCGCTCGCCCAGGTCCATGCGTGACTGCAGGGAGAACAGGTGGTCGGCATCCCACTGGGAGCCTTCGGCGGGCTGCGCGTCCGGCGTGATGTCATAGTCCTGGTAGGTATAGGCAGCCATCAGCTGCCACCATTCCAGGGCCTGCCAGTTGACGGCGATTTCCGCGCCCATGCCTTCACTGTCGGCGGCATTGGCGAGCTCTGTCTGGAACTCCAGGTAACCGGTCTGCGGGTCTGCCAGGCAGGCGGGGAATGGACCTGGGACGGGGCCGCAGGCAATATCGTCGAACTTCGGCCAGCGAGTGTTCTGGTAATCGTTGTAGTAGACCGCGATGTCGATGTTGAGGTTGGAGGTCAACTGTGATCGGTAGCCGGCTTCAAACGCCAGCAGGTCTTCCGATCGCATCCTGCCGGTGCCTTTCAGCGAGGCAAACAGCGGGAGGCTGAGCCCCGGCACATAGTTGGGGTGCCGCTCATCCAGTGCGACGGAGACCCGCGCATACTGTTCTGCAATGGCCGGAGAGCGCACCGCGTTGGTCACCGCGAACCAGGCGCTGCTGTTGGAGTCGATCGCCCACAGAAGCCGGGCGCTGGGCATGAACTCCCAGTCGGAGTCCGAGGTGTCGTTGCGCTCCAGCTTGGCGCCCAGGGTCAGGGTCAGCTTGTCTTCCAGCAGGTCAAATTCGTCCTGCGCAAACAGGCTGACGATCAGGTTGTCGTAGTAGGAGCCGTCCAGGAACTGGGCCTCAGAGCCGGTCAGTTCGATGTCGTGATAGCGCACCGTGGCCCCGGCAATGATGTCGTGACCATCTAGCGCCAGCGAGCGATGCTGCAATTCGAATTCGACAGTGTCCTTGTCTTCACCGAATAGCGGGTCTTCGCGATCCATGACATCGACATAGGCATGCGCGGTGGTCTCACCCAGTTCGCCGTGTTGTCGGTTCCAGCGCCCCAGCAGGGAGAAGCCCTCCGAGTGCGTCACGTCGTCTTCGCGGGTACGCTGGTAGGGCGGCTCGAAACGCAGCACGTTGAAAGAGGCGCCGGAGTCGATGTCGTAGAGATCTGCCGACAGGGTCACCGTGTCCGACTCGGTGGGGTGCCAGTCGAGCCTGCCACCCACGCGCTTCTGCTCGGCGGTGTCAGCGCTGGAATCTCCCTTGAAAGTTCGGTTGCCGTCGCGATCCTTGCTCTGCAGGTAGACCCGGTAGGCGGTCTCATCGTTCGGGCTGCCACCCCAGCGCAGAACGGCGTCGTGATTTACCTTGTTTCCCGCGCTGGCCATCGCCATACCGCCCTGGGAGTCGTCGGCATGTCGCGTGACCACGTTGATCACGCCGTTGACCGCATTGATGCCCCACAGCGCACTGCCCGGGCCGCGCACCACCTCGATGCGCTCGATATCGTCCATGGGGATTTCGTGCAGGTCCCAGTAGACGCCGGAGTAGGCGGGGGTATACAAGGTGCGCCCGTCGATCATTACCAGCATCTTGCGGGCGAAGCGGTCATTGGAGCCGCGAGCGCTCACCGCGTAGTTGTTGCCGTCGATCTGGCCCACATGCAGGCCGGGCACCATGCGCAGCGCTTCGGGAATCGTCAGGGCGCCCGAGCGCCTGATGTCCTTCGCGGTGATGACAAACGCGGCTGCGGCGGTTTCCGACAGCTTCTGGGACTTGCGTGACGCGCCTGTTACCTCGACGTTGAGCAGCTCCTCCAGGGAGAGATCAAACAGGCTGTCGGCAGATTCCTGCGCATGGGTGGCGCTCCCACATGAGAGAAGAGCGGCGGCCATGGCCGCGGGCAGCAGTGTTGGACGGGGGTGCCGCATCTGTGGAGCACGTTAAAGTTATTTGGTCTCAATAACTTATCGGCTCCGCTGCGGTTTTCTTTAGGTCCGGCCCAGAAACGAAAAAGGGGGTATCGCACGGGCGATACCCCCTGGTCTTTGAGCCTGTTTTCAGCGGCTGCTGACTTGGTCAGTAGTTGTAGAGGCGATTTTGTTGGCTCGAACGTAGATTCGCGCAACGTGGCGAACCTTTTCGCCCTTGTGCTCACCGGTCAGCTCCAGCGTGATGGAGTCGTAGCCTGAGCCCGTCAGCTGGTAAGCGATATTGATTTCGCCTTCCTCTTCTTCCAGCGCGATGACGCTCTGCATCAACTCGATATTGCGGGTGCCTGACAGTTTAAGCTTGACGTCCTTGGCGCTGTCCGGCATCGAGTAATTGACAACAACTTCGTTGTTTTCGCCGATCGAAGCACGCGCCAATGCGGGATGGTCCAGCTCAAAGACGGGCTTGGGCGGCGTAAGCCCGGCCATGCGCGCGAAGGAGCCGCTTACAAAGCCCATCTGGTCGGGATTGAATGCCATGTGCATTCCACAGGCCATCGAGCTGGCAGGGGCCAGTGGCAGGCAGATGCAGATAAGAAGCAGTAGTGATTTCCTGTTCATTGATGTATCCCGAGTGCGCTCCCCGCACCGCAAGTTTCGTTAAGTCTGTCCTTGTCATTATACGCTATTTGCTGTCCGTTCGGGCTTTGTTACGCTGAGGCGCCTAAAAATGAGGATCGACACCATGAAAGCAGCCGTTTTTCAGGGCCCGGGACAGCCGCTGACCATCAAGGACATCGCCACGCCGCAGATCGGCGATGGGGAAATGCTGGTCAAGGTGCGCCGATGTGGCATCTGCGGTACTGACATCCACGCATCCCGCGAAGGACCCTTCATGGCGCCCCCTGAGACTGTTTTCGGCCATGAGTTTGTCGGCGACATCGTCGAGGTGGGCTCAGCCGTGCCGGAGGGCTTGTTTGCCCCCGGCGATCGCGTGACCTCCTTGCCATTCATCGGCGAGCAGACCATTGGCCTGGGTGAAATCTCCGGTGCCTACTCGGAGTACGTGAAAGTAGGGCACGAGCTGGTCCTGAAAATCCCGGAGAGCCTGGATGATGACCGGGGCGCCCTGGTCGAGCCGTTGGCGGTAGGCCTGCACTCGGTCAAGATGGCTGAGGGGGTCGCAGAGAAAGACGTACTGATAATCGGCGCTGGCCCCATCGGCCTTGCTTGCGCGATCTGGTGCCGCTTCTTTGGTGCCCGTTCGGTCGTGCTGAGCGAGATGTCACCGGCGCGCCTGGATATGGCGCGGACCCTGGGGTTTGCCGATTTTGTGGATCCCGCCGGGGATGTGGGCGCCCAATTCGAGGCGCTGACCGGGGCCGCTCCGGCGGTACAGATCGAGTGTGTCGGCGCGCCGGGCATTCTGCAGGCCTGCATCGAGCGGGCGCCGAACCGGGGCGTCATCATGGGTATCGGCGTTTGTGACCACCCGGATGAGATCGTGCCGCTGACGGCCTTCGTCAAGGAGCTGCGTATCCAGTGGGCGGTGGGCTACGAGAAGGAAGACTTCCAGTTCGCCATCGACATGATGGTCGCCGGGCGGGTAGACGCCAGTGCCATGATCACCGATGTGGTGAGCCTGGACGAGGCGCCCGATGCCTTTGAGGCACTGCGCAATCCGTCCGGCCAGTGTAAGGTGCTGATCGACCTGACGCGCTGAAGCAGAGGGGGTGATGCGCTCGCATCACTCCCGCTTTGTCAGGTGGCGCACCAGCCGCCGTCCACCCGCAGTTCCTCCCCGGTGATGTAAGACGCCATATCGGAACAGAGGAACAGTGATGCCCGCGCCACTTCCTCCGGCGCGCCCAGCCGTCCCATGGGTATCCTGGCCTTGATGGCCGCATCCAGCTCCGGCGTGAGATTGGCGAGGATCGGTGTGTCGATCTGCCCGGGGTGGATGGAATTGACACGAATATTGTCGTTGACGTGCTCCAGCGCCGCCGCCTTGGTCATCAGGCGTACCGCACCTTTGGTGGCGTGGTAGCTGAAGGACCCGGCGCTGCCGATAATCCCGTAAAGGGATGAGATATTGACGATGGCGCCACCCCCGGCTTCCAGCATGGTCGGGATGACCGATTTCATGCCGTACATCACGCCAGTCTGGTTGATAGCCACCATCTGCTGCCAGGCTTCCTCGGTTTCCTCGACGACACCGGCGGGTTTGTAAATGCCGGCGTTGTTGATCAGGAAATCCAACCGGCCGTAGTGGGAGAGGGTAGCGGCCACCGCTGCCTGCCAGTTGTCCAGCACACTCACATCCAGCTGGGTGAACATGGCATCGCCACCGGCCTCCCGCACGCCG
>JASJBK010000162.1 GCA_030066555.1 Halieaceae bacterium
CCTTCGGAATCTTCAGCAACGGCTGAACCTCCGCCGCAGCTTAGCACGGCAACCCGGTGGGGATGCAGCCCGGGCCTGAAGGCGCGAATCGAGTCATACTGTCGCTGGGACTGACAGCACGGGCGAGACAACATGGGTCAAGAGAAGATGGATATTCACGGTGCGGCCTCCCCGGGCTTCGAGCCGGTCAGGCAACTCTTCGAGCAGCAGATTCGCACCATGGCGGAGCGGCAGGCCCAGCTCTGTGTCTACCATCGTGGCGAAAAAGTCGTGGACTTGTGGGCGCATACCGCCGCCGATGACGGCTACTCGGCCGACTCACTCGCCAATGTCTTCAGCAGCGGCAAGAGTCTGGAAGCCATTGCCGTGGCCGCCCTGGTGGGCAAGGGCCTGCTGGACTACGACGCAAAAATCACCGACTACTGGCCGGAGTTTGGCGCCAACGGCAAACAGGGGCTGACCGTCGCCGACCTGATGCGACACGAAGCCGGCCTCGCCAACCTTGATACCTCGCTCGATATGCAGGACCTGTTCGTCGAGAACATCAAGCAGAACGCCGTGGGCCGGATCATCGAACAGCATGGGCTGAGCTATGAGTCGCCCGGCGGTGGGCGGCGCGAATACCACGCGCTGACCCGCGGATGGATCGTCAACGAGCTGTTTCGGCGGGTGGATCCCACGGGCCGCACCATTGGCGAATTCCTCCGCGAGGAGATCAGCGGTCCGCTCAAGGCTGACGTGGTTATTGGCGTACGCGATGAGGAAATGCCGCGTGTGTTCCCGGTGAGGCAACTGGGCTTCGGCTACCAGCTGTTACAGAGCCTGGTACCCCGCTTCCTCGGCAGGCGCATCGTCCACAACGCTATCCAGATCGGTCGCCGTCTCCTCGGCATACTGCCGCTGCTGTTCAAGGGTCGCAAGAATCGCCCCCCACCCCCGTTTGTAGGCAGATCCCTGTTGGACTTTTTCAATGATCGCGATTTCGCCAGGGGGGAAACGCCTTCCGCCAACGCCAACTGCTCCGCCCGCGGGCTGGCACGTCTGGCCGCCATGCTGGCAGCCGGCGGCAGCTTCGAAGGCAGGCAGTACCTGAGCGCAGAGGCCTGGCAGGCCATGCACGCGCACCCGCTGGAGGCAAAGCTTGGCGTAATGCTCACCACCCGCTTTACCCAGGGCGGCGTCGACTGCTTTACGCCCTGTACGCCGCACAGCCCTCGACTGGAGCGCGATTTCAACGACGGGCGGGAGGGCTTCTACGGCTGGATGGGCTATGGCGGCTCCGTCTTCCAGTGGCACCCGGAACTGGACATCGGCTTCGCGTTTGTCCCCACATCGCTGCACACGCTGGACCTGCTCAACGAGCGCGGCAAGCGCTACCAGGCGGAGGTGCTGAGCTGTGTTAACAGGCTGGCCGGCCAGACATCCATGTAGCAGAACCGGGCAACGCCCGGTGGTCACCCAAGCGCTGAACCGAAGCGGTCGCCGAAACACATTTTCTCGACCGGGCGACGCGAGATCGGGCCATGTCCCTTGCCCACCGGGTATCCCAGCGGAATGTAGGCGCAGGTGTACCAGTCCTCGGGGATCTCCAGTAGCGCCTTGACCTCTTCCTCGGCGTAGCACAGTAGCGTGGTAAGAGTGCAACCCACCCCCTCGTTGACGCAGGCCAGCATCAGGTTCTGGATTGCCGGGTAAACCGAGCCGCCTCCCACCACCGAGGGGCGATCCATGTCCGCATCGGTAATCGCCATCAGCTTCGGGTTGAAGCAGGCGACCAGAATGACAGGTGCAGCCCCCAGGTGGTCACCCAGGTGATCCGCTGCAGCGAGCATCCGCTGCTGCTTCTCCAGGGCCTCTCCCTCGAGACCCTTGAGCCCCTTCCTATGGCCCGCGGCATAACGCTCCCACAGCGGCTTGTACATCACACCCAGCTCCCGCCTCAGCGCCGCGTCCCGCACCACAACCAGGCGCCAGGGCTGCAGGTTACCGCCGCTGGGCGCCCAGGTAGCCGCCTGCAGAATGCGCTCGAGCACCTCATCGGGAATCGGGTCTTCGCGTAGCCGACGCACTGCACGCAGGGTGCTCATAACGTCATACAGGGGACGGGAGGTGTCGGTCATTGCTGTGTTCCTGAACTCTGAACCGGGAAGAAGATAGCAGAGCAGGCTTGCAAAATATAGCCAAGCTATAAATAATCTTAGCTAATTAGAGTTTAACTATAGTTTTATGAAGACTGCCGCCCGGTCATCCAATACCGCTGAAACGCCCCCCGCTACCGGCCGAGCAGCGGCCAGCAAGCTTGAGCGAACCCGCCAGAAGCTGGTTGCAGGTATCCGTGCCGAGGTCGCCGACGCCGGCAACTTCAACGCCGACCGGGTCGCTGCCCGCGCCGGCACCTCCCCCGCTACTTTCTACAATCACTTTGCCACCAAGGACGACGCCCTGGTGGCGGCCTACGAGGCCCTGATGGCGGAGCTCGCCGACAGCGTCGCCGCTGATTGCCGCATCGAGCGCCTGCTCGACCAGGGGCTGGATGACTTTGCGCTGAACTGGTTGCAAAGCTCGGCGGCCTTCTTTGCCGACAACGCCGCCCTGTTTCGGCTGGCGCAGGCTGCCATCGAGCGCTCCCGGGAGCTGCGCGAACTGTTCCGCCGCTATGAAGACAGCATCATCGGCACCTATCGCCGCTTTATCGAGCTCGGGCAGGCGGCGAACCTGATTCGCCAGGGTGACGCCCTGGCCATGGCCCAGACCCTCGCCGTGGTCAGCGAGGGCTGGTTCCACCCCCTTGTCCAGAAACTGGAACCGGGCAGCCCCCTGCACAGGGAAATGGCCGGCTCGCTAGCCAGGGCACTCAGCCCTGACGGAGGAACCTGATCGTGGAACAGATGGATATTCTCACCCAGGCCGCGCGGCTGAGCCGCGAACACTATGAACTGGCAGACGATATCGAGCGGGCGCGCCGCATCCCTGCCGAGGTGTCACAGCAGATGGCAGAAGCAGGCATCTATCGTCTCGGCGTGCCTGCAGCGATCGGCGGACTGGAAGCGCCGCCGGCAGTCAGCAGCCAGGTGTTCGAAACCCTGGCGCGGGGTGATGCCTCCTGCGCCTGGGTAGCCTTCATTGGCGCGACTTCGGGAACTGCACTGGCCAGCATCCCGGGGGCGGCCGCCGCCGAGATCTTCTCGCGCCCGGAAACCCTGGTGACCGGTGTATTCGCGCCCACCGGCCGCGCCGAAAAGGTCGATGGGGGCTTTCGGGTATCCGGCCGCTGGCAGTGGGGCTCCGGCAGCCAGAATGCCGACTGGGTGCTGGCAGGCTGCATGCTCATGGAGAACGGCGAAGCCATGCTCGACGATGCGGGCAGGCCGCGCAGCCACATGATGATTCTGCCGGCCGGCGAGGTAGAGTTTCTCGATACCTGGCACGTGTCCGGCCTGTGCGGCACCGGCAGCCTCGACTACCAGGTCGACGATGTGTTCGTACCCGAGACAAGGGCAGTGGGCTACCTGCCTTCGGACGCTGCTAACCCGACACCGCTGTATGCCTTCCCGAACTTCACCTTCCTGGCCCTGGGCATTGGCGCTGTATGCATGGGCATCGCCCGCGCCGCGATCGATGAACTGGTCAAGCTGGGGGTCGAGAAAAAGCGGCGCGGCGCCCGCAAGACTATCGCACACAAATCCAGCGCCCAGGCCAGCCTGGCTGAAGCCGAAGCCGCGCTGCGCAGCGCCAGGCTGTTCTACTACGACGCCGTGGAGAAAGCCTGGGCCAGCGCCACCTCAAGCGGCGCTGTCAGCGTGGAACTCAGGCGCGACCTGCGCATGGCCACCACCCATGCGGTACAGGTGGCAGCAAGCGTGGTCGACGAGATGTACAAGCTGGGTGGCGGCAGCTCGGTCTACAAGACATCGCGCCTGCAGCGCTACTTCCGCGACATCCACGTGGCCACCCAGCACATCATGGTCGCGCCGCAGACATTCGAAACCGTCGGCAGCCTGCTATTCGGGCTGGAAACCGATGTATCCATGCTCTAGGAGGCAAGCGTGAGCCAGGCATTCAACATCGAGGCAGCGGGCTATACCCGCTTCAGCTTTCAACGGGACGGCCGGGTACTGACGGCGGCCATCACCTCGGAGCACCCGGTAAACGGCGTCGACGGCCCCATGCACGAAGAACTGTCCCGGGTGTTCACCGACCTGCAGCGCGACACCGGTAGCGACCTCATCGTGCTCACCGCCAGCGGCCGGGCGTTCTGCGCCGGCGGCGACTTCGACTGGTTCCAGGAGCAGGTCGACGACCCCGCGACGTTCCGGGCCATCGCCTGGGATGCCAAGCGTATCGTTTCCAGCCTGTTGGAGATGGAAAAACCCATCATCTGCCGCCTCAACGGCGCCGCCGCCGGGCTGGGCGCCACCATCGCCCTGCTGTGCGATGTCATTATCGCCGATGAAAACGCGGTGATCGGCGACCCCCACGTCAAGGTGGGCCTGGTGGCGGGAGACGGCGGCGCCCTGATCTGGCCGCAACTGGTGGGCTACGCCCGCGCCAAGGAGTTGCTGCTGACCGGCGATATGCTGACCGCAAGCGAGGCACAGGAGCTGGGCCTGATCAATCACGCGGTGCCCACTGAGGCGCTCGACGCCAGGGTGCGGGAAGTCGTCGACAAGATACAGGCCAATCCGCGCTGGGCCGTGCGCTGGACCAAGTCAGTGGTCAATATTCCCCTGCGCGCCCTGGCGGCCCAGACCATGGACGCCGCCGTCGGCTGGGAGAGCGTCTCCAATTTCCACGACGACCGCCGCGAGACCGTCGCCGCCATGCGCGAGAAGCGCGCGCCGAAGCTGACTGGCGAGTAAGCAAGCAAGGCAAATAAGGAGAGAAAGGACTGTCACCATGAGCCACACCAGCTTCACCCCGGAAGCCGAACACATCACCGAAATCCGCCGTCAGCTGCAGCGCTTCGTCGAGGAGAAGGCGCCGCGAGACCTGCGACGCCAGTGGGACCGGGAGCACACCTGGCCGCGGGAGCTGTTCAGGGAAATCGCCGACATGGGCCTGATTGGCCTGACCATCCCGGAAGCCTATGGCGGTGCCGGCCAGGACCTGGTGGCGGCGGTGGCCGTGATCGAGGAACTGTCACAGGCCGGCGCATTCCTGTCGGGCCCTTACATTCACGCGGCCTTCTATGGCGGCATGAACCTGTCGGAGAACGGCTCCGAAGAGCAAAAGCGTGCCCTGTTGCCAGCGATCGCGGCGGGCGAGGTGCTGCTGTGCTACGGCCTGTCAGAACCCAATATCGGCGGCGACCTCGCCAGCGTCGAGACCCGCGCCGAGAAGCGCGATGGTGAGATTGTCATCAACGGCGCCAAGCGCTGGTGCACCGGCGCCGACTGGTCAGACTATATCTACTGCCTGGTGCGCAGCGGCGAGCCGGATGAGCGCTACCGCAACCTGTCGCTGCTGCTGATCCCCACCGACACGCCGGGAATCAGCATGCAATCCATAGAACACGTGAACCTGCGCTATACCGCCTCACAGGACGTTTACTTCGAGGATGTCAGGGTTAGCGAAGACGCCATCGTCGGCGGACCGGCCATGTGGAACCAGGGCTGGAAGCTACTCTCCGGTCGGGCCCTGGATGTGGAGAAGATCGAGATTACCGCTTGTGCCTACGGCTTTGCCCGGGCCGCCGTGGAGGAGTGCTGGCAGTATGCGAAGGAGCGGGTTCAGTTCGGCAAGCCCATTGCCGAACACCAGGCGATCCGCCACAAACTGGTAACGGCGAAAACCCGGCTGCAGGCGGCCCGGCACATGCTCTACCACGGCGCCTGGCTGGCCAACGAGGGCCTGCCCTGCTCGGTGGAAACCTCCATGGCCAAACTGTTCGTGGCAGACGTGGGGGTAGAGATCGGGCTCGCCTGCCAGCAGGTGATGGGTGCCTATGCCCTGTCGGATGCCTACGATATTGAGCGCAACCTGCGTGACCTGCTGGGCATGCCCATTGTCGGCGGCTCGTCTGACATGCAGAAGAACAACCTGGCCAGCATGCTGAAACTCTAGGCTTGATTTTATATAAGCACTTATATATAAGTGCTGTTATGAATGACAAGCCTGCAGATGGCCTGGGCACACAGCTCCGGCGACTACTGGAATTGCTGGACGGCGATCTGGAGACGCTGTACCGCGAAGCCCACCCGTTCTACGTGCCGCGCTACACCCCGGTGATGAAAGCGCTGGCAACGGGTGAGCGGCTCACCATCAAGGACATCGCGGCGCACTCCAGTATCTCGCACTCCGCTGCCAGCCAGACCATTGCGAAAATGAGCAGCCTGGGACTACTGGAAACTTCGGTGGAAGGCGACCGGCGCTCTCGCACGGTGTGCCTGTCTGCCAGCGGGCGTGACCTGCTGCCCTGGCTCCAGCAGCGCTGGCTGGCCACCCGGCGAGCCGCAGATGAACTGGATGCAGAGCTCTCCTCACCCCTGAGCCAGCTGCTGGCAGAGGCAATTGCCCTACTGGAGGCGAACCCCTTCAGGGACAGAATTGCCTCGCACACTGCCACCCAGGGAGACGACACGCCATGAAATTGCTGGCCACGCTGGTCCTCGGCCTTGCAGCCAGCTTTGCGGAGCAGGCCACGGGCCAGACGCTGGATAGCAGCACCCACGGGCAGGTCCTGGAGGCGGTACTCGATCACCTCGAACGGGACTATGTAGACCCCGAATCAGGACACAGGGCCGCCATGGCCTTGCGCCGGGAGGTAGCCGACGGCCGATTTACACGCTCGAGCACCCCAGAGCAGTTTGCCGCCGTGCTCAGCGCCAGGCTGCAGGTGCTCACCGGCGACAAGCACCTCAACGTCGAGTATTCCGCCCAGCCCATTGGCGAGGCGGCCGGCGGCAAGGAAGAGTACAGCGATGAGCAGATGCAGCGCTGGTATGGCGCCCATATCAACTACGGCGTAAACCGGATCGAGCGGCTCGAGGGCAATATGGGCTACCTCGATCTTCGCGTGTTTCCGCCTCTCGCCATGGGAGGCGACACCATCACTGCTGCCATGACCGTGCTGGCAGATCTGGACGGCCTGATCATCGATCTGCGGGAGAATGGCGGCGGCATCGGCGACACCGCGGACCTGGTGGCCAGCTACCTGTTTGACGAGGGTCGCCAACCGTTGACCGGGGTCTACGACCGCCCCAGTGACTCCCTCACCCAGCGCTTTACCCTCCAGTATGTGCCCGGCAAGCGATTTGGCGGTCAGAAACCCGTCTATGTCCTGATCTCGGCGAAGACCTTCTCGGCGGCGGAAGCCCTGGCCTACAACCTGCAGGCCCT
>JASJBK010000163.1 GCA_030066555.1 Halieaceae bacterium
CTCGGTGGTAAGCCCGGTCTCGAAGCGGGTGCTCTGGGGGCAGTATGCGCAGTCTTCCGGGCAGGCACCGGTCTTGATGGACAGCAACGTGCTGACCTGCACCTCATTGGGGTCAAAATGCTCGCGGTGTACCTGCTGGGCCCGGAAGATGAGGTCGTTAAACGGCAGGTTGATCAGCTCAGCGATCTCGTCGCGGCTCCAGTTGTGACGGGTCGGTGCGGATGCGGTCATGGGGCTTTCCATAGAATACTGCGGGGACTTGATAGTAGTGGCAGGGCGTTTGATGTCAAATGGGACGAGCGGCGGGGTCAGGCCAGCACTGTCTTGGCCGTTCGCTCAGGGATTTCCCTCACCAGGCGCGGTACCAGGTAGCCAGGCAGCGTGGCGCGCATCGTATCAACCAGTTCCCGACCGCGTACTTCGCTGACATCGAAATGCGCGGTTCCGGCGACCCGGTCGGGCAGGTGCAGGTAGTAGGGCAGCACGCCCGCGGCAAACACCCGCCGGCTCAGTGCCACAAGGGCGTCACTGTCGTCGTTGACACCCGCCAGCAGCACTGCCTGGTTGAGCATGATCGCGCCGGTATTCCGCAGCCGGGCGATGGCAGCATCACAGTCTGCGTCCAGTTCGTTGCCGTGGTTGATGTGCAGAACCACCACCACCTGCAGTCGGCAATCCCGCAGCAGCGCCAGCAGCGCATCGGTGACGCGCTCCGGAATCACCACCGGCAGGCGGGTGTGGATGCGCAGGGTGTCGAGCTGAGGGATGGCCTCCAGTTGCCGGACCAGCCAACCGAGTTGGCTGTCGCCGTTGGCCAGCGGGTCGCCGCCGCTGAGAATCGCCTCGGTGATCGAGGTGTCATCGCGAATGCTCGCGAGGCTCTCCTGCCAGGCCTGGCGCCCCGGGCTGTTGGCGTCATAGTCGAAATGCCTGCGGAAACAGTAGCGGCAGTGGATTGCGCAATGGGGCGCCGCCATCAGCAGGGCGCGGCCGTGGTATTTCTGCAGGATGCCGGGTGCAAGCGTGGCCTGTTGTTCCTGCAAGGGGTCGCCGACCCAGCCGGCGGTTGCCCGAGTTTCCTCCAGCGCAGGCCAGACCTGGCGCAACAGTGGGTCGGACCAGTCGCCGGCCTGCATGCGCGCAACAAAGGCCCTGGGCACGCGCAGCGGGAAAGCGGCCTGGGCGGCGAGGCTCGCGGGCCGTGTGGCGGGGTCGAGTTCCAGCAGCGACAGCAGCTCCGCGGGCTCGCGCACCACGTCCTTCAGGGCGCGCTGCCAGGCCGAGTCGTCGGACTCCCGGGCAATGGGCGTTTCGAAAGGCAGGGTGTTGCTCATGCCGTCAGTGTACCTTGCGGCCAGCCACCCAGGTGCCCAGCACCTGGTTCCTCCAGAGATCTTCCGCGGGCATGGTGAACATGTCGTCGCTTACCAGGATGAAGTCTGCCGCGTAGCCTGGCAGCAACCTGCCGATCACGGTCTCCTGGTGGGCGGCCCAGGCGGCCCATTCGGTAAACAGGCTGAGGGCTTCGTTTCTTAGCAGGCGCTCACCGGGCAGCCAGCCGCCTGGCGGCTGGTTCTGATGGTCCTGGCGGGTAACCGCAGCGTGGATGCCATAGAAGGGGTTAATGGACTCCACCGGGAAATCGGAACCGCCGGCCAGTCGCGCGCCGCTGTCCAGCAGCTTGCGCCAGGCGTAGGCGCCGGCGAGGCGGGCTTCCCCGACCCGATCCCCTGCCATGTTCTTGTCGCTGGTGGCGTGGGTGGGCTGGATTGAGGCCACCACGCCGATCTCGGCAAAACGCGAGATGTCTTCGAGCCGCACAATCTGGGAGTGCTCATTGCGATGGCGCAGGTGGCGGTTGTCGTGCCTGGCGATCATCTGCTCCAGGAAGTCGAGTACCCGGGCGTTGGCCTTGTCGCCGATGGCGTGGACGTTGACCTGGTAGCCGGCCGCCATGCTGCGATCCATGTAGCGATCGAGTTGCTCATCGTTAACCAATAGCAGGCCACGCTGCCCCGGCATGTCGCTGTAGTCCTCGAATAGCGCGGCGCCGCGGGAACCGAGTGCGCCGTCTGCAGAGATCTTCACGCTGCGAATATCCAGCATGTGCTGCTCATCGATGAGTGGACCCTGCTGCAGGTACTGGTCTATGGCGGGATCTACCATTTTCAACATCGCGTAGACGCGAATCGGCATCCGGTTCTCGCGGCGCAGGGCCTGGTAGGCGCGCACCTCCTGCGCGGTGATGCCGGCATCGTGCACCGACGTAATCCCCTGGCTTGCCAGTGCCTGCATCGCCGTCAGGGCGAAGTTCGCCATGTCCTCATCGGTGATCGGCGGCATCACGGCCTTTACCAGGTTCATGGCGTTGTCGATCAGTACGCCGGTGGCGCGCCCGGTGTCGTCGCGAATAATCTGGCCGCCGTCCGGGTCCGGTGTCTCGGGGCCGATGTCGGCCAGCTTCAGGGCCGTGCTGTTCACCCACATGGCGTGGCCGTCGATGCGGGTCAGTGCGACTGCCTGCTTGCCGGCCAGCGCGTCGAGGCTGGAACGGTGTGGGAACTGCTTGCCAGGCCACAACACCTGGTTCCAGCCGTGCCCGCGCACCCACTCCTGGTTGCCGTTGTCGGCGAGAAACGCCCTGACCCTTGCGGCGGCATCTGCCGCGCTGGTGCTCCCCACCAGGTTGACGGCGCTGAGTCCGCGGCCGAGGGCAGTAACGTGACCATGGGCGTCGATCAGGCCGGGCAGCAGGATGGCCCCGTTGCCGTCGATGCGTTCCTCTGCCTTGCTCGCCCTGGCTTCCAGGTCGTTGCTGTACAGGCGAGTGATAACACCGTCCCCAAACTCCAGCGCCGCGAACTGTACCCGTTCGCCCTCGTTCATGGTGTAACCCGTGACGTTGTAGACCAGGGTGGCTGCCTGGGTGCTGGTAGCAACAAGAGTGAAGAGAATTGCGCAGCTGAGCCTGCGAATCATTGATATGTCCTGTGGGAAAGCGTGAAGTGTTTGCGTGCTCTAGTGACGCATGTCGAGCTGCATGATGATATCGGTTTGCCGATCAGCCCCGAGCATGAAGTCCTGCTCGCCGACGTCGACAAAGCCCTGGCGATGGTAAAACTCTATGGCCCTTTCGTTGAACTCCCATACCCCAAGCCAAAGCGACTGGTAACCTTCAGCGCGGGCGATCTTGATGGCCGTGTGTAGCAAGGTCTTGCCGACGCCTTCACCGATCCGCTCGGTCTCGGCGTACATCCGCTCCAGTTCTACCGGCTTGGGGCCGGTAATGCAGCAGCGGAGGGTGCCGCGGCGGAGCTTGGCATAGCCAGCGGGAATGCCGGTTTGCTCCGCCCAGATAAAGGTGCTGTCGGCATCTTCCAGCTCGCTGAGGATCTGCTCCGTGGTGAATGCGGCGTCCAGGTAGCGGGCCATATTCTCCGGGGTATTGAATTCGCCGAAGGCGGCCTCGAATGTGCGGCGCGCAAGCCCAGCCAGGCGCTCCGCCTCGGCCGGTTTGGCCACCCGGATGTCCAGTGTCACGGGCTTGCCCCCGCGCCACCCAGCCTGGCCAGCGCTGGTCCGGCGACCCGGTAGCCCACCCATTCTGACAGGGCCTCCGCTCCCAGCGCTTCATAGAAGCGAATGGCGGTTTCGTTCCAGTCCAGAACATTCCACTCGAAACGTCCGCAGCCTCGGGAGACAGCGATCCCGGCCACGTGCTCCAGCAGGGCCTTGCCTGCGCCGATGCCGCGCTTTTCGGGGGTAATGTAGAGCTCCTCCAGGAATATCCCGTACTTGCCCAGCCAGGTGCTGAAATTCATGAAAAAGACCGCGTGGCCGATGGGCTCGTCTTCGAATTCGCAGATCGCTGCCTCCACCCGGGAATCGGCGCCAAACAGGCCCTCGCGCAGGTCGCTCTCGGTGGCCATCACCTCATGTTCGGCTTTCTCGTAGCGTGCGAGCTCCACCACAAAACGCATCATGGTGGGCACATCTTCAACGGTGGCGGGGCGGATTGTGATCATGGGGGGAGGTTTTGCGCGACTACCTCTCCAGCATAGTCCATTGCCAGCGGGCTGCACAAAAGCAGGACAGGCGTGGCGGCGGTCCCCAGGCCTCGACTAATGTTAGCAGCGTCAATACTTGAAAGCGTGAAAAACATACTGTAGGTTCAAATGCCCGTTTTGAGGAGGTAGCCATGGATACCAGCTTTTCCGCCGAAGACCTCGCTTTCCGCGATGAGGTTCGGGAATTTTTCGCCACTGAGTGGAATGATGAAGTCATCCAGGGGCTTTCGCACCCTGATACCTTTCGCGAGGCCATGACGGCCTGGCACCAGAAGCTCTACAACAAGGGCTGGGCAGCGCCCAACTGGCCAGAAGAACACGGCGGCCCGGGCTGGACCAGCACCCAGAAGTATATTTTTGACTACGAGCGCGCCGCCGCCGGGGCCCAGAGCCTCATGCCTTTTGGCCTGCAGATGGTGGGCCCGGTGATCTTCAATTTCGGCAATGACGAGCAGAAGCAGCGCTTTCTGCCGAAGATTCTCGAGGGTACCCAGTGGTGGTGCCAGGGCTACTCAGAGCCCGGTGCCGGTTCCGACCTTGCCGCCCTGAAGACCAAGGCTGAGCGCGATGGCGATCACTACGTGATCAATGGCGCCAAGATCTGGACCAGCTACGCCCAGCTGGCCGACTACATCTTCTGCCTGGTGCGCACCAGCTCAGAAGGCAAGAAGCAGGAAGGTATCAGCTTCCTGCTGATTGATATGAAGTCCGAGGGCATCAAGGTCAATCCCATCCACACCATCGACGGCCACCACACCCTGAACGAGACCGAGTTCAACGATGTTCGCGTGCCGGTGGAAAACCTGATCGGTGAGGAGAACAAGGGCTGGACCTACGCCAAGGCGCTGCTGGCTCACGAACGTACCGGGATAGCCAACGTCTCCGACTCCCAGCGCAACCTCGCGCAGGTGGTCGAGCTGGCCAGCAACGAGATGCAGGGCGGCAAGCCGCTGATCGAGGACGCCTCCTTCCAGCGCCGCGTCTCCGATATCGAGATCGAACTGATGGCGCTGGAGTACACCGAGCTGCGTGTGCTGGCCTCGGTAGCCACCGGCGGTGCGCCGGGCCCGGAATCTTCGCTTTTGAAGATCAAGGGAACGGAAATCCAGCAGGCAGTCCAGGAACTGCGCATGGAGGTGGCCGGCTACTACCAGGGCGTATCAGTGCCGGAAGGTGGTGAGAACCTGAGTGGCCACGACTTCGGCGACTACGCCCGCTACCGCTACATGTACGGTCGTGCCGCCACCATCTACGGTGGCTCCAACGAAGTGCAGAAGAACATTATCGCCAAGGCCGTCCTGGGCCTGGGCTGAGCGAGCTGAGAGAGGAGACAAGCAATGAATTTCGATTTCAGTGAAGAACAGGTCATGCTGCGCGACAGCGTCGCGCGTTACATCCAGGACGACTACGACTTCGATACTCGTAACAAGGTGGTTGCGTCCGATGAAGGCTTCAGCCGTGAGAACTGGCAGACCTTCGCCGAGTTAGGCTGGCTGTCCATCCCGTTCGCAGAAGAGAACGGCGGTTTCGGTGGCAGCCCGGTCGACTTGATGTTGATCATGGAGCAGCTGGGTCGCGGCCTGATTGCAGAGCCCTTCATCCCCACCGTGCTGCTGTTCGGCGGCCTGGTGGAAGCTGCGGGCTCTGAGGCGCAGAAAGAAGCGCTGCTGCCGGCAGTCATCGGCGGCGAGCTGCAGGGCGCCTTTGCCTACCTGGAGCGCAAGACCCGCTTCGATCTCGATGCCATCGAGACCACGGCGACGGGCTCCGGCGACAGCTATACCCTGAGCGGTGAGAAGACCGTGGTCTTCAACGGCGCTTCAGCCGACAAGCTGGTGGTATCTGCCCTCAGCGACGGCGGTGTGTCCCTGTTCCTGGTAGACGCCAGCGCCGGCGGCGTGAGCCGCACCAGCTACCGCATGATGGACGGCCAGGTAGTCGCCAATATCACCCTCGACGGGGCTGCCGGCGAGCTGCTGGGCGAGGCCGGCAAGGCCCTGCCCATCATCGAGCAGGTCGTAGACAACGTGACCCTGGCGATCAGCGCCGAGGCGGTTGGCATCATGGGTCGCCTCAATGAGGTGACGGTCGAGTACGCCCGCACCCGCGAGCAGTTCGGCGTGGCCATCGGTACGTTCCAGGCCCTGCAGCACCGCATGGTCGACAACTTCATGGCCTTCGAGCAGGCCAAGTCGCTGTTGTACCGGGCTATCTGCGACCGCCTCGAAGGCAAGGCCGACGCCAGGCGAAGCCTGCACGCCCTGAAGACCATGGTCGATCGTAGCGGCAAGCACATCGGTGCCGAGTCCATCCAGCTGCACGGCGGCATGGGCGTCACCGAAGAGATGTCTGTGGGCCACTACGCCCGGCGCCTGATGATGATCAACACCATCTTCGGCAACGGCGATTACCACCAGCAGAAGTTCAGTGAGCTGTCCTACGGCGAGAAGGCGCAGGAAGCCCCTGCTGCCCCGCGCGCCGTCGACGCTGCCTGATAGCAGCTGATACCGAAGGGGCTCCCGATGGGGGCCCTTTTTTTTGCGCTGAATCTGCACAAGTTGGGCGCCGATCCGCTTAACAAGCTGCCAGCAGGTTGTTAACTTCTGTGAAGCGGGCGTGCTGTATGGACACGGCCATGATCATGCCAATATCAGGGAGAGAAACTGTGATCAGACTTATTTTCTGTGTACTGCTACTTGTGTCTGGATCGGCCCAGGCGACAGAGCCAGGTGCGCCTCTGGAAAGAGCGTCGGCAGCCTACCTGAAAGGCGGTGCAGACGCTTTCCTGGAAGCTTTGCTGAAGGGTGGTCCGTTAGAGGGTGATCGAAACGCGCTGACGCAGGCCAATACGGTGAGGCAGATTGAGTCCTTCTACGGCAAGTACGAGGACTTTGATGTGGTGGCAGACCGAATCATTACCGACAGGGTCAGGCTCGTGTACTACGTAATGAACTACGAAGATGCCCCTGTTTTTGGTGTCATCTCCTACTACCGGAAGGGGGACGAGGAAATCGCAGCCAACTTCAACTTCCACACCGAGATCTGGAGTATCTTCCCGGCGGACGTCATATTTCACGGCGTGAACTGGTGACGAGACGCCTGCCGGGAGTAGTCAGCTAGCCGTCGAGAACAGCACGCGCGATCAGCTCGCGCATGATCTCCGAGGTGCCGCCGTAGATGCGTTGCACACGGGCATCGGCATACATGCGAGAGATGGGGTATTCCTTCATGTAGCCGTAGCCGCCGAACAACTGCAGGCAACCATCGACCACCCGGCACTGGGCCTCGGTGGAGGCGAACTTGGCCATGGA
>JASJBK010000164.1 GCA_030066555.1 Halieaceae bacterium
ATTACCAAGCCCCCGGGCACCGGCGGCCTGGTGTCGGTGGGCACCGTGGCGGAGCAGATGCTCTACGAGATTGGCGACCCCCAGGCCTACACCCTGCCCGACGTGGTCTGCGACTTCTCCGAGGTAACCATGGAGCAGGTGGGCGAAAACCGGGTGCGGGTGCTGGGCGCTCGCGGTCACGGTGCGCCGAACAGCTACAAGGTGAGTGCCACCTGGGCCGATGGTTACCGGGCGGGTCACGTGTGGACCATGTACGGCCGCGATGCCGAGACCAAGGCCCAGCACTTTGCCCGCAGCGTGTTTCACCGCGCCGGCGCGGCCCTGGAGCAGCAGGGTCTGCCGCCCTTCAGTGAAACCAGCGTGGAAGTGATCGGCGCCGAAACGCATTTCGGCGCCGCGCGCCAGGCGCGCGGAGTGCGCGAGGTGGATGTAAAGCTCGCCGTCAAACATCCGAGCGCTGCGGGTATCGGCATGTTCCTCAAGGAAATGACCGGTATGGCGTTGACGGCGCCGCCGGGCCTCACCGGCTTTGCCGGCGCCCGCGCCAAGCCCTCGCCGGTGGTGCGCCTGTTCTCCATGCTGGTGCCCAAGGGTGAGCTGTCGATCACGGTGGAGGTGGACGGCCAGCGCGAGGTCTGTGACGAAGACTACGGCGGTGATGCGAAGCTCGCCGCGCCGCACCCCATTCCCCGCACCGAGGAAGGTCCCCAGGTAAACGTGCCGCTGGAGGCCCTGGCTTATGGTCGCAGTGGCGACAAGGGCAACTACGCCAATATTGGCATCATTGCCCGGCGCCCTGAGTTTGTGCCCTACATCGCGGCCTCGCTGACCGAGGATCGCGTCGCCGGCTACTTTGCCCACTTCCTGGCCTCGCCTGAGGGCAGCGTCAATCGCTATTACCTGCCGGGTAGCCACGCCTTTAACTTCCTGTTGCGCGACGTGCTGGGGGGTGGCGGGGTCGCCAGCCTCAGGGTCGACCCGCAGGGCAAGGGTTATGCCCAGCTATTGCTGGCGGAACCGGTGCCGATTCCCCACGACCTCGCCCAGCAGTTCCAGCTGATCTGAACAAGCTTCCATTGAGAGGATTGCCATGAGCACATTGCCGCCCCCGTTTCACAGCCGGGTGAACCCCGCTTCCGACGACTTTGCGAAGAACCGTGAGGACATGCTGGGCCTGGTGAGTCAGCTAGACGACGTGCTGGGCCGCGCCGCGGCGCTGTCTGACAAGGCGCTGCCGCGGTTCCAGAAGCGCGGCCAGCTGCTGCCGCGCGAGCGCCTGAGTCGCCTGCTGGACCCGGGTTCACCGTTCCTGGAGCTGAACAATATGGCGGGCTTCCTGGTGGAAGACGAGGATCGCGATACCTCGATTCCCGGCGCCACCGGCATTAACGGCATCGGCTTTATCGCCGGCACCCGCTGCATGATTGTGGTGGACGATTCCGGCATCAATGCCGGCGCCATGACCACCTTCTCCAGCAAGAAGATCATTCGCTCCATGGAGGTGGCGCTGGACAAGAAGCTGCCCTTTGTTCACCTGGTGGAGAGTGCCGGCGCCGACCTTTTCAAGTACCAGGTGGAGATGTGGATGTCGGCGGGCGGCGTATTCGCGCGGCTGGCGCGCCTGTCGGCGGCGGGCCTGCCAGTGATCACCGTGCTGCACGGCCTGTCGGTGGCCGGTGGCGCCTACATGCCCGGCATGTCGGACTACGTGATTGGTGTGAAGAACAACGGCATGGCGGCGCTGGCGGGCCCGGCGCTGCTCAAGGCGGCTACTGGTGAAGTGGCGGACCAGGCCACGCTGGGCGGCTCGGAGATGCACGCCAGCACCTCGGGCCTGGTGGAATACCTGGCCGAAGACGATGCCCACGCGCTGGCCATGTGCCGGGATGTGGTAGGGCGTCTGGACTGGAACCGCCACTGCCCGGTACCGGCACCGCGAGACTTCGAGGAGCCGGTGTATTCACCGGATGAACTGGTGGGTGCGGTACCGGTGGACTATCGCCAGCCCTACGACGCCCGCGAAGTGGTCGCGCGCATTGTCGACGGCTCCAGCTTCACCGACTTCAAGCCCGGCTACGGGGTGTCCATGGTGTGCCTGCAGGCCAGTATCTACGGCATGCCGGTGGGTATTCTCTGCAACAACGGGCCCATCGACCCGAACGGGGCGGCCAAGGCGGCCCAGTTCATCCAGCTCTGCGACCAGGCGGGCACGCCGCTGGTGTTCCTGCAGAACATCACCGGTTACATGGTGGGCACCGAGTACGAGCAGGCCGGCATGATCAAGCACGGCGCCAAGATGATTCAGGCAGTCACCAACACCCGGGTGCCGCGGCTGACGCTGATGATTGGCGCCAGTTTCGGCGCCGGCAACTACGGTATGTGCGGGCAGGGCTACGACCCTGATTTCGTGTTCAGCTGGCCCAATATCCAGATCGGTGTGATGGGCGGCGAGCAGGCTGCCAAGACCATGTCACAAGTGTTCCGCGACAGTGCAGCACGCAAAGGGAATGAAGTGGATGAAGCCATGTTGGAGGAACAGGAGGCAAAGGTGGTAGCCCACTATGATCGCCAGTCCGACGCCTTCTACACCTCCGGGCGTATGCTCGATGACGGGCTGATCGACCCGCGGGATTCGCGCCGGGTGTTGGGCATGGCCCTGCAAACCTGTTGGGAAGCGAAGCACCGCACCACCTATCCGAACAGCTTCGGCGTCGGCCGCATGTAAGGGAGCCAGACATGTTACCCACCGTAGAATTTCTCGACCTCGAGCGCGACGGCGACACGCTGACCATCTGGTTCAACCGACCTGAAGTAAAGAACGCCTTATCTGACGCGATGAGCAATGAGCTGGCGGCCGTGCTTGAAGCGCTGCCGGAAGAGCGCGATATCCGCTTTGTGATACTGCGCGGTCGCGGCGGTGCCTTCTGCTCCGGCGGCGATCTGAAAATGTTCAAAACCGTGTTCCAGGGCAGCTCGACCCGCGAAGACATTGTCGGCTTCAATGCGGGCTTCGGCCGCATGTGCCACGCCATCTATGGATTGCCGCAGCTGTTCATCGTACTGATCGAGGGCTTCGCCATGGCCGGGGGGCTGGGTATTTCCTGCCTGGCGGATGTGGTGGTCACTACCGCTGATGCGAAGTACGGCCTCAGCGAGGTGACCCTGGGCATTCCACCGGCGCAGATTACCCCGGTAGTGATCAAGCGTATCGGCGCGTCGGAAGCCCGGCGTCTGTTGCTGACTGCCCAGCGCTTTGACGGTACCGAAGCCCATCGCCTCGGTTTTGCGCACTTCCTGGTGGAGGACGCTGCAGGCCTGGATGCCAGGGCTGCCGAACTGATCAAGGCAGCACGTCGTGGCGCTCCGGGTGCCATCGCCCTGACCAAGCAGATCATCGGTGCCACCGAGACGCTGCATGGCGACGACATTGTGCAGTTTGCCGCCGAGCGTTTTGCCGATGCCATGCTCGGCGATGAAGGCCGCGAGGGCATGGCGGCCTTCTCGGAGAAACGATTGCCGAGCTGGGCAGCAGAGGGGGATAGCGCATGAGTGGCTTCGACAGCGTACTGGTCGCCAACCGGGGGGAAATCGCCTGCCGGGTGATACGCAGCGCCCAGGCCCACGGCTACCGCACCATTGCCGTCTACTCGGAGGCCGACGCTGATGCACCCCATGTGCAGATGGCCGACCAGGCGGTGTTGATCGGCCCGCCGCCGGTGAAAGAGAGCTACCTGGACGCCGGCCGCATTCTCGAAGCGGCGGCGCGCACCGGTGCCCAGGCGATCCACCCGGGTTACGGCTTCCTGTCGGAAAACGCCGATTTCGCCCGCGCCTGCGGTGAAGCCGGCCTGGTGTTTATCGGGCCGTCGGCCGAGGCCATTGACGCCATGGGTAACAAGGCGGAATCAAAACGCCGCATGCTGGACGCGGAAGTGCCCTGCATTCCCGGCTACCAGGATACCGACCAGTCGGATAAGACCCTGATCGCCGCTGCTGCGGATATCGGTTTTCCCATCATGGTGAAGGCAGCCGCCGGTGGCGGCGGGCGCGGCATGCGCCTGGTGCACGACGCCGCCGAACTGCCCGATGCCCTGGCTTCAGCGCGTTCGGAGGCAGAGAGCGCCTTTGGCTCTGGTGAGCTGATCCTGGAGAAAGCCGTACTGCAGCCGCGACATGTGGAGCTCCAGGTTTTCGGCGACCAGCACGGCAATGTCATACACCTCGGTGAGCGGGACTGCTCGGTACAGCGCCGCCACCAGAAAGTGGTCGAGGAATCTCCCTGCGCGGTGATGACCGATGAGCTGCGTGCCGCCATGGGCGAGGCCGCGGTCAATGCAGCGAAGAGCATCGACTATGTCGGTGCCGGCACCGTGGAATTTTTGCTGGATGCCGACAACAACTTCTATTTCCTGGAAATGAACACGCGCCTGCAGGTGGAGCACCCGGTGACCGAGCTCGTCACCGACCTGGACCTGGTGGCGTTGCAGCTCGATGTGGCCCAGGGTCTGCCACTGCCCCTGTCGCAGGAGGAGGTCACGCTGACCGGTCACGCCATCGAGGTGCGCCTCTACGCCGAGGATTCCCAGAACGACTTCCTGCCGGCCTCTGGTCCGGCGCTGCTGTGGCGGCCGCCGTCGGGGGAAGGCGTGCGCGTCGACCACGGCCTGTTGCAGGGCCAGGAAGTGTCGCCTTTCTACGACCCGATGGTGGCCAAAATCATCACCTGGGGTCCCGACCGCGAGGTGGCACGCCGGCGCCTCCTGCGCGCTCTGGAAAATACTGCGTTGTTCGGCTTCGAGACCAACCGCGCCTTCCTGGTCGACGTGCTTGCCAACCAGTGCTTTGCACAAGGCGGTGCCACCACCGCGTTTATCGCCGAGCAGTTTCCCGACGGCTACAGCAATCCCGTACCCGGCGAGGCGCTGCCGCTGGTGGCGGCATGCCTGCACTACCTGCAAGGGCTGGAAGGTTCCGAGCAGGGCATGGTCGCACCGTCGCTGGCCCTTAGCGGCTGGAGTGGCTCCCAGGGACTGTCCAGCCACGTGCGCTACGAGATTGATGAGCAGGCACTGGATATTCACGTGGGCCAACTTGGCACTGATCGCTACCGCGTCAGCCTGGGTGAGGCTGAGCACGAGATCGCGTGGCTGCATGAGCTCGGTGACGGCAGCGCCCGTATCGCGCTGGACGGAGTGCAATACAACCTGGCGTTCTGCTTCCCGGCGCGCGGCGAGGTGGCGCTACAACTCGGCGGTCATGCCGCCCAGTTCACCAACCAGCTCGCCTTCACCGCAGCAGACATGGCTGGCGCCGGCAGCGGCACCGTCACCGCACCCATGCACGGCAACCTGCTGGATGTGATGGTGGCTGTAGGTGACACGGTCACCGTGGGCGATGGCCTGCTGGTGATGGAAGCCATGAAGATGGAGCACCGGCTGGTGGCCGAGGTCGCCGGTGAAGTAGTGGCCATTCACGCCAACACCGGTGAACAGGTGTCCGCCGGCGCGGTATTGCTGGAGATTGCCGAGGCAGGTTAAGAAAAGCCTTCGGGCGACTGTCCTGCTAATTTGGCAAGGGAGCACAGCAGATGAGTGAATTTGTCGTTGAAGTATTTGCAGGGCTGCTCCTGGCGCTGGCAACGATAGCGCTGTGGCGTCGGTTTCCCGCTCTGGAGACCGTCGTCGCGGCCTTGCTGCTCGTCTGTGCCGCGCTTTTTTACCCGGCTTTGGGTGTGCTTATGGGTGTGCCCCTGTCCTCTATGCCGCTCGCCCTCAGCGCTGTGCTCGTCTTCCTGGTATTGGCATGGCTTGGCCATGCAGGGTCACTCTGGTTCCTGGCTATCGGCTGGTGGGCGCACGGGCTCTGGGACCTGGTAATTCCGGTGATGGAAGCTGTAGATCATATGCCGCATTGGTACGCGGGTTTGTGCATTGGCTTCGATATCGCCATCGGTTCCTACTTTGTCTTGCGGGCCCTCGGAACGCTGGATGCCCCGACATCAATGGGTGCCGCCACCTAGAGGTAGACATCAACAGGCTTCTTCTCGAAGCAACAAACTTCTACAAGGGAGACGCGACATATGCGGTTCACGGAACAACACAATGCACTGCGCAACACGGTAGCCCGCTTTGTGCAGGACGAGCTGAACCCTCACGTCGAAGCGTGGGAGGCGGCAGGCGAGCTGCCCAGCCACGAAATCATGAAGAAGGCCGGCGACCTGGGCCTTTTGGGCATAGACAAGCCGGAGAGCTACGGGGGCCTGGGCCTCGATTTTTCCTACCAGGCGGTGTTCTCCGAAGAACTGGGCGGTGCCGACCATGGCAGCTCGCCGCTGCTACTGGGTGTGCACACCATGATGTCGACCCCGGCGCTGGCGCGCTACGGCAGTGATGAACTGCGCGAAGAATTCCTGGCGCCAGCGATCGCCGGCGACAGCGTTTCCAGTATCGCTGTGAGTGAGCCCCACGCCGGCTCCGACGTGGCGGCGATCAAGACCACCGCCAAAAAAGATGGCGACGACTACGTCATCAACGGCACCAAGATGTGGATTACCAATTCCACCCAGGCGGACTTCTTCTGCCTGCTGGCCAACACCGGGGAAGGCCCGATCCACAAGAACAAATCGCTGATCATTGTGCCCAGCGATACGCCAGGGGTCAGCGTGGCGCCCAAGCTCGACAAGCTGGGCCTGCGCGCCTCGGACACCGCCCAGGTGTTCTTCGAGGATGTGCGGGTGCCCCAGCGCAACCGCATCGGCGAGGAGGGCATGGGCTTCGTCTACCAGATGAGGCAGTTCCAGGAAGAGCGTATGTACTGCGCCCTGGTACTGCTGAAGAACATGGACAACTGCATCCAGAAGACCATCGAGTACACTCGCGAGCGCACTGCCTTCGGTAAACCGCTGCTCGACAACCAGGTCATCCAGTTCCGTCTCGCCGAGTTGCAGACCGAGGTGGAAGCCGTCCGTGCCCTGACCTACGCTGCAGTTGAGCAGCACGTCGCCGGTGAGGACATGACCATGAAAGCCTCCATGGTGAAACTCAAGGCCGGCCGCCTGGCAGTGGAAGTCGCCAACAGCTGCCTGCAGTACTGGGGCGGCATGGGCTTCATGTGGGATAACTATTGCGCGCGGGCGCTGCGCGACAACCGCGTCAGCTGCATCGGCGGCGGCTCGGACGAAACCATGCTCAGTATCATCGCCAAGCACATGGGTACTCTTCACCAGGATCGTGCTGCCTGACTGGCCCTTAGGGGGGCTCGACGACGTGACCAGAATCAATGAGGCCGCCGCAAAGTTTGACGGCGGAGTATTGGCACTCAGGGAGTACCTGCTGAACTTCGAGGAAGCGGAGGTGGGCCGGGCCGTCAGCTCGCT
>JASJBK010000015.1 GCA_030066555.1 Halieaceae bacterium
CCAGCTCGCCGATCAGCGGCGGCGCGCCCAGCTTCTGTGCCACTTCCGCAAATACGCGGGACGCCAGCAACACCGCGGCAATCTGGATCAGCAGCAAATGCGTGTCATGGGCTTCCATGCAGGGTTCCCACAGACAAAGACAAGATCGAGTATAGGCCCGGGCCACGCGCGGACACCCAGTTCAGATCAAGAGAATGCTCAGTAACGCACCATGCGGTAGTAGATGACCAACATGCCAGCGGTCAGCAGCGCGATGGCGGTAATGATCCAGGTGCCCTCGCCATCGCCGATCAGCGGCGACATCAGCGCGGGACCGAGCCCACCGCCCACCAGTGCGGTCATGCCGTTGTAGAAGCCCATGGCCGGGGCGAACTGGTCCATCGGTACGATGCGCTGCACCAGGGCAAATTCGCTGGCCGTGAAGGCCGAGAACAGGAACACCGCCGCGGTCATGCAGGCAATCACCACTGGCAGGCTCTCGGTATCGAGGGCGATGTAGATCACAATCCCCGCGCCCCCGAAGCCGAAGCCCGCCAGCAGGGCGCGGATATTGAAGCGATCGCCCAGGGTTGACCACAGCGCCACCCCTACCAGGGAGAAGGCGTAAGGGGCCGCCACCAGGAAGGTGATATCTTCGTAGGGAATACCGCGTTTGTTGGTGAAGTACGTGGGCAACCAGCTGGTGACACCGATCGACATCAGGTTGTTGCAGATGCCGATTGCAAAGAACAGCAGGAAGCGCGGCGTGGTGAACAGGCTGCGCAGCAGCTGGCCGGTGACCTCCTCCTCCGCCTCGCGCTCGCGACCGTCGCGCACAAATGCCGCCTCGGCCTCGCTGATATCCGGGTGCTGCTCCGGCGCGTCGTGTACGAAGCGGTAGATCAGCGGCAGGCTGAGCAGGGCGCCGGCGGCGGCCAGTAACAGGAAGCCGGCCCGCCAGCCAAATGCACCCATCAGCGGCACCAGCATCATCGGTGCCAGCAGCACCGCCAGGAAAATGCCTGCGACAATAATACTGTTGGCCCGGGCGCGCTCCTCCAGTGGAAACCAGGTCTTGGTCGCCGTGGTCATCATCGGTACGTGCACGCCCTCACTGAGCCCCAGCAGCACGCGACTGGCCAGCAGCAGCATCATCCACTGGCTCACCCAGGCGCCCATGGCGGTGAATATCGACCACAGGCAGACGATGGTCATCAGCGAGCGACGCGGGCCAAAGCGCGCGGCAATGGGTGACAGCAGGATATTGGCCAGGCCGTAGGCGCCGTAGAACAGCCCCATCAACAGGGAGCCATAGGTGCGGGTGTCTGCTTCGCTCCAACCGTACTCCTCGGCCATCAGCGGCAGCGCGAAGGTGATGTTGATGCGATCAAGGAAGCCCACGAAAAACGTCATCATGAGCACCAGCGCCAGTTGCCAGCGCCGCTGCCGGAGGAAATCCATCATGGGGGATCGCGCGCCGCTAGGCGGCGGGCTCTTGTTCCGGCCGAAGTTGATCTGGGTTGTAGAGACGGTTTACATACTCGCCCAGCAGCATCTCGCGGCTGTCCGCCGGCAGCTGGTTGAGGATGTTGTTGATCTCCACCATGCTCTCGGGCAGCTCGCTGCCATCACCGAGGATATCGCCGAGCTGGTCCATGACCTCGGGGCCGGAGTTGACGATGAAGTCGTGCAGCTCCCGGGGCAGCACATAGCGCTCCTCGCCCAACTGCGCATCGCGCACCGACTTCGCAACTTCGGCGAGATCAGCGCAGAACTCGTCCACTGCGTGGGCATTGTGGTAGCCCACGGAGAGGTGCATGTTCTCGCTGGAGTTGGCAAAACCGAACTGGGGCTGGATATACCAGCCGCGCTTACGCATCTCGTCCGCCAGCGGGAAAATATCGAAGTCCACCGCGCGCAGGGCGAGCATGTTGATCTTCGCCTGGCCCATCACTTCCATGCCCTCGATGGCGCTCACGGTATCGACGATTTTCTGCGAGGCTTTCTGGCTCTCGTCCACCAGGCGCAGGTATCCCTCCTTGCCCAGGTAGTTGAGGATCGCCCAGCAGGCGGCCACCGGCCCGCCGCTCTTGGTGGAAGTCACGCCCGGGTTGATCACCGCGTAGCCGGTCCAGTTGGCGTAGGAGAAAATCTGGTAGCGGCGAATGGCGCGGTCCTTGTAGAGGATGCAGCTCGCCCCCTTGGCGGCATAACCCCACTTGTGGAAATCCATGGAAAGCTGGGTAACACCTGGCACCGACAGGTCGAAGTCGGGAATGTCGTAGCCCAGCTCCCTGGCAAAGGGCAGGTACATGCCACCCACGCAGCAGTCCACGTGCAGCCGCAGGTCGTGGTGCAGGGCGATTTGCCCCAGCTCCGCAATCGGGTCGATGGCGCCATGGGCGTAGGACGGTGCCGAGCCCACCATGAGGATGGTGTTGGGCGTAATCGCCGCTTCCATCTTTTCCGGAATAGCGCAGAAGTCGTCGTCGACATCGACCAGCACCGCCTTCAGGTCAAAGTACTGGCAGGCCTTGTGAAAGGCCGGGTGGGCCGTGGTCGGCATCAGGATTTCTGGTTCGGTGATTTCCGGCTTGATGTCGCGGTAATAGTCGCGGGTGGTCTTGAGCGACAGCAGGATGCTCTCGGTGCCACCGGAGGTAAAGGTGCCGGTGGCATCCTCACCGCCGTTGACCAGGTCGCAGGCCATGCCGATCACATCCTTCTCGAGCTGCATGCAGCTGGGGAAGGATGTGGGGTCGAGGCCGTTCTCGGTCATGTATAGGTTGAAGGCGTCCTTGAGCAGCTGCTTGGCTTCTTCACCGGCGTCATAGATATAGGCGAATACTCGCCCCTCCTGCCAGGGCACGTCATTGCCCTTGAGGGAATCCAGATCGTCGAGAATGTCGGCCGGCCGTTTGCCGGTGGCGGGGAACTTCATGCTTGCTCCGTCGGAAAGAAAAGGCTATCTTCCCAATATTGTACATTTGTACAATTATTGCAAGCACAACATCGGGACGAGTATGCCAGCTTCGGCCAAAAAAGACCGCCAGCGCCGCAGCAAGGGAGAGCAGACGCGAGAAGTGATCCTGGACGGCGCCCTGGCGGTTCTGGCCCGCGAGGGGCTGCGCGGCGTCACCCACCGGGCGGTGGCGGCGGAAGCCGGGGTCCAGCTGTCACTGACCACCTATTACTTCAAGGATATCAATGCACTCATCGAGCAGGCCTTCGAGCTGTTCTGCGAGCGCGCCAAGCCCAACAACGAGCAGATCTGGGCGACCTTGTTTGACTACATGGAACAGTACTCAGCTGCCGAGCTTCGCAAGACGGCGGTGCGCGAACAGGTGTGTGCTGACCTTGCGGACATGGCCACCGACATACTCCTGCAGGGAGTTAGCGAGACGCCAGAGGGCCTGGCCGTGGAACAGGTGTTCCTGTCCAGCGTCCAGCAGGCATCCAACTTGCGGGAGATGGCCGCCGAGCACCGCCAGAGCCTGCTCAATCCGCTGATCAGGCTGTGCAGCCTGGTGAATCGCAAGGACCCGGAGATCGATGCCGCCCTGCTGCTCGATACCATGACCCGGCTCGAGTACGAGGCACTACTGATAGAGCCGGACGAGATCGACCGGGAGCATATGGTGCGCCTGCTGCGCCGCCAGATCGGATGGGCCCTGGGGCTCAAGCGCGCCTGAGGTGGAATGCCGCGCCGGGCAGCGGGCCTTGCTGAACTGATGCTGCGTGCGCTTCGCAACAGCCTGATCATACTCCTGCTGCTGGCAGCGGCCCTCGCGGCAGGCGCCTGGTGGGCGTTGCATAGTTCGCTACCACAGGCCGACGGCGAGGCCTCCGTGGCCGGGCTGAGCGCCGCGGTGACCATCCGCTACGACGCGTGGCAAAGACCCTACGTTGAAGCAGACAGCCTGGCGGATGCCTTCACTGCACAGGGCTGGCTGCACGCCAGCCACCGACTGTGGCAGATGGAGCTGTTCCGCCGCGCCGGTCGCGGCCGCATGGCGGAGATGCTCGGGGCCGACCTGGTGACCACCGATGAGCAGCTCTGGCGCTTCGGCGTACCGCAGTTGGCTGAGCGGCTCGAGGGCAACGCCAGCCCGGAACTGCGAACACTGGTCGACGCCTACCTGCGGGGCGTCAACGCCGCGATCGAGCGGCTGCGGCTGCCAGCGCCGGAATTCCTGCTGTTGCGGCACACACCCGAACCCTGGACCCGGTCCGATGTATTCGCGGTGGGCGCGCTGATGGCTTTCCAGTCTGCCGGCAACGCCCGCAAGGAACTGCTGCGACTCGCCATCGAGGGCACTGTGGGCAGCGACAGGGCCCGGCTGTTCTTTGAAGACCTGAGTGACCGCGAGGATTTCCCCTTCATACTCGCGGGTGCCCCGGAACCTGGCCCGAAGCCCCCGCAGGGCCCTCGCCAGGCGGGGGCCGACTGGACCAGCGCCCTGGCCGCCCTGGATGCCATCGACCCACGCCACCAGCCGCTGATGCCGCGCTTTGCCTTTGGCAGCAATGGCTGGGTGCTGGCACCGCAGAAAAGCGAGAGCGGCCATGCCCTGTTTGCTTTCGATAGCCACGACGCCCTGGGCCTGCCCAACCTGTTCTACGAGGTCCACCTGTTCTTCGGCCAGCAGCGCCGACTGGGGGGCTGGTCGGCACCGGGCTTGCCCGGGGTGATCAACGGGTTCAATGAATCGATCGCCTGGGGCTTCACCAATATCGGCGACAGCCAGGACCTGTTTATCGAGCGTCCTGCCGAAGGTCGCCCGGGCGTGTTCCTCGACGGCGATACGCCCTACGCCGCCCAGGTCACAACCGTCAGTCTGCCGGTCAGGGATGCGCCGAATTACAGCTTTGAGATTATCACTACCCGCAACGGTCCGCTGATCCACGACGACCCACCCGTTGCCCTGCGCTGGACTGTGCAGGATATCGGTGATCTCGGCCTGGACGGCCTGCTGGCCTTCAACCTGGCCACCGACTGGGACAGCTTCAACGCCGCGCTGGACCTGCATGCCGGGCCAGTACTCAACGCCACTTACGCCGATACCCACGGCAATATCGGCTTTCGCACCACCGGGCTGCTGCCGCAGCGGGCAACCGGCAACGGCCTGGCACCGCTCCCAGCGCAACCGGGCAACAGGTGGCGCGGCCTGGTTCCCGCCGCGGATTTGCCGCGCCTCCTCAACCCGCCGGCAGGCTTCATTGCCGCCGCCAATGCCCGCGTCAATCCGCCCGGCAGTTACCCGCTGGTGTCGGCGGACAATGCCTCGCCCTATCGCATGGCCCGACTACAGGCGGTGCTCGCCGAAGACCGCCAGTATTCCGTCGAGGACATGCAGACCCTGCAAATGGACTGGTATGACGGCCAGGCAGCCCAGGTATTACCCGCCCTGCTGGCGGCCGTGGCGGATCGGGAGGACCTGGCGCCGGCCCGGGCCCTGCTGTCCGAGTGGCTGGCCAATCCGGTCGCCGCGCGCGACAGCGCCGCTGCGCTGTTGTTCCAGGCCTGGTACCTGGAACTGGCGGAGGCCCTGTTCCGGCCGGTGCTGGGTGACGCCCTCTATCGGCGACTGCTGGGCGAGAGCTATCTGCTTAGCCATGCCCTCGACACCCTGCTGCTGAGCGAGCGCCACACAGACTGGTGGCCCGCGGCCAGGGCCACGGTACTCGCCACCAGCCTGGCGGTGACCCTGCAGCGACTGGAAACCGCGCTGGGGCCAATGCCGTCCTGGCGGCTGGATGCGCGCCAGAGGGTGGGGCTCCATCACGAGCTCAGCAAGGCGGTACCGGAACTGGCACCAATGCTGGCGGCGGCGCCGGCTGCCTGGGGCGGCAGCCCCGCCACGGTTGGCCGCGCCAGCTACAGCTACCGGCGCCCGTTCCGGGTGATACACGGCGCGACCGTAAGGGCAGTGGGCGAGATGCAAACCACGCCTGCGTTTCGCGCGGTGATCCCAGGCGGGCAGTCAGGCCACCCCCTCAGCCCCCACTATGCAGACCAGTTTGCTGCCTGGCGCGCAGGTGACCTGCTGCCGATCGCCTCCAACCCACTCTCCAATGGGCCCTCGGTGAGCTTGTTACCCGCTCCTGGAACGACGCCTTAAGCTCTTGATGTAGCGCCATTTTTCTCCAGGAACTACGAACTCATGGGGCCAGCGCCTCAAGATTGTGAAATTATTATGACAAATACATGAAATTGATTGCGATTCAGAGAGATGCGGCGTTATATTCGGACAAAGACCTGCTGAACCGGGGCTTGCAACAAAAGAGTCATCTGGCGGTAACAAACGGGGTGCGCGGGGCACCTGACAAAAGCCGCTGGGACTTTGGCAAGCCAAACTGACTAAAAGCATGGCAGGCAACGGGACCGCGCCGATCAGCGGTAACCCCTGTACTCGTTGTGATAACGAACTGGGAGGCAACCATGAATACCAAAAAGACCAGCCTGATTCTCGCGAGCATTCTTGCTACGCCACTGCTTGCCCTGCCGGTCAGCGTCAGCGCTGAAACTGTCCGCGACTGTGTCGTGGAAGGCACCGTGAAGCGCGATAAGGGCAGTAGTGACAAAGTCTATGTGGCATTCCACTCGGCGAAGCCTGCCGAGAAGGGCGCACCCTGCCGGATGAACCGTCGGGAGAAATTCCAGTTCAAGGCACCCAACGCCAGGGAACTGCAAGATGCGAAACCCGGAATGAAAGTGCGCTACCGCTACACGGAAGACTCGGTGAAGGGCGCCACGTGGAAGAACGAAAACCACTCCAGCTGAGTTAGCGACAGCTCCCCACCAGGGGATCACCCTGTAATTCCCTACGGCCCGTGCGGACTCTCCCGCCGGGCTATTGCTTCGCGAATACCCGCCAGTGGATACGTATTCCGCAGACTTACCGCCCCATTTTCAAGCTCGATCCCCAGTTCCGCGAACTGTTCCTCGAAGGGTGGCAGTGCCCGACTGGCGGCGACCTGGTCGAACAAGGGCACAAACAACAGCTGCCCTGTCAGCCGGTCAAGCTCGATGGCAATATCCCGCGCCGACATGGCGCTGTCCGCACAGCAGCGATTGAGGGCCGCCAACGCCGTATCCAAACTCTGCTCGCCGTTACTGCGACGACGCAGTTCGGTATCCGCCCGGAACCAGTACCAGGCCCCGGTCCAGTACACGCGCATATAGCTGCGATTCTCACGCATGGTCGGGCTCAGCTGGGCGAGGCTCAGATCGGGCCGGCGGTTGGTACGCCCACGGATAAACCCATCGTGCAGCCGTTGCCACATTTCCGTTTCATCAAACACGCCAGTGCGGGCCTGCAGCAGGTTCTGGTAGTAGCTGGCAAAGCCCTCGCTGAACCACATGTCGCCCCAGCCCCGGTAGGGTATGAGCAGGTGGGCAAATTCATGGTAGGCAGTCCAGTTGTTGCTGAGCCGCTCGCGGCTGGCGCGAGGGTCGATATAGAAACTGACCACATCGGGGTCGCCGCGGTTGACCTGGGCCCAGGGTACCGGGTCGCTGCCGCGGGTATTGTAAGGGATCACTTTCACCCGCCATTCATCCCGGGGCCAGCGCCCCTGCACCGAGGCCATGGCATCCGCGGTGTCGCGAATCCAACCCAGCACGTCGTCGCGCTTCGAGTCCGGCAGACGCTCGCTGAGATCGATCACCAGGCGCTGTTCGCCGCGCTCATAGTAGTGGCGCTCGGCCAGCAGAGATGGAGAGAAAAGCAGTAGCAGCAGTAAGCCGAAGCGCATACTGCTTCGACCGGCTAGCCGGCCTTGAGTTCGCCACGGCGGCAACTTATCTCGCCACGCAATCATCGCGCCAATCCCACTGCGAACAGCGCGTGCGCCGGCAACACCCCCAGCACCAGGCGAGTACGAAATACCAGGTACCAGCCCCGAGAGTCGCCATGTCCGCGCTCATAGGCCAGCAACATGATCTGACCGAGTGCCAGCAGCAGGCAGGCCAGCAGCGCCGACCCCATCAGGCCCGCCACCGCGGCAAACAGGGCTGCCAGGTTGCTGACGACCAGACGCTGGTACTTCAGCGGTGCGGGAACCCTGACTGCATAGCCCCACAAAGTGCCCCCCAGGAAGGCGAGGATCACGGTGCCATAGACCACGAAAATCGCGGAGGCCAGCTCCCGGTCGGGCGCCCCGGGCCAGAGAACCCACAGGGCGGCAGCGTAGAACGGCAGCAGGCCGCTGTAGCCGAGCGCAAACATGACTGTCCTGGTATGCATGGGCACCTCTGGCGGCAGTGCGGACAACGTGCAAGATGGGACAGCCGTGAACTGGGACGGGCGTCCTATCGTATGCGCTAGTGTTTACGCTATCGCGCAGGCCGCGGATTGCGATGGAGACACTGTGAACAGGACTCGTACAGGGATAGTAATGTTGGTGCTGGCTGCCTGCCTGAGTAGCTGCAGCGGCTCGGACGCGCCCGTGGACAACTATCTGACACGCCTGGGCCGCAGCCTGGATCGCAACATCGAACCCGAGCCCGAGCGCCTGCCTCCACTACCCCGCGCCCGGGACCTGCAGCTCGACCTGCTACCGGGCTCCATCGACCTGCTGGACCTGCTGGCCCTGCGCGGCTGTGAGCTGACCATCACCATCGGCAAATCCAACAGCAGCCTCGGGAAAGTCGCGACGGATTCACAGCGCCTGCTGCTGGAACTGGAGTTCCTGGCGCTGGCGCCGGCCTGTATCGAAGCGCTGGACCCGGCGGAAGACGAGGAGCTGATCGCCACCCTCACTGAGGCGCTGGCCAGCAAACGTGAGCAGCTACCGGCGCGGGTCTGGAATGCCACCCTCGGAGGCCCCGAATTCCGGTCTTTCTGGAAACGACCCAACCGGCTTGGCGACTACCCCGCCGACACCAGCGGCCAGATAGCCACGGCCCTGGAGCGCCTTGCGGCACTCTCTGCGCAGTGGCTGGACGGCGACTACGCTGCGGGCAGTGAGGAACTGGAACCGCTGCTCGCGGACGTGCGCCGCGGTGACGGCGGCGCACTGCTGGCCTCTCTCGACCTGCAGCGCGCGGGCCTCGCCGCCGCGGAACCCGCCCTGCAGGACAGGGTCCAGCCTGCGCCGATCTGCTTCGGCAACACACCCAGTCCCGAGGGCCGGATTGTCGACAACGTGGTGCGCAAGTTCTTTATCGGCGAGGTGCAGCCCTGGTCGGTGCGAATCGCCCGACGCCGCGCAGACCTGATGCCCGCGGTGCATGCGCTGGAGTCATATCTAGACGCTGTCATGCCCACGGCCTACCGGGACTGGTCAGGCCAGCGCGATGCCCTGCTGGCCAGCGCCACTGAGGCGCCCCGGGAGCACGCCCGCAGTCTTGCCGCCCTGCTAGACTCCTGCGGCCTGCGCCCGGGAACCGACCCTGCCAAACCCGGCTGAGGGGCGCTACACTGCCGCCACAAACAGGTCAGGAGAGAAGGGATGGGTTTGAAGGTCGCAGTCTGGGGAACGGGCAATGTCGGCAGGCCTGCCATTCGCGCCGTACAGTCACACAGTGAACTCGAGCTCGCCGCTGTCATCGTCGCCAACCCGGACAAGGTCGGCCAGGACGCCGGCACCCTGGCGGGCATCGATTCCCTCGGTATCAGCGCCACCGACGACTGGCAGGCAGTTCTCGGCGACAAGCCCGATGCCATGGTTTATGCGGCCAATGCGGATATCCGCCCCGAGGAGGCACAGCGTGAGCTGTTGGCCTGCCTCAGCGCCGGCATCAACGTAGTCGCCACGGGTTTCTATGCCTTCCTGCACCCGGGCTCCACCGCCGGGGAGGTGTTGGAGCCGGTGGCATCGGCCTGTGAGGAAGGCGGCAGTTCCCTGTTTGTTTCCGGCATCGACCCGGGCTGGGCCATGGATATGCTGCCGGCGGTATTGAGCGGTGCGGTGGCAGACATCCGCGAAATCCGCGCCCGGGAAATCTTCAACTACGCACTCTACGACCAGCCCCAGGTGGTGCGCGAGGTTATCGGCTTCGGCGGCAGCATGGACACGCTCCCCATCATGCTGCACGACTTCGCCATCGAGATGGTGTGGGGCCCGATGCTGCGGCTGGTGGGCGACGCCCTCGGTAAACCGGTGGAAGAAATCGAAATCGTGGTCGAGCGCCGACCACTGGAGAGCGATATCGAAGTGCCCGGCATGGGCCTGTTTGAGGCGGGCTCCCAGGGGGCATTCCGTTTCGAGGCACGCGGAATCAGCGAGGGTATCCCCCGCTATGTCGTGGAGCACGTGACCCGCATAGACGACGGCTGCGCCACCGACTGGCCCTATCCGCCCGAGGGGCGCGGCTGTCACCAGGTGATTGTCAGCGGCACCCCGACCCTGACCGTCAGCCTGCACGCGGAAGACGCCTGTGAACCCGGCGCAGCCGGCGGCGGCAATGCCACGGCGGCCAGCTGGGTGGTGAATGCCATACCCGGTGTATGTGCCGCCAGTCCCGGCGTCGTCACCGTGCTGGACCTGCCGCCCATTCGCGGCGCCGCGCAGCTGTCTAAGCCCTGAGTTCCAGGGCCTGAGTTCAGCCGCCGGGCATCGGTACCGGCGCACCCAGCTCGTAGGCCGACACATCCATGGAGAGAATCTCCGCACTGCCCATGGCCGCGGCGAAGGTCGCCATGTGCGGCATGGTAAAGTGGGCGTTGAGGTCATCGGCGCTTTCCCACAGTTCGGTGATTCTCACCAGGGTGGGGTCGCTGATATCGGTGGAAAAGGCATAGCGATGACAGCCGGGCTCCTTGCGGCTCTCGGTTTCCATGGTCGCGATGGCTTCCCTGAGCTGTTCGACGGCGCCTTCCCCGACCCGTACCTCGGCAATAACCACGAGCATTGCTTTTCTCCTCTATATATGAATCCAGTACGCCTTATGCCACGTCGAAGACGACCTTGATGGCACCAGCGGAACGATCCCGTGCGGTAGCAAAGGCTTCATCGACAGCATCCAGCGCAAAGCGGTGGGTGACCAGCGCCTCGGCGATCGCCGGACGCGCATGCAGAAGCCGACCTGCCTCCTCGAAATTGCGCTGCGGACTCTTGCAGACATAGGTGTTGGCGGGCAGCAGTTCGATCTCTTTAAGGCAGAACAGACCGTCGAGTGCTGTGGGCTCCCAGAAACTGCCCACCAGCCCGATGCGGCCCATCGGGCGCAGACGCCTCACGGCCTCCTTGAGGCTGCCCTCGGTACCGACTGCATCAATGACCACATCGTAACCCTCGCCCACCTCCAGCCTGCCACCCAGGCTGGCAGCGGCCTCGCACTGGTGTGGGTAACGCGCTGAGACATCGCAGGCCATACCACGTCCGGTAAGCCCCGCCACCACCGCCAGGCCTACCGGTCCGCCTCCAATCACGAGGATGCGCTCGCCCTCGCGCACGCGGGCGCGATCGATTCCGTGCAGTGCCACGGCCAGCGGTTCGACCAGGGACGCAAGTCGCACATCGAGCCCGGTGGGCAGCGGCACCAGGTTGGCAGCCGGCGCCAGCACCTGTTCGGCCATGCCACCATCGCGGGCCAAGCCCAGCAGGTTGAAACCCTGCACGCAGTGACTGTTGTAACCCTCACCGCAGGCGGGGCAGCTACCGCAGCCGATGGTTGGCTCCACCGCTACCGCGGTGCCGTCCGGCGTGTAGCCTGCAAACTCATGTCCGGGTATGCGCTCATCGAGCAATCCGAGGTCCAGCATATGCAGGTCGGAACCGCAGATGGAGGAAGCGACAATCCTGACCAGCACACCCTCACCTTCGGGGGTGGGGACGTCTACCAGGCCAGGCTTGCCGCCCTCGACTCGGATCGCTTTCAAGGGCCGATTACTTGCGCGCTTCCGCGTGCAGTTCTTCGAAGCTGGCCCAGTAGTCCTTCTCGGCAGCGGCGATGACCTTGAGGGCTTCTTCGCGGTCGTACACGAAGTCCACCTTGATATCGAGTTCCTTGCCGGGCTCCATCTTGTAGGTCAGGAAGTAGTGCTGAAGGCGCTCGATCTTGATGGGCGGCAGGTCGCCGATGTCGCGCACGTCGCCCCAGATGTTGTCGTTCTCCAGCACCGCGACGATCTTGTCGTCGGCTTCGCCGCCGTCAACCATCTGGATGCCGCCCACCACACGGGCATTGAGCAGGATGTCGCCACGGGTAATGTGACGCTCGGAGTAAACGCAGATATCCAGCGGGTCCTGGTCGGCCACATCCACGTCCGGGCAACGCTTGGCTACTTCCGTATCGCAATAGGTGCGCGGGATGAAACCGTACAGTGCCGGCGGGCTGGAGGTGGTGCGCTGGGGCCGGTCTACCATCATGAAGCCGGAGTTCTTGTCGAGCTCGTACTTCACGGTGTCGGCGGGGGTCATTTCCACGAAAACCTGTACCACGTCTTCGGGTGCGTCATCGCGGCGGGCGCGCAGGCCGTGCCAGGGGTGGCGGCGCCAGCGATTGAAATTGCGGTTGCTGTACATACTCACTCCAGGAGGGAATTTTCAGGCGCGCGCATTGTACGAAAATCGGCCCTGAAAATCTCGCCCGGGCGCCGAGTGAGCAGCGTAAATTGTGCGCAGCGGGCGGGGGACTAATCGAAAGTGCGCGAAGCGACGTAGCCAACGCCCATGATGACCACCAGGGCAAGGAACAGGTTTTCCAGCAGGCTGTTCCCGAGCGACAGCTTGTATTCCCTGACCTCGGCCGCAATGCCCTCCCACTCTTCGTCGAACACGGGCTGGGCCACGGGGTGAGAACAGTCCACCAGCAGGGACCTGGCGTCGTCGAGGTGGCGATCGAACACCACGTACAGGTGGCAGGGAATCGCACCAACGTGGGCGACCTCTTCGAGGTGCACGGGAATTCCGCGCGCGCGGAGCAGGGCGGCTTTTTCCAGCAGCATGATGCGGTCAGTTGATTCAAGGAGCAGCTTCACAGCGCCTCCTCCCGGGAACTCAATTCGATATCTCTTTGACAATCACGTTAGCGCAAAAGTCCGTCGATTTCACCGGCCAGGTCCAGGTCGCGCCGGGTGAGGCCGCCGGCGTCGTGGGTGGTGAGACGGATGTGCACGCGGTTGTAGACGTTCGACCACTCCGGGTGGTGGTTGGCGCGCTCCGCCAACAGGGCCACCGAACTCATGAAACCGAAGGCCTCGACGAAGCCATCGAAGCTGAATGAGCGCTCGATGCCCTCGCCCTCGCGCTGCCAGTCGGAAAGCTCGATAAGCCCCGCGCTGATTTCCTCGTCGCTGAGAGTCTTCATGGTGCACACTCCAGTGCTCTGCTACATTCCTGCAGGATAGCAAAGGGAGGAGACAAACTTGGACCTCGACGCCCCACGCCAGCTGGCGGTCAACTACGCCCGCTTCATCGACGATCGCACATTCGACCGGCTGGCAGAGATCATGACCGAGGATGTGCAGGTATCCTCACCCTTGTTCCACTGCGAAAGCCTGGCAGAGTTCGCCGAGCAGCTTGAGCTACTGCACAACTTCCGGGTCACCATGCATATGGTGGGCAACGTGTTCGGCGAGTGGTCTGAAGGCAGCTACAAGGGTGAGGCCTACTGCATTGCGGCCCATATCTACGAGCACGAGGGCCAGGAGTGGAAGTGGGAGGTCGGCATTCGCTACCAGGACCGCATCATCATCCGCGACCGCCAGCCCCTGTTCACCCACCGCCACCTCGACGTGCTGTGGAATCTCGACCAGCCCCTTGTTGTGGCCGGCGGCCTCTATCCCGGTACGGAAGCTGTCGAGGACAGCTAGCTGAACCCTGGCTAGCTGAACCGTTGCTAGCCGAACAAGAGCCCCGACAGGTACAGGAACGACAGCACCGCATCCACCGTGATGCCGGGCATGCTGTCCCTCAGGCTGGTCTTGTCGACCGCCATCGAATAGAAGCGCGCCAGCAGGCCGAAGAACCAGGCCATGCCCAGCGCCATGTACACCAACGGCTCTTGCATCAACAGCGCCGCCAACCCCACTCCCAGGTTAAGCCCACCGAACACCGTTCGCACCTCGGACACCGCCATGGGTGTACTCATGACAAGTTGCATCTGCTCGGTGAAGGCTCGCGGTTTAAAGAAACCCACCACGCCAATCAATAACTGCAGCAAGGCGCCGAGCCGGGGCAACCAGTCTAGGAGCGCATCCATTGTTTTCTTATCCTTGTGTCAGCAACGCTCCGCAGACTAACAATAAATCCATCGACACAGGAAGGCGCCCATGCTGCTGCAGGACAAGGTAGTTATCGTTTCAGGTATCGGGCCCGGGTTGGGCAGTGAACTGGCACTGGAAGCCGCCCGCCAGGGTGCGAAGCTGGTGATCGCCGCGCGCACGCCGGAAAAACTGGACGGCTCCGAGCAGGAAATTCGCGACGCGGGGCTTAACAACCCGGTGCTCAAGCTGCCTACCGATATCAGCAAACCCGAACAGTGCCAGGCGTTGGTAGAGGCCACGCTTGCCGAGTTCGGCCGCATCGATGCGCTGATCAATTCTGCCTATAACCCGGGGAGCTTTGAGCCCATCGAGAACGCCAACTTCGATGGCTGGCGCGACGCCCTCGACGTCAACCTGTTCGGCACCATGCAGCTGACGCTGGCCGCAGTTCCCGCCATGAAAAAACAGGGCGGCGGCGCCATCGTGATGATCAATACCATGGTCACGCGCAAGCCACTGGCCACCCAGGGCGGTTACGCCGCCTCCAAGGCGGCGTTGGCCAGCGCCACCGCCCACCTTGCCACCGAGCTCGGCCAGTACGGCATCCGGGTCAACTCGGCTTTCATGGGCTGGATGTGGGGACCGCCGGTGGAGTTCTACATCAACATGCTGGGCGATGCGCACCCGGATGGCGCCGCCGGCGCCCGGGCGGATGTAGAAAAGAGTATTCCGCTGGGCACCATTCCCGAGGATGGCGACTGTGCCAAGGTGGCCATCTTCCTCGCCTCGGATTATTCCTGCGCCATGACCGGCGCCCAGCTCGACGTCAACGGCGGCGAGTACATGCCGCACTAACGAGCGCGTAAAAACGGCGCTATTCACGTGAATTATGCGCTTTATCAGCCCGCTGAATTACCTAATTTCCGCTAGGAATCACTGCCTGCGTTGACTACTATGCACTGACACGTCGCACCCACAGAGGTAGCGATGGGTGGTGGGTCCGGTAATAACAATAAGTACCGGGCAGGTAACTCTCTCCTCGAGAGTGACATAACTATAAGACGTCAAAGAGGACTCCGCATGTCTGTTCAATCCAGGAAGACTCCCATTCTTGCGGCCCTGGCACTTGCCACGGCAGCACCGTTGGCATCGGCCCAGGCCATGCTGGAAGAGATTATCGTCACGGCGCAGAAGCGGGCTGAGAGCCTGCAGGACGTGCCGATCTCGGTATCTGCAGTGTCTGGCGACAAGATCCAGGACGCCGGCATACCCAACATGGCGGCGCTCGCCGACTTCGTGCCCAACCTGTTCATCTCCGATGCGCCGGTAAGCACCAACATCTACATGCGCGGCATGGGCTCCAGTAACAACCAGGCCTTCGAGCAGTCAGTGGGCATGTATATCGACGGCATCTACATGGGCCGCGGCCGCCAGTACCGGGCGCCATTCATGGATATCGAACGCGTGGAAGTGCTGCGCGGGCCACAGGGCACGCTGTTCGGCCGCAACACCGTGGCCGGTGCCGTGAGCATCATCACCGCCTCGCCGGACCTCGACGAGGAATTCAACGGCCGCGTCGACTTCTCCGCGGAAACCAATGACGGCCTGATCGGCGAAGGCATGATCTCCGGCGCCATCAGCGACACCTTTGCCATGCGCCTCGCCGGCCGCTGGCGTGAAACCGACGGCTATGTCGACAACAAGTTCCTGAACGGGGATGAGCCGGAAATCGAGGAGTGGAACTACCGCCTTACCGGTGTGTGGTCACCCAATGAAAGTCTCGACGTCAACTTCAAGTGGGGCCAGTCCAACCTCGATCGCACCGGGGTGGCCTCGGGCGTGACCTACTACCCGGACCAGGCCGAGCGCGACGCGCTTTACCCGAACCGCGATGAGTTCGCGCAGATCGCCTACCTGCTGACTGACCTGTTCTACCCGGAAGTGGGGCAAACCGCCGGCGAGGAGTTCGAGATCTTCAAGGACAACAACCTCGGGCCGAGCGGTGGCGCCAACGGCGTCCCGATCGGCCAGTTCGAGGAGTCCAGCGACCAGGACACTGACAATGGTGTGCTGACCATCAACTACTACTGGGGTGAGTACACCCTGACCTCCATTACCGGCTACTCGGCCTACGAGTACACCGACGGCTGTGACTGTGACTGGTTGCCGCTGCAGTTCATCGCTCGCGATGACGACCAGGAGTTTGACCAGTGGAGCCAGGAGCTTCGTATCGCCTCGCCCACCGGTGGCTTCTTCGAGTACCTGGCCGGCGTCTACTACGAGGAAAACACGGTCGAATTTGATCGCCGCGTGACTATCGACGCCAGCCTGGGCGGCCTGGTGGAGCCCGTACTGGGCGTCAACAGCTTGTTTACCCTGCTGACCGGCGGCCTCTTCACTGCCAACCAGACGGCGCGCAATCACGCCTTCGAACTGGATACCGACTCTTTTGCAGTGTTCGGCCAGGGTACCTTCAACCTGCGCGATGACCTGCGCCTGACCCTGGGCCTGCGCTATGCCGATGAGACCAAGGACGTGGAGAGCAGCCAGTTCCTGAGTGACGACATCATCGGTACCGACGTTCGCTCCGACAACTTTTTCAATTACCTGATCCAGGCCAACAGTTTCAACACCTATCTGTATGACTACAGCGAGGACCGTGACACCGACGACTGGCTGCCCTCGGCCAACCTGCAGTGGGACTTCAGCGACAACACGATGCTCTATGTGTCCTACTCAGAGGGCTTCAAGTCCGGTGGCTTTACCGCGGCGGATGACGGCGAGCCCGGCGGCCTGGTCCGTCAGAGCTGGCCCTGTGCACCGGGACAGCTTCCCGAGGACTGCTACGACATCACCCAGCCCAACAACGAGTTCGAGTTCGATGACGAGAGCGTGGTGGCCTACGAGATTGGCGGCAAGCACACCCTGCTCGACGGCGCCATGACCTTGAACTGGGCGGCCTTCTACACCGAGTACGACGACCTGCAGACCTCGATCTTCCAGGGCGTTTCCTTCGCGGTGACCAACGCGGCGGAAGCTGAAATCTCCGGCTTCGAGTTCGACATGCTGTGGCAGGCCACCGAGGGCCTGCGGCTGGGCCTGAGCGGCGCCTACCTGGATGCGGAGTACAATGACTACGCCACCGCACCCTGTACAGCGGCACAGCTCGATGCCGATCAGTTCTGCGGCAGCGACCAGCCGGGCGCAACATCTAACGACCTGTCCGGTGAGACCACCACCTTCGCACCTGACTGGACTGCCTCCGTCACCTTTGACTACAACTATGTATTCGGCAACGGCATGCAGTTCTTCGCCAGCGGTGAAGCCAACTACTCCGACGAGTTCGAGACCCAGGGCGACCTGGACCCCCTCGACCGCGCTGATGACTACACCAAGGTCAACCTGCGCTTCGGCCTGCGGGACGCCAATGATGTCTGGGAGCTGATGGTCTACGGCCGCAACATCACCGACGAGGAAGCGCAGATCTACAAGTTCGACGTTCCGGTACTGGTGGGTTCACACGCCTCCATGATCGACGAAGGCGAAGTCTACGGCGCCCGGGTGCGCTACAGCTTCTAAACCATCCCGATCCTCACACCTGCGAAGCCCGCGTCGGCAACGACGTGGGCTTTTTTCTTTCATGGATCTGTTTTTTGCAGCGGGGCCGGGGCCGCGCCTGCGGCACACGGGGCCTGGCCGGGACGCGCTAAAAGCATGCCGTCCATGGCTCGCTCGACTGCGGCCGTCCTGGCCGCAGACGGTCCCGGCCAGGCCCCGCGCACCGCATGCGCTCCGTTCGTGCCAACACAGGTTCATGACTTGCGCTCAGGTTCATTGATGGAAGTCTTCGCCGTCATTCCCGCGAAGGCGGGAATCCAGCCGCTGGTCAGAGTCTCAACTGGATCCCCGCCTTCGCGGGGATGACGGGTTTAAGCGTCTGGGCCTCTCTCTGTAAGAGGGCGTGAGCTGGGCCTGCCCCCTCCACGGACCGTCGCCGGCCATGGATGGCCGGCGCCGAGCGAGCCATGGACGGCATGCTTTTAGCGTGTCCGGGGAGGGGGCAGGTCCAGTTCGCGCCCGCTCTACGGAGCACCTGTCCGTTGGCGGTGTTCGTCGTCGAGCGAGCCATGGACGGCATGCTTTTAGCGCGTCCCGGAAGCCCCCCGGGTGCCGCGCGCGCGGCACTACTGCAGAATTTTCAGAGTCACCTACTGGGTGAAGACCTCGCCATCAAAGCGCTCGCGGACGACGAAGTCCTCCACGGCTTTGCGCTTGAGCTTGGTCAGCTGCTTGATGGGTTTGCCAAGGGGTACCAGGGTCGCCACCGCCCACTGTTCGGGGATATCCAGCAGCGCCTTGACCTGGTCTTCGACCACCAGGCTCAGGGTGGTGAAGGTGCCGCCGTAACCGCGGGCGCGCGCCGCCAGCAGGATGTTCCACACCAGCGGGTAGATGCTGGCGCCGATGGCCATGCCGATGCGATCGAGATCCTTGTCCATGGCGGCCAGTGCGCCGAGGTCGGCGCAGACCACCAGCAGCACCGGCGAGTTGCGGATATGCTCGGTCAGGGACGGTGCCGGGTCGGTGGCGCCAATCTGCTCGGGGCTGAGTGCGGTAGGTGTGATGACATTGAAGGGGGTTTCTCCCGCCATCACCTGGGCCGTGTACTGTTTCGCCGGCGGGATGGTTATATCGGCCAGGGCGTGCTTGACCTCCTGGTCCCTGACCACAATGATGCGGCCCGCCTGGCGGTTACCGCCGCTGGGGGCAAACCGGGCGTTCTCGATCATGTCGTAGAGCAGCGCATCCGGGAGCGGATCGTCGGTATATTCGCGCGCCGCAAAGGTGGTACGCATTACGTCGAAGAGTTCCATGGCAACCTCGGCTGTGAAAGACCGGGCAAGGTTACCGTTTTCGCAGGTCCGCCGCACTCGACGGGAAGGAGGGAGCGTCAGCTGTCGCTGACGCGCTCGAAGTCTTCCTTGTAACGCACCCCGCAGTCGGGGCAGATAAAGTCGTCAGGCAGGTTCTCAAACAAGGTCGAAGGGGGATAGCCCTCGTGCTCATCCCCCAGTTCTTCGTCGTACCGGTAGTGACACCCCGGACACTCGTAGATGGCCATCAAGCGGCCAAAGGCGTGGTGGGCGACTGGCCGCCGCCACCGAAGCGCGCGTAGATCTCGTCGCGACGATCCGGGTCGATATTGACCTTGCTGAGGTCGCCATTGATATGCGGCAGCGCCAGCACCCGCTTGTCCATGACCCGGTACCAGAGCCAGGGTATGTAGGCGATCATGTACATGCCGTAGTAACCGTTGGGCAGCTCCGGCAGGTTGTCGAAATTGCGCAGGCTCTGGTAGCGACGCGTGGGATTGGCGTGGTGGTCGGAGTGGCGCTCAAGGTGGAACAGCACGATGTTGCTGAAGATGTAGTTGGCATTCCAGCTGTGGTGAGGCTGGCAACGCTCATAGCGGCCGCTCTCCTCCTTAGATCGCAACAGGCCATAGTGCTCGATGTAGTTCGCAGAGGTGAGCTGGAACCAGGCCCAGACGTTGTGAACCAGCAGGAAGGGAATCATGATCCAGCCGAAGGCATAGATCAGGCCAAGCTGCAGGACGGCGCTGATGGCAAAGGACTGCAGGATATCGTTCTTCCAGTGCCAGACTGACCGGCCCTGGCGTTCCAGGCGCACCTTCTCCTGGTTCCAGCCGCGGAAGAAGGCCCCGGGGATTTCGCGCAGGGCGAACTTGTAAATGGACTCACCCATGCGCGAGCTGGCCGGGTCTTCAGGGGTGGCCACCTCGGTGTGATGGCCGCGGTTGTGCTCGATACAGAAATGGCCGTAGGCCGGCACCGCCAGCACGATCTTGGCCAGCCAGCGCTCCAGCGCGGTTTTCTTGTGCCCCATTTCATGGGCGGTGTTGATACCCAGGCCAGAGTACATGCCGGCAGTAATTGCCGTGGCCAGCAGCGCCGCTACCGACAGGTCGTGCGTGCCCACGAACCAGGCGATGGCGATCAGCACGATAAAGTGCATCGGCACCGTGATATAGGTGAGTACCCGGTAGTAGCGGTCTTCCTCGAGCTGCGGGACGATTTCCTCCGGCGGGTTGTCTTCATCGCTGCCGATCCCCCAGTCGAGGAACGGAATAACCACGTAGGAGAAAAATATCGGCAGACCCAGGGCCCACTCACTGCCGGTGGCAAAGTAGGCGAGGATGCCCAGCATCGGGAATATCGGCATGAACACTGAACTCAACCACAGGTAGCGCTTCTTGTCGGTGTAGCTGATCAGCCCCTTCTCTGGGTGCTGCAGGGTGTAGGTAGTCATTGCGGGATTCCTTCGGATAATTCCGAGTCTTGTTTTCCTAAGCGTAGATTACGTCCGCAAGGCTCGACCTTGAATTGCATGAAATGACAAAATACCTGTCATTTAGTGACATTATGCCCAGCTCATCACATAATCACCCCATGGAGTACCCGTTACTGACCTCCTCGGCCTATGCCCTGCTCTACCTGCGCAACAGCCGCCAGCCGGCCGCCCACATGCTGCAGGGCACGGGTTTGACCGAGGCCACCATGATGCAGCGTGAATACCTGGAGTTTGAGCCCATGGCCCGCCTGCTGCGCAATATCGACGGGGCGCAGGCGGAACCTGGCTGGGCGGCGCGGGTCGGCCTGCAGCTCAACATCAGCACTCACGGTCCGCTGGGCTTTGCAGCGCTCAGCGCGCCGACCCTGGGGGCCGCGCTTCGGGTGATGGCGGACTACCACCCAGTGCGCATTACCACCCTGTCGGCGGATTTCACCATCCGGGGACGCCAGGCGGTGTTCAGCATGTCCGACCTCACCGGCGACGCGCTGTATCACCGCATCACCTCCGAGTCGATCCTGCGGGTGCTGGAAGCGCTGGTGGAGACCATCGTCGGCCACCCGGTCGGTGACTATGTGACTATTTGCTTTCCCTGGCCGGCTCCCGAGTATGTGCGAGAGCTGGAGCAGGTATACGGGGCGCGCTGCGAGTTCGACGCCGATGCGGTGGCGCTGGTGATCCCTGCCAGCTGGACCCACCTGCCCTCCCCGCTCTACGACGAGGGCAGCTACCGCTCCAACATCGCCAAGTGTCGGCAGGTGATCAGCAGGCTCACCCCCAGCTCAAACACCGCGGAGCAGGTACGCAGCATGCTCGCCAGTCACTTCGACCAGGTGCGCGCCGGTGCCGCCGGCGAGCGCGGGGCGCCCGGGCTGGAAGAGCTCGCCGAGGAGCTGCACACAACGCCGCGCACCTTGATCCGCAGGCTCAAGCGCCAGTCGACCAGCTATCGATCGCTACTGGAGGCAGAACAGCTGGAGTGTGCCGACGCGCTGCTGCAGCAGGCAGCCTTGAGCGTGGCGGACGTGGCGGAGCAACTGGGCTACAGCGACCCGGCCAATTTCGGCCGTGCGTTCAGGAAGTTGACTGGGGTGAGTCCAGCCGCCTGGCGGCGGGGACAGAGAGCGTAGCCGGCGGGTCTACTCGCCCTTGGCCTTGTATTCGCGAATTTCTTCATTGAAGGCGGCGGCCAGGGCCTCCATGTCATCGACCGCCTTGTTGTGCAGCTCGATGCGCGCAAGCTGTTCCTCGGGAGTTTCCTCATCCGCAGCGGCGGCGCCCTCTTCATTCAGGCAATCGAGGTAGGCCTCGGTTGCCGCAACATAGGCTTTGACTGCCTTTTGTCCCTCGACCATGGTTTCCAGGTCGGCGGACGCGCCATCGGGTAGTTGCGGTGGGATAGGCCGGTCACACTCGGCGAAAGCCAGGTTGGTAGCGAGCAGGAATAGCAGGCCGGTAATCAGCTTCATGATGAGATCCCCAGTGTTTTTATGTAGTGGGTAGATTTATATATGCAGACTGGCAAAAACCTTAGCACCTACGCCGGGGCTTGCCAATCGGGCGCCGACCTAGAGGTTCACCCAGCTATTCAATGAGCGCAGCTGGAATTCCGTACCATTGAAATTGAGCACGATTGAGGTCTCAAGGATCTCTACCAGCCGCAGGCCGGGCTTCACCTGCTGCCCCTCGCGTCGCTCCTGGCCGTTCAGGATCACGCTGCGGCGGGCCGGGTCTGAGGACCAGTTGTGCTGGTTGTAAAAAATACTGGGAATCTGGTCCTTCTGCGACTGGCGCAGGTCGGTGATGAACGGAGCCTCATGCTGGACCGGCGGGTCGTTGCGGCGCGGGCGGTTGTCCAGCTCTGCCTGTGCCGCCCGGGCCAGGGCCTCGACATCATAGGCCTGGGCCTGTGGCGCGGGTGCAGCCTCTTCAACCGGTTCGGGGCGAGCAGGTTCCGCCGCCTGTGCCATCTGCTCAAGCTCAGCCAGCGACTCCGCCGCCATCTGGGAGGACAGCCGCGGGCGCGCTGGCTCTGATGGCGGTGGTGCCACCGGCTCATTGGGGTCGACACCGGCCGCCTGCATCTGCGAATACAACGCCGCCACATCGTCCGAGAAACCCGGCGCCGGGCGCGGCAGCTGCGCCATCGATTCGCGCGGAATCTCGCGTCGCGCTTGCGGCCGGGGTTGTGCGGCTACCGCCGGGCGAACCTCCGCAGGCGTGGCTACCGGTGCCGGCCTGGGCGCAGCGGTCGGCTCCGCACGTACGACCGGCGGTGCCTGGGGTTCAGAACCACCCTCCCACCAGATCAGGCCTGCGATCGCGGCGAAGACCAGGGTCAGGCCCGGCCACAGGAAGCGGCGCCAGGCCGGCGACGACTCGTCGCCGCGCGGGCCATGCACGGAGTGCAAGCCGGGGGTATCGGCTGATCCACTGCGATCCGAATCGGAGCGATTGAGGGCATCCAGGATCAGTGACATCAGTTCTCTCTCAGCTGCGCCAGGCCGCTGCTGCGCTGCAGCGAAAGACTCTCGCCGCGCACCGCGTTGAGTTTGAGCAGCGTCTTCAGGCCTACCACACCGTCATCGCGCAGCTTGAACTGGCGCTGGAACAGACGCACCCGGGCTTCCAGCGCGGCATTGAATTCTTCACCGGCCAGCGGCTGGGACTGGCCGTCCAGGCTGGCAAAGGCCTGCGCCAACCACGCCACCACGGGGCCGCTGTCCCCCAGGCTCACCGGGCCGGCATAGTCTCCGGGAGGCTGCCAGATCAGTTCGAAGTCACCGCGCCACTGGGGACCGATCACCGACAGGGGCACACGCTGTTCCCCCAGGCCGGAACGGAGCACACCGTGATCGTCCTCCACCGCAACCAGCACCGCATAGGACACGAAGCGCGCCGGGGAGACCAGCGTCAATACTGCCGGACGGTCATACTCCAGTAGCTCTTCCCAGCTACCGGCATCCAGGGACTCGCAGCGCCAGCCCTGTGACGCGAGCGCTGGACAGATGCTGCCGGTTGTCGGCGCCAGCCCCTGGTGAGAAGCCAGTTCCTGCAGGGCCGCCTGGCGGGTCTCTACCAGCCCCGGTATGGCTGGCAGTACCTGGGGCGCAGCCGGCACAGTCGCCGGCGCCCTGGCCAGCGGCGCTGCGTTGGTCACCGGTGCGATGCGAGCTGCCAGTTCCGATCCGAAGAAATACCAGGCGGGCACCGCCGCTACCAGCAGCATTACCGCTGCCAATGCCCAGCGCCAGCTACCGCTGCGCTGCAACGGCTCATCGCCCATCACCTCGCGCAGCGCCTGGCGCAGCATTTTCATGCTGACGCGGGACTCGTTCTGGCCGTAACTGCCCAACAGGACCCGGTCACAGACCACATTGATAAGGCGGGGAATCCCGCGGGTCGCCCGGAAGATTTCCCTGACCACCCGTGACGGGAACAGTTCCTGGTTGGCGGGGAGCCCGGCCACCTGCAGGCGGTGGCGGATATAGGCATCGGTCTCGCCCTGGTTGAGCGGCTGCAGGTTGTAGCGGGCGGTAATGCGCTGGCTGAGCTGGCGCAGCTCCGGCTTGGCCAACATGGCCGTCAGCTCGGGCTGGCCTACCAGGATAATCTGCAGCAGCTTCCTGGTATTGGTTTCCAGGTTGGTCAGCAGGCGAATCTGCTCGAGTACCTCGAACTGCAGGTGCTGGGCCTCGTCGATCAGCAGCACCGTGTTGCGATCCTGCCGGTAGTTCTGCAGCAGGAAACCGTGCAGCCGGTCGGTCAGGTCCTTGAGTGTGGCATCGCGCCCGTACTCGATTCCCAGCTCATCGCAGACCGTGGCCAACAGCTCGTCAGCATTCAGAGCGGGATTGAGGATGATGGCGATGTCGGTGTTATCCGGGAGCTGTTCCAGCAGGCAGCGATTGATTGTCGTCTTGCCCGTGCCGACCTCGCCGGTGAGCAGGATAAAGCCCCCGCCGGCGCCCACCCCATACAAAAGGTGCGCAAGCGCATCGCGGTGGCGCGCGCTCATAAACAGGTACCTGGGGTTTACGGCGATGGAGAAGGGTTCTTCCTTCAAGCCGAAATAGCGGTAGTACATGCTGCCCTGGGTCTGGTGCGAGGGGCGATTATTATGCCCCAGTGCCGTCAGCTTGTTCTACAGCCTTGAGCTGGTGTTCTATAGTGAGGGACCCAACAGGAGGCAGGTTGCATGAGCAAGGCAGTAAAGATCGTACTCGGGGCGGTCGTCGCCCTGGTGGCCGTGGTGAGCATCGCGATGTTAATGGTGCTGCAGAACCTCGATGCCATCATCAAGCAGGTAATCGAGGACGTTGGCAGTGAGGTGGTGGGAACGCCGGTGCGGGTATCCGTGGTGAACTTCAACCTGCAGCAGGGCCGAGGTGAAATCCTGGGCCTGCGCATAGCCAACCCGCCGGGCTTCGACTCCGCCAATGCCTTTGAGATGGACGAGGTGGCGGTACAGGTCAGGCCTACCTCCCTGGCGGGCGCCGTCGATCAGCACCTCTTCTATGACGATCACCGGGCCGGCCAGGGAGGTAGGCCTGACCTGTACCGCCACCTCGTCCATCTCAAAGGCATTGGCGGAGTCGAAGCCCGGCGGGTTGGCTATGCG
>JASJBK010000165.1 GCA_030066555.1 Halieaceae bacterium
TCACGGTGGAGTGCCGTGTCGGGGAGCCGGCCCTCAGACACACTGGTACCGGCAGCAGCCGCCGTCGGGCTGAACAGGCGGCGGCAGGTGCCGTGCTGGAGTTGCTGGATGAGCGATGAGGCACCGGCGGTGACGGAACGCTGTGGCTATGTTGCGATCATCGGCCGGCCCAATGTTGGCAAGTCGACCCTGCTCAACCATATCCTTGGCCAGAAGATCAGTATTACCTCGCGCAAGCCGCAGACCACCCGCCACCGGGTACTGGGCATCAAGACCGAGGCTGGCGACCAGGTGGTGTTCGTTGACACCCCGGGCCTGCACAAGGGGGCAAAGAAGGCCATCAACCGCTACATGAATCGAGCCGCGCACTCGGCGATTGCCGACGTGGACGTGGTGGTCATGGTGGTGGACCGGACCCAGTGGACTGATGAGGACGAATGGGTGCTCGAGCAGGCCATGGCAGGGCAGGCGCCGGTGATCCTGGCGGTCAACAAGGTGGACCTGCTGGAGAAGAAGTCGGCGCTGTTGCCGCATCTCCAGTTCCTGTCCGAGCAGGGCAGTTTCAAGGCAATCCTGCCCATCTCGGCACTCAACCGCCACAACATCGACGAACTCGAACACTGCATCCGCGAGGAATTACCTGAGTCGGTGCACTTTTTCCCGGAAGACCAGGTCACCGACCGCAGCCAGCGTTTCATGGCGGCGGAAATGGTGCGTGAGAAGATCATGCGCCAGCTGGGTGAAGAACTGCCCTACGCAATCACCGTGGAAATCGAGGAATTCGACGCCCGCGACGATGTGCTGCACATCTCGGCGCTCATATTCGTCGAGCGCGACGGCCAGAAGCGTATTTTGATCGGCAAGGGCGGCAGTCGCCTGCGTTCGATCGGCGCCGAGGCCCGCAAGGACATGGAAGACCTGTTCGAGTCCAAGGTGATGCTGAAGCTGTGGGTCAAGATCAAGTCCGGCTGGTCGGATGACGAGCGTGCACTGCGCAGCCTCGGCTACGACGATCACTCCTGAAACCTGCTCAGTGGGCGCCAGCCCCTATTAATACCCGGGTAATATTGACAATTATTTATACCCGGGTATTATTCCTGCTCACGCTGAGGAGGATAAGACCATGACAGCACGCTATACCGCGTTCGAGGACAACACTCTGTTGGCTGCCGGTAGCCGGCAAACCATTGTGCGCAAGATCAATGCGCGCATGCGAGCCGGCAGCCAGGGCACCATCCTGGTTTTCGAGGACGGCAGCGGAAAACAGATCGACCTGGATCTGCGCGCCAGTGAAGCAGGCGAGAAGCCTGAAGCGCCCTCGCCAGGCAAAGGCCGCCCCCGGCTCGGAGTTGTGGCCCGAGAGGTGACCCTATTGCCCCGGCATTGGGAATGGTTGAAGGCCCAGCCCGGGGGCGCCTCGGCGGCGTTGCGGCTACTGGTGGACGAGGCACGTCGCAGCGAGGCGGGCGTAAACGCATCCCGGCACTCGCAGAACGCTGCCTATAACTTCATGTCCGCCATCGCCGGAAACCTGCCTGGCTACGAAGAGGCCATCCGGGCGCTGTTCGCCATCGACCAGGCGGGTTTCGAGGCGGAAACCGCCGGATGGCCAGCGGATATTCGCAGTCATGCACAGCAGCTTGCCGCCGCGGCGTTTGCGAGCGGTGCACGCTGTCTCGACGGGACGGTTACGCCCGAGCGCTCGTGAAAGCAACGCTGGAGTCAGGTTATGTCATCCATACCCGCCCCTGGCGGGATACCTCGCTGATCGTGGAGTTTTTCAGCCGCGAGCACGGGCGGGTATCGATGGTCGCCCGCGGCGCCAAGGGCCGACGCAGTCGCGGCGGTAGCAGTGCGGCACTGTTGCAGCCCTTCACGCCGCTGCAGTGTTCATGGAGCGGCCGTTCCCAGCTCAAGAACCTGTCCGCCTGTGAAGCCCTGGCCCCGGCCCTGTCACTGGCGGGAGAGCGGGTCTACAGCGGGCTGTACATGAACGAGTTGCTGATGCGCCTTTTGCACCATGAAGATCCGCACCGGGTCCTGTTCGACCACTATGCGGCGGTGCTGGCCTTACTGGCCGACGGGGCGTCCAGCGAAATCCCCCTGCGGCGCTTTGAACTGGTGCTGTTGGAAGAGCTGGGCTACGGCTTCGACCTGGCCTGCGACGGCCTCAGCGGCGAGGCGCTCGATGACCAGGGCTGGTACCACTACCACGAGGAGCACGGGCTGGTAGAAGCGCCGCCCGGCGCCGCCGAGCGGCTGCCGCGCTATCGCGGTCACGACCTGCTCAGCATCAGCCGCGGTGATTTCAGCGGTAATGCACGCCAGTCTGCCAAGCGCCTGATGCGACAGGTGCTGGCGGCTCATTTGGGTGACCGACCCCTGAAAAGTCGGGAGCTGTTCAAGCGCCCGGACTGATTTTGCCCCTGTCAGGGCGACGCGCGCTTAGCGAGTCGCGAAACGACAGGGTATAATCCCGGACCCATGCCAGATTACCCCACGATTGAAGATTGCGTCGGCAATACGCCACTGGTGCGCCTGCAGCGCATGGGTACAGATACCGGCAACACGATCCTGTTGAAACTCGAGGGCAACAACCCGGCCGGCTCGGTCAAGGATCGTCCCGCCATGAGCATGATCCAGCGGGCCGAGGCCCGCGGTGATATCAAGCCCGGCGATGTGCTGATCGAAGCGACCAGCGGCAACACCGGGATCGCCCTGGCGATGGCCGCGGCCATCAAGGGTTATCAGCTGAAGCTGATCATGCCCTCGCATATGAGCAATGAGCGCAAGCAGGCCATGTCGGCTTACGGCGCCGAGCTTATCGAGGTGACCCAGGAAGAGGGGATGGAGGGTGCCCGCGACCTGGCTATGGCCATGCAGGCCGAGGGCAAGGGCAGGGTGCTTGACCAGTTTGCCAACCCCGACAATCCCGAGGCCCATTACACCGGGACCGGCCCGGAGATCTGGCGCGATACCGGGGGTAGCGTGACCCACTTCGTCAGTTCCATGGGCACCACCGGCACTATCATGGGCACCTCGCGCTTCCTCAAGGAGCAGAACCCCGCTATCCAGATCGTCGGCCTGCAGCCCGAAGACGGCTCCAGCATTCCCGGCATTCGCCGCTGGCCCACGGCCTACCTGCCGAAGATCTATGACAACACCCGCGTCGACCGGGTGATCGACATCAGCCAGCAGGAATCCGAGGAGACCATGCGCGAACTGGCTCGTCGCGAGGGTATTTTTGCCGGCGTCTCTTCCGGCGGCTGCGTTGCCGGTGCGCTGCGGGTAGCCAGCGAAGTCAGTGACGCGGTGATCGTTGCCATTATCTGCGACCGGGGCGACCGCTACCTGTCGACCGGTGTGTACGGTTAATCGGCATGGTCCGGGTTCGCGCCGAGCGTGATGCCGATGCCGGACGCTGGTTGCAGGAGCAGCTGGCGGACTTTCCTGTGGAGGATCGGGAGCAGGTAGGCCGCGCCTTCGAGGCGGTCTGCGCGGTGCGCGCGTCGGATTCCAGCGAGGACAACATCTGGTACGGCCACGGCGACTGTCGCGGTACCGGCCTGGACATGGTGGAAATCCTGTCGGAGCTGCATATGGGCGCCGACAGCCTGGTGGCCGCCATGCTCTACCGGGCCGTGGCCGAAGGTAGCCTGTCCCTTGACGATGTTGAGGGCCACTTCGGGGCAGGTGTCGCCAAGCTGTTGCGCGGTGTACAACGCATGTCCGCCATCAGCGACCTCAACATAAACCGCGACTCACCGGTGCTGGGCCAGGCCGACGCCCAGAAGGACAATATCCGCAAGATGCTGATAGCGCTGGTGGACGATGTGCGGGTAGCCCTCATCAAGCTGGCGGAACGCACCTGCGCGATTCGGGCGGTCAAGAACGACGAGGCCAATCGTCGCACCGTGGCCCAGGAAGTGTTTGATGTGTACGCCCCCCTGGCCCACCGCCTCGGGATCGGCCACCTCAAGTGGGAGCTTGAGGACCTGTCCTTCCGCTACCTGTACCAGGACAACTACCACAAGATCGCCCGACTGCTGGACGGCAAGCGCCTCGAGCGCGACAGGTTCATCGAGCGGGTCAAGAAGCAGATCACCGAGACCCTGGCGCAGGAGGGCATCGACGCCGAGCTGCGCGGCCGCTCCAAGCACATCTACAGCATCTGGCGGAAGATGCAGCGCAAGGGCATCGGCTTCTCGCAGGTCTATGATATTCGCGCGGTACGCATCCTCGTTCCGGACATCAAGGACTGCTATGCGGCGCTGGGTATCGTGCACGGCCTGTGGCGCAATATTCCCAACGAGTTCGACGACTACATCGCCAACCCCAAGGAGAATGGCTACCGCTCTCTGCACACCGCCGTGATCGGCCCCGAGGGCAAGATCCTCGAGATCCAGATTCGCACCTTTGACATGGACGAGGAGGCAGAGCTGGGTGTGTGCGCCCACTGGCGCTACAAGGGCTCCGACCGGGAGGGCGGCCTGTCCAGCAGCTACGAGGAAAAGATCGCCTGGCTGCGCCAGGTGCTGGACTGGCACGAGGAAACCGGCGACGTCGGCGACCTCGCCGAACAGTTCAGCGCCGAGACGTCCCAGGACCGGGTCTACGTGTTTACCCCGGATGGTGACGTGGTAAACCTGGCCGCCGGCGCGACCCCGCTGGACTTTGCCTACCATGTGCACACTGAAGTGGGGCATAGCTGCCGGGGCGCCAAGGTCAACGGCTCCATCGTGCCGCTCACCTACCAGCTCCACACCGGCGAGCGCGTGCAGATCCTTACCGGTGGCGAGGCCTTGCCGAAGCGTGACTGGCTGCAGCCGGGCCTTGGCTACCTGAAGACCCACCGCGCTCGCGCCAAGGTTCAGCACTGGTTCCGTGCCCAGGCCCGGGATGAAAACATCGATGCCGGTCGCCGCCTGCTGGAGCGTGAGTTCAAACGCCTGGCGCTGACCAGCATCGACTACAAGCGCGTTGCCAACCGGGTGCAGCTGGCGAGCGTTGAGGATATGTTTGCCGCGGTCGGTGCCGCTGAGCTGAGTGCCGCCCAGGTGCTGGCGGCGGCCCAATCGCTGATTCCCGACGCCGAGCCTACCGAGGTGCCGGCCGCCAGGCTGCGTCGCAAGGTGCGCGGCCGCGACGAAGGCGGCGACGTGCAGGTGCAGGGTATCGGCAACCTGTTAAGCCACCTGGCCGGCTGCTGCAAGCCGGTACCCGGCGATGGCATTATCGGCTTCATCACCCAGGGCCGCGGTGTGAGCGTACACCGCCGCGACTGCAGCCGCCTGCTGCACCTGCAGATGGAGCACCCCGAGCGCATCATCGAGGTCAGTTGGGGCTCAAGCGATCGCCGCGGCAGTTACGAGGTGGACATCGGCATCGAGGCCTATGACCGTCCGGGCCTGCTGCGCGATATCACCGAGCTGCTGGCGGCGGCGCGCATCAATGTGCTGTCGATCAACACCAGCACCAGTTCCCAGCACATCGCCACCATGCGCCTGCGGGTGGAGGTGCCGGACCTGGGTTTCCTCGGCAAGCTGCTGAATCGCATCAGCGGTCTCAACAATGTCATGTCCGCACGGCGGCTCAGCGAGGACGGCGTTGAACAGGCCGGATGACGCCCGCTACCGCATCGACGACCTGTTGCGCGTCATGCAGCGCCTGCGCGATCCCGAGTTCGGTTGCCCCTGGGACCTGCAGCAGGATTTTTCCACCATCGTGCCCTCCACGCTGGAGGAGGCCTATGAGCTGGTCGAGGCGATTGAGCACGGCGACTTTGATCACGTTGCCGAAGAGCTCGGTGACCTGATGTTCCAGGTGGTGTTCTACGCCCAGATGGGCCAGGAGCGCGGCCTGTTCGATTTTCCCCAGATCATCCATACCCTGGTGGACAAGCTGGTGCGTCGCCACCCGCATGTTTTTGCAGGGGGTGAGATCGAGGGCCTGGTCGACGGCGAGGCCAGCGTTGCAGAGGTCAAGCAGAGCTGGGAGGCGATCAAACGCCAGGAGCGCGCCGCCCGCCAACAGACCCTGGCGCTGGATGACATACCGCATGCGCTGCCGGCTCTCAGCCGAGCCCAGAAGGTACAGAAGCGCGCCGCCAACGTTGGCTTTGACTGGCCGGATGCCGAGGGTGCGATTGCCAAGATCACCGAAGAGCTGCAGGAAGTGGCCGAGGCCAGGCAGTCGAGTACCGGTGACAAGGACCGCCTGGAAGACGAGCTGGGTGACCTGTTGTTCAGCTGCGTGAACCTGGTGCGCCACAGTGGCATCGACGCCGAGGCGGCACTGCGCCGCGCTACCGCCAAATTCGAAGGGCGTTTTAACGCGGTGGAAGCCAGGGTCCACGCCCGCGGTGATCGCGTCGAGGATACCCGGCTGGAAGCACTGGACCAGCTCTGGGAGGCGGTCAAGCGCGAGGAGCGGGGCGACGCTTGAACTGGCCAGCCCGCCCCTGTATGGTTTCCAACCTTGTTCACACCGCATTCTCCAGGGCTAAATTCTGATGCGACTGATTCTGTTGGGCGCCCCCGGCGCAGGTAAGGGCACCCAGGCCCAGTTCATTTGCAAGCATTTTTCCATTCCACAGATTTCCACCGGCGACATGCTGCGCGCCGCGGTGAAGGCCGGCACGCCGCTGGGTCTCGAAGCCAAGGAAGTCATGGCGTCAGGTGCACTGGTGTCCGATGACCTGATCATCGCCCTGGTCAAGGAACGCATCGCCGAGGACGACTGCGCCAACGGCTTCCTGTTTGATGGTTTTCCGCGCACCATTCCCCAGGCCCAGGCCGTGGTTGATGCCGGCGTGCCCATCGACCACGTGCTGGAAATTGCGGTAGAAGATGAAGAGATCGTTGCACGCCTCAGCGGGCGTCGCGTGCACGAGGCCTCTGGCCGTATCTATCATGTGACCCATAATCCGCCGCATAACGAAGGCCTCGACGATGAAACCGGCGAGCCCCTGGTACAGCGTGAAGACGACAAGGAAGAGACGGTGCGCAAGCGCCTGCAGGTCTACCATGACCAGACTGCGCCGCTGATCGATTTCTATCAGGGCCTCGAAGGCGACTCGGCGCCCGCCTACCATCGTGTCGAAGGCGTTGGCAGCGTCGAGAACATCACCGCCATGGTGCTGAAGGCGCTCAGCTAAACAAGCTTTCCCGCGGGACTCCCCTGTTTGCAAACCGTTTCCCCCGTCTTGAACGGGGTGAAACCTCTATGCTATTTTCGCCACGTGCCATTCAATAATAACCACGGGGAAATGCACTATGGCAACTCGTCCCAAAGCAAAAACGAAAGCCAAGGCAAAGAAAGCACCAGCAAAGAAAAAGGCTCCAGCTAAGAAGAAGGCAGCAGCCAAGGCCAGGAAGCCGGCTCAGTCTCCTCTCGTCAAGCGCGCCAACGATGCGCTCAAAGCGCTGGAAAAAACTCTCGCCAAGGAACGTAAGGCGGTAGATGCTGCTCGCAAAAAAGCAGCGGCAGCGCGCGCCAAGGCGGCCAAGACAGCGAAAGCCGCCGACAAGCGCGCGGCCAAGGCTGCCAG
>JASJBK010000166.1 GCA_030066555.1 Halieaceae bacterium
GGGAAATCTGCTGTTATAATCCGCGCCCGTTCAGACCATTACTTCAGTTTCGAACCGGGGGGAAACACCATGACCGACCAGAAAGATTCTAGCGACGCTCGCGCCGACGCTATTGCTACCACTGCCATTGTGACTATCGTCATCGCTACGGTCGTCTATTGGCTGGCGGGGATGCCTTCCTGAGGCTATTTTCTTGCTGCGCCCTGCGCCGCATTGAGCCAGGGCGAGCAGTCCTCGCTACCTTCCGCTCAGCACTGTGGACACCACCAGGTACAGTGCACCGATAAACAGAATCGTGAAGATAATACCCGCTGCGATAAAGGGGCCGAAGCTGCCATGGCTGAAGTCCCGCTCGCGGTTGCGGCTGCTTTGCACCCCGAAGGCAGCGGCAATCACACTGCCTATTACCTGAAAGGGATTCAGGCGCTTCTGGGGTTCCGGCGGCGTTTGTTGTTCCTGGTCTGCGTTTGCCATAGCTTCAGTCGTTCCTACATGTAGTCCAGGTTGGGGCGCAGCCAGCGTTCGATATCTTCCACCGGCACGCTCTTGCGCTCTGCGAGGTCTTCGACCTGGTCTCTGGCGATCTGGCCGACGGCAAAATAGCGCGCCTCGGGGTGAGAGAAATAGAAACCGCTGACCGAGGCGGTCGGCGTCATCGCAAAGTGCTCGGTGAGCTCCACGCCGGTGTGGTGGGGGGCGTCCAGCAAGCTGAACAGGGTTTCTTTCTCGGTGTGGTCGGGGCAGGCTGGATACCCCGGTGCCGGGCGAATACCGCGGTATTTCTCGCGGATCAGCTCTTCGTTGCTGAGCGCTTCCTGTTCGGCGTAGCCCCAGAATTCCCTACGCACCCGCAGGTGCAGGTGCTCGGCAAAGGCCTCCGCCAGGCGGTCGGCCAGTGCCTTCAGGAGGATGCTGTTGTAGTCGTCGTGCTGGGCGTCAAACTCGGCAATCTTCTCGTCAAGGCCGATACCCGTGGTCACCACGAAGCCCCCGACAAAGTCATCGATGCCGCTGTTCTCCGGCGCCACATAATCCGCCAGGCACAGGTTGGGTTTGCCATTGACCATCGCGGTCTGCTGGCGCAGGTGGTGCAGGGTGGCCAGCCGCTCGCTGCGGCTGGCATCGGCATACACTGCAATATCATCGCTGCCGACCTTGCTGGCCGGCCAGAATCCGAAGGCCGCCCGCGCGGTCAGCCACTTCTCGTCGATGATGCGCTTGAGCATCGCCTGGGCATCGGCAAATAGCTGGCTGGCGGTTTCGCCTACCACCTCGTCCTCGAGAATGGCAGGGAACTTGCCGTGCAGTTCCCAGGTGATGAAGAAAGGCGTCCAGTCGATCGTATCGACCAGCGCTTCAATGGGATAGTCATCGAGCGCGCGCACCCCGGTAAAGGCCGGAGTAGGTGGCTGGTAGCTGTCCCAGGCCGGCGCAAAAGCGCGGGCCCGGGCGTCGGCGTAGGCCAGGCGCTCGGCCCTGGGCTTGCGGTTGGCCATACGCTCGCGCACCTTGATGTATTCATCGCGGCGTTCACCGACAAAGTCCGCCTTGTTTTCGCTGACCAGATGGGTGGCCACCGAGACGCTGCGGGAGGCATCCGGTACATAGACCGTCAGGTCGTTCTGGTAGCTGGGCTCGATCTTCACCGCGGTATGGGCCTTGGAAGTGGTAGCACCGCCAATCATCAGCGGCACCGAGAAGCCCTGGCGCTGCATCTCGCTGGCCACGTGTACCATTTCATCCAGTGACGGGGTAATCAGGCCACTCAGGCCAATAATGTCGACCTGCTCATCGTTGGCGACCCGGAGTATGTCCTCGGCAGGCACCATCACACCGAGGTCGATGACCTCAAAGTTGTTGCACTGCAGCACCACGCCAACAATATTCTTGCCGATGTCATGGACGTCGCCCTTCACCGTGGCCATGAGGATCTTGCCATTGCTCTTGCTGTCCTCGCTTTTCTCCGCCTCGATGTAGGGCTGCAGGTAGGCCACCGCCTGCTTCATGACCCGAGCACTCTTGACCACCTGGGGCAGGAACATTTTGCCCTCGCCAAACAGGTCCCCGACCACATTCATGCCGTCCATCAAGGGACCCTCGATGACCTGGATGGGTCGATCAAACGCCTGTCGTGCTTCCTCGGCGTCCTCTTCAATAAAGCTGTTGATGCCCTTGACCAGGGCGTGCTCGAGGCGCTTGGCGACCGGCGCCTCGCGCCAGGCCAGGTCCTCCTCGCGAGCCTGCTGGCCGCCGCTGTCGCGGTAGCGTTCCGCCAGCTCCAGCAGGCGCTCGGTGGAATCCTCGCGGCGGTTGAGCACCACATCCTCTACGCCCTCGCGCAGGTCCTCGGGCAGGTCGTCGTACACCGCAAGCTGGCCGGCGTTGACGATGCCCATGCTGAGACCGGCGCGGATTGCGTGGTACAGGAACACCGAGTGAATCGCTTCCCGTACCGGGTTGTTGCCGCGGAAGGAGAAGGACACGTTGCTGACGCCCCCGGATATCATGGCGCCGGGCAGCTGCTCGCGGATGTAGCGAGTGGCCTCGATAAAGTCCACCGCGTAGTTGTTGTGCTCCTCGATGCCCGTGGCGATCGCGAAAATGTTCGGGTCGAAGATGATGTCCTGGGGTGGAAAGCCGACCTGGTCTACCAGGATGTCGTAGGAGCGCTTGCAGATCTCCGCCTTGCGCTCGAAGCTGTCTGCCTGGCCGTCTTCGTCAAAAGCCATTACCACTACCGCGGCACCGTAACGCAGGCACAGCTCTGCTTTCTCGATGAAGTCGGCTTCGCCTTCCTTCAGTGAAATTGAATTCACCACGGGTTTCCCCTGGATGCAACGCAGACCCGCCTCGATCACCTCCCACTTGGAAGAGTCGACCATGATCGGCACCCGGGAAATATCCGGCTCCGAGGCCACCAGGTTCAGGAAGGTCACCATGGCGTTCTCGGCATCAAGCATGCCTTCATCCATGTTGATATCGATGACCTGGGCACCGTTTTCCACCTGGTCGCGGGCCACTTCCAGGGCCGTGTCGTAATCCTCCTCGAGGATCAGGCGCTTGAAGCGCGCCGAGCCGGTGACGTTGCAGCGCTCACCGACGTTCACGAACAGGGACTCCGGGCCGATGTTGAAAGGCTCAAGGCCGCTCAGGCGGCAGTCAGGTTCGGGCTGAGGCAGGGCGCGCGGTGCGGCACCAGCCACGGCATCGGCGATGGCGCGGATGTGATCCGGCGTGGTCCCGCAGCAGCCGCCTACCAGGTTGAGGAAGCCGCGTTCGGCGAAATCCTTTAGCTCGCCTGCCATGTCACCGGGGGTCTCGTCGTATTCACCAAAGGCATTGGGAAGGCCGGCGTTGAAATGGCCGCTGAAATAGCAATCTGCGGCATTGGCCAGCTCTTCCGCGAAGGGACGTATCTCGCTGAAGCGGCGTCCGCAGTTGGTGCCAACGATCAGGGGTTTTGCATGGGCGATGGCATTCCAGAAGGCCTCCGGGTTCTGACCGGAAAGGTTGCGGCCGCTCATGTCGGGGAAGGTGACGGTAATCATGACCGGCAGTTCCCGGCCCAGGTCTGCGAAGGCTTCCTTGATAGCGAATACCGCGGCCTTCGCATTCAAGGTATCGAAGATCGTTTCTACCAGCAGGATATCGACGCCGCCCTCAATCAGGGCAAGGGTAGCCGCCTTGTAGTCATTCGCCAGCTCCTGAAAGGTAATGTTGCGCGCACCGGGATTGTTGACGTCTGGCGAGATTGACGCCGTCCTTGGGGTAGGGCCGAGGACACCGGCGACAAATCGGGGTTTATCCGGGTTCCTGGCTGTTGCTGCGTCCGCCGCTTCCCTGGCAACTCTCGCGGCAGCAAGGTTGATCTCTTCAACTATGCCGCCGAGCTGATAGTCGTCCTGGGCGACTGCAGTGCTATTGAAACTGTTGGTCTCGATGACATCCGCACCCGCTTCCAGGTAGACCTCGTGGATCTCCCGTATAACATCAGGGCGTGTTAGCGACAGCAGGTCGTTATTCCCCTTGAGGTCTACCGGGTGGTCGGCAAAGCGCTCGCCGCGGTAGTCCTCTTCCTGCAGCTTGTAATCCTGGATCATGGTGCCCATGGCCCCATCGATAATGAGAATGCGCTGGGCGAGGGCGTCTGTCAGGGTGGTGCTCACGGGGGAATATCCATTCAAAACTCAGCAGGCGCGCAGTCTAGCAAAGGGGTGTATCTATATCAAAATATTTTGATATAGATTGCGAGCTGCCGGTCTCGTAATATGAGCGGTGCTTGTCTATAATACCCGACTGATTTACTAGGTTAAGAGAGCGAAAGGCTCAAGGACTGCGGTTTTATGGTCACCATCACTGAATCTGCCCAGGAATATCTCGCCGAACTGCTTTCCAAGCAGGAAGATGCGCTGGGCGTTCGGGTATTCATCAACCAGCCAGGTACGCCCCGCGCGGAAACCTGTATTGCCTATTGTCGTGATGGCGATGTCCAGGACGACGATGAAGAGAAGAAGTTTGACAAGTTCAGTGCCTGGTTTGAGGGCCGCAGCCTGCCGTACCTGGAAGATGCACTGGTGGATTACGCCAAGGATCGCATGGGCGGCCAGCTGACTATCAAAGCCCCCAATTCCAAGATGCCACGGGTCGACGACAACAGCCCCATCGAAGACCGCATCAACTACGTGCTTTACAACGAGGTCAACCCGGCGCTGGCGGCCCACGGCGGTGAGGTGTCGCTGATCGAGGTCACTGAAGACAACTTCGCCGTGCTGCAGTTTGGCGGCGGCTGCCAGGGCTGCGGCATGGTCGATGCCACCCTGAAGGGCGGGGTAGAGAAAACCCTGCTGGAGCAGTTGCCGCAGTTGGCTGGTGTCAGGGACATTACGGACCATTCGGACCGCTCTAACGCCTATTACTAGGACCGCTCGACGTAGCGCCTCATTTGCCTTTCGAGGCGCTACATCACTTTTCCAGCCAGAACCGCTCGGTTATAGCGCCTCAGAGAACTTTCGAGGCGCTAAGTCGCTGTCTATATCAAAAGCGCTCGTAACTCTCCTTTCAGAAACCCTTCGCGGCGCACGTCCCCCGTCCCGCTGCTACCGCTGATCGGCTAGCCCGTCTCCAGCCATGCACCTTGGTTCGCCCACAGCAAGGGAATAACCAACACGCGGAATTTGACCTGAATTGATTGAACAGGGGACTTCGAAAACTCCTCAACATGGCTAATATTATTCATATAAATCAATTGGATAGAGCGCATTCCTGAGAGAGCGAGTTACTGAGAGAGCGCACTCCCAAGTAGGAAGGTTCGTCGCCAGGAGGCATAAATGAACGCTATTGCACAGCCCACCAGGGCCATCTCACGCCGCTCGCTGGATGAACTCGAAGAGAGCATCGTGAGCCTGTCGCAGCACATCAATGCCAGCGAGTATGAGTTCCTGGTGCTGGTGAGGGAGTTCGACTTGCGGCAGGGGTGGAAGGCCTACCACTTCAACAACTGCGCGGAGTGGTTGAATATGAAGTGCGGGATCGCGCCGTGCACGGCGCGGGAGAAGCTGCGGGTGGCTAATGCCCTGTTTGATCTCGACGCAATATCCCGGGCTTTCCAGAAAGGGGACCTTTCCTATTCCAAGGCGCGTGCGCTCACCCGGGTGGCGACGCCGCAGACTGAAGACCAGTTGCTCGCCTTCGCGCTGAGGGCCACTGCGGCCCATGTTGATCGGCACTGCTATGAACTGCGCAATGTGCAGCTCGGGGTATCGACCGCTGATGCCAATCGGCTGCAGATTCAGCGCTACCTCAGCTACACACCACGCGGCGATGGCTCGGTCAGTATCAGTCTGCAGCTGCCTGAAGAGCAGGGGGGATTGGTGATGAAGGCGCTGGAGATGGCGATGGCACAAATTCAGGATTCGGACACTGCAGAATTGGAAAGCGAACTCCTTGAAACCGAACTGAGCGAAATTGATGCCGATGCGTCACGTGACGCGTCCGCGCTTCAGCAGGAGCAGGCCGATGCGTTCGTGGAACTCTGCCGTTCGTATCTCGCTGGCGGAGAGGGAAAACGCAGTTGCAGCGCGGATCACTACCAGGTCACAGTGCACGTCGACGAACGCGCACTGAAACTCGACCCGACGCAATCCAGCAAGAGCGATTTGCCCATAGAGACGGTGCGACGCCTGTGCTGCGATGGCGACTGGCAGTTCAGGCGGTGCGGTTCGGCAACACATCCTTGAGCTTGTCGCGCATGTCGCGGATGGCTTGTGCAGTGGTGTCCCAGTCGATGCAGCCATCGGTGACTGATACGCCGTACTGAAGATCCCCGAGATTTTCCGGAATGGGCTGGTTGCCGGCGCCAATATTGCTTTCCACCATCAGGCCGACAATCGAGTGATTGCCTTCCAGCACCTGGTTGGCGACGTTGTCCATCACCAGCGGCTGCAGTTCCGGCTGCTTGTTGGAGTTGGCGTGGGAGCAATCCACCATAATGCTCGGGGTGACACCGGCGCCCTCCAGCTCGTCCTCGCACAGTTTCACGTGCACAGAATCGTAGTTGGGGCCGGCACTGCCGCCGCGTAACACCACGTGGCCGTAGGCGTTGCCGGTGGTCTTGATCACGGCCACTTCCCCGGCCGGGTTGATACCCAGGAAGCGGTGTGGCTTGGAGACCGATTTCAGGGCATTGATGGCCACCTGCAGGCCGCCGTCGGTGCCGTTCTTGAAACCCACCGCCGATGACAGCCCGCTGGCCATTTCCCGGTGGGTCTGGGATTCGGTGGTGCGGGCGCCGATCGCAGACCAGCTGATGCAGTCCGCGAGGTACTGGGGTGAAATAGGATCAAGTGCTTCGGTGGAAGTAGGCAGTCCCAGCTCAAGGATGTCCAGCATCAGCTTGCGGCCGATGTGCAGGCCGTCCTCGATCTTGAAGGAATCGTTCATGTAGGGGTCGTTGATCAGGCCTTTCCAGCCCACCGTGGTGCGAGGCTTCTCAAAGTACACGCGCATTACCAGGTAGAGCGTGTCAGAGACCTCGTCAGCCAATGCCTTGAGGCGCTGCGCATAGTCCATGGCCGCCTCGGTGTCGTGGATTGAGCAGGGACCCACCACAATAAACATGCGATGGTCTTTGCGATCGAGGATGTCGCGAACCACCTGGCGGCTTTCCGCCAGCATGTCCGATGCAGCATCGGACAGTGGGAGTTCCTGCTTGAGTGCCTCCGGCGTGGTGAGAACCTCGTAGGCCTCGACGTTGACGTTATCTACTTTTACCTGGCTCATGCTCGTGTCCTTCGCGGGCGCGCTATTCTATAGAAAACCCGCAGGTTAGAATACCGGGGCACAGCAGGAAGCCCGTGAACCCCGACTACGACTTTTACCCGGTAGATCAGCTGGTCGAGAGCCTCTCGGCCGGCATTCCTGTTCTCACTCCGAATCACCGTCTGGCACGGCGTATACGTCAGTCCTGGGGCCGCCTGCAGGCCGGCAAAGGTGTCGGAGCCTGGCACACGCCCAGGGTGATGTCACTGGACCACTGGTGGCAGCAC
>JASJBK010000014.1 GCA_030066555.1 Halieaceae bacterium
AGCTTGGCCTCGGTGTACCGGTAGGCCGCCGCCGAGTCGCCGTCGATGGAGCCGAAGTTCCCCTGCCCGTCCACCAGCATATAGCGCAGGCTGAAGGGCTGGGCCATACGCACGATGGTGTCGTAGACCGCGGAATCACCGTGGGGATGGTATTTACCGATGACGTCACCGACGATACGAGCCGACTTCTTGTAGGCCTTGTTCCAGTCGTTGTTGAGTTCGTTCATCGCGTAGAGCACGCGGCGGTGGACCGGCTTCAGGCCGTCGCGAACGTCCGGGAGGGCTCGCCCGACAATCACGCTCATCGCATAGTCCAGGTAGGACTGCTTGAGCTCGTCTTCGATGTTTACAGGCAGGATTTCCTTGGCTAAATCACCCATGTATTACTTGTTCCACACCCCGTTGACGAAAACGACCGATTATACGGACAAAGCATTTTTCGCGCCATTTTTTTCCCGGATTACGGGTATACTGGCGCCCCGAAATGGTCGCCCCAGGCAGGCGCCAGAACCGACAACACATCCATAGCAGCAACCCCCCGGCGCCGGCCCCATGACTCGAGCAGACACCCTTATCCACGCAGGCCATATCATCCCGGTAGTGCCCCGTGGCGAGGTGCTGGAAAACCACAGCCTGGCCATCACCGACGACCGCATCAGCGCCATCCTGCCGCGCGACCAGGCGCAATCCGTAGCCGCTGAGCAGGTCCTGGACCTGCCGGGCCACGCCCTGTTCCCGGGCTTCATAAACAGCCACGGCCACGCGCCCATGAGCCTGCTGCGCGGCTATGCCGACGACCTGGCGCTGATGCCCTGGCTGGAGGAGCACATCTGGCCGGCGGAGATGCAGCATGTCAGCGCCGAGTTCGTGCGCGACGGCGCCGAGCTGGCCATCGCAGAAATGCTGCGCGGCGGCACTACCTGCTTCTCGGACATGTACTTCTTCCCCAACGTGGTGGCCGAGGCCACCCACCACGCCGGCATGCGCTGCCAGCTCAGTTTCCCGATCTTTGATTTCGCCAGCGCCTGGGGAGCCGATAGCGATGACTACATCAGCAAAGGGCTGGCCCTGCGCGACGACCTCAAGCACAGCGAGCTGGTGCAGGTCGTATTCGGGCCGCACTCGCCCTACACCGTTAACGAGGCGGCGCTGGGCAAGGTGGCCATGCTGGCGGCGGAGCTGGACCTGCCCATCCATATCCACCTGCACGAAACCCAACAGGAAATCGAGGACAGCATCAAAGCCCACGGCCAGCGCCCGCTGGCACGCCTCAACGAGCTGGGGCTGATCGGGCCGCGCACCCAGTGTGTGCATATGACTTCCGTAGAAGCCGATGAAATGGCGCTGCTGGCCGAAGTCGGCGCCCATGTCATCCACTGCCCGGAGTCCAATATGAAGCTGGGCTCCGGGCGCTGCCCGGTACCGGCACTGCTGGGCGCCGGGGTCAATGTCGCCCTGGGTACCGACAGCGCCGCCAGCAACAACGATCTCAGCCTGCCCGGCGAAATGCGCAGCGCGGCCCTGCTGGCCAAGCTCAGCGAGGGAGACGCCACCGCCCTGCCCGCCGCCACGGTGCTGGAGATGGCTACCATTAACGGCGCTCGCGCCATGGGCTTGCAGGATCAGATCGGCAGCCTGGAAGTCGGCAAACTGGCAGACCTGGTAGCAGTCGATTTTGCCCAGCCGGAAACCCAGCCGCTGTACAACCCGGTCTCGCAGCTGGTGTACGCCACTGACGCCGCCCAGCTCACCCATAGCTGGGTAGGCGGCAAGGCGCTGATGGCCGACCGCCAGTTGCTGAGCCTTGACCTGGACGATGTCCTGACACGCGCAAACCGCTGGGCGCAAACCATCGTATCCGCGTAGCAGCAAACGAACACCGAGGACACCATGAGTAGCCAGGAATCAGTCGACAGCACGCTTGAAAACGTCGATGCCAAGGAAATCGCCAAGTTCAACGAACTGGCGTCACGCTGGTGGGACCGCAACGGCGACTTCAAGCCCCTGCACCAGATCAACCCGCTGCGCGCGAACTACATTGACCAGCGTTCACCGGTGGCCGGCAAGCGCCTGGTCGATGTGGGCTGCGGCGGCGGCATCCTCGCCGAGAGCATGGTACAGCGCGGCGCCACCGTCACCGGCATAGATATGAGTGAAGCGCCGCTGGAAGTGGCGCGCATCCACCGCCTGGAATCCGGCATCGAGGTGGACTACCGCCAGACCACCGCCGAAGCGCTCGCCGCTGATGAGCCCGAATCCTACGACGTGGTGTGCTGCCTGGAAATGCTCGAGCACGTGCCCGACCCCTCGGCGGTAGTGCAGGCCTGCACTGACCTGTGCAAGCCAGGCGGCGATCTCTACTTTTCCACTATCAACCGCAACCCGAAGTCTTACCTGTTTGCGATTGTCGGCGCCGAATATATCCTGCGGCTGCTGCCGAAGGGTACCCACGACTACACCAAGCTGATCAAGCCCGCCGAGCTGGCAGAGTGGGTGCGCGAAAGCGGCCTGACGCTGGAGCATATGACCGGCCTGCTGTACAACCCGATCACCGGCAGATACTGGCTGGAAGAGAAAGACGTCAGCGTCAACTACATGATCCACTGCCGCAAGCCCGCCTGAGTGTTTCCCTCCCACCTCAAGGCCGTTGTCTTCGACCTCGACGGCACCCTGCTGGATACCGCACCGGAATTTATCGAGGTGGTGCAGGCCCTGCGCGCGGAGCACGACCTGGCGCCGATGGACCCCGAGGCGGTACGCGCGGTAGTTTCCGACGGCGCCCGCGCCATGGTGTCGCTGGCGCTGGACCTGGCCCAGGACCATGAACTGTTCGAACCCAAGCGCCTGCGCTTCCTGGAGATCTACCGCGACGACCTGGGGCGCGCCACGTCACCCTACCCCGGCATCTTGGCGCTGATCGAGACCCTCGCCGGCGCCGGCATCACCTGGGGCATTTCCACCAACAAACCGAGTTGGCTCACCGAGCCGCTGCTGCAACGGCTGGACCTGCAACCGGCACCGGTCAGCGTGGTGTGCCCCGACCATGTCAGCAAACCCAAGCCGGACCCGGAACCGCTGCTGCTTAACTGTGAGCAACTGGGCTGCACGCCCGAGGAAGTGGTCTACATCGGCGACCACCCCCGCGATGTCGATGCGGGCAAGGCCGCCGGCATGTACACCATCGCCGCCGGCTACGGTTACATCCATCACGACGACGACCCCGCCAACTGGGGTGCGGATGCTATCGCCCGGACCAGTGAAGAACTGCTCGCGCTGCTGGTAGCGGTGACACGGAGTTGAACACCATGCACATTCCCGACAACTACCAGCCGGCACAGGACCTGCTCGCCAACAAGGTGATCCTGGTCACCGGGGCCGGTGACGGCATCGGCCGTGAGGCGGCGCTGTGTTTCGCGCAGCATGGCGCGACTGTGATCCTGCTGGGGCGCACCGGCAGCAAGCTCGATGCGGTCTATGACGAGATCGAGGCGGCGGGTGGCCCGCAACCGGTGATCTTTGAGGCGGATATGCTCGCTGCCGGCGCCGAGGACTATGCCAGCCTGGCAAACTCGATCCAGGAGACCTTCGGGCGCCTGGACGGCTTGCTGCACAACGCCTCGCTGCTCGGGGAGCGCAGCCCGATCGCCAATTACAAGGCGCAACTGTGGCAGGACGTCATGCAGGTCAACGTCAACGCCCAGGTGCTGTTGACCCAGGCCCTGCTACCGGCGCTGGAAGCCGCAGCCAATGCATCGATCGTGTTTACCTCTTCCGGCGTCGGCCGAAAGGGGCGCGCCCACTGGGGCGCCTACGCGGTATCCAAGTTCGCCACCGAGGGCCTTATGCAGGTGCTGGCGGACGAACTCGAGAATATCAGCAAGGTGCGGGTCAACAGCCTCAACCCCGGTGCCACCCGCACTCGCATGCGCGCTGCCGCCTACCCGGGCGAAGATCCCAACACGTTGAAAACCGCCGCAGACCTCATGCCCACCTACCTGTACCTGCTGGGAGATGACAGCCTCGGCGTGACCGGGCAGGCCTTCAACGCCCAGTAGCCTTCCGCGGCGGGGTGTGCGCCCCGTATACTGCCGCGAACGGCCGGGGAACAGGCCGCACGGACTCTCACTGGATGAGCCGAAAAACAAAAATCGCCTTTCTCGTGGTGGCACTGGTGTTTGCCGGCAGCTACGCCGCCTACCGCACCTTGTTCGGCAGCACCACCGTTGCCATTCGCCACGCCGAAGCCTTCCTGTTCCGGCGCATGACCGTCAGTCAGCTCGCCGAGCAGGGTCACTACCGGTTCTTCTACAGCAGCAACCGGCGACTGGATAACTCGGCGACACCGTTGCAAGGCAATCGCCAGCGCGAGCGCGACCCCAGCCTGCATTTCGGCCGCTTTGACAGCGAGGTACAACCCACGCTGGGCCTGGGCATGCTCATCAATCCCACCGAATGGTTCCAGAACGAAGAGATCCAGCTCAAGGACGTCACACCACTGCGACGAGATGAGTTCCTGCGGCAGCTTCGCCAACAGGTCGACAATTCCCCTCACCAGGGGTTGCTGGTGCTGGTGCACGGTTACCGTGAGGCTTTTCCCTCGGCGCTGCGCAAGACCGCCTTCGTCAGCCACGTGCTCGATCTCGATGCACCGGTGCTGCTGTTTGACTGGCCCGGCAACCAGGGCGGCTCGCTGGCGGGCTATCGACGCGCTCGAGGGGTCGCTGAAGAGTCCGGCGCCGAACTGGCAGCGCTGCTGGAAATGCTGGCAACGGAAATCGAGCCGGACAGCCTGTGGCTGCTGGCCAACAGCCTCGGCGGCGAGGTCGTAGTCAACGCTTTCGAGTCTCTCGACCAGTCAGGGGTTCTGACCGGAGCCGGCATCAGGCTGGAAGATGTCGTGCTGACGGCGCCGGACATCGACCGCGACAAATTGGATGCAGGCTTTCGCAACGAGGTTGAGGCACTGGCCGACAACCTTACCGTTTACGTTTCCTCCAACGATCGCGCGCTGGTGGTCAGCCGCCTGGTCAATCGGGCGCCCAGGGCCGGCGAAAGCACGCTGCAACCGGACCAGCTCGACGAGGCGGAGCGTGTGATCGCACTGACCCGCGCCAGCGATGACCTGGTAACGCTGGTGGACGTGACACCGGTCAACCGCACCCGCAACTTCCACAACTTCAGCCTGGAAACACCGGAATTCTTCGATGACCTGTTCCTGCGCCTGACCAATGACGAGACGCCGCGCAGCCGGCCGATCTACAAGGTGGTCACGCCGGAGGGTCGCGCTTACTGGGTACTGACACGGGGACGCTGACATGCTGACACTGATAAAGAGAACGTTGCTCATATTGGTGCTGGTGATCCTGGCCCTGCTCTTTATATTGAGCTCAAGGGCACCCGACCCGGAGATCTGGCACGAAGTGGAACTCGAAGAAGAATTCACTCGCAATAGCAACATTGCCAGCTTCGCTGATTACCTGGCATTGGAAGATCGCCTGTTCGCAGAGTTACAGGAAAAGGTCTATGGAGAGACCCCGCGAGGGCCGGACCATCGCTTTGAAAGGTACAGCACAGGAAGCGCCGCTGACCCAACACAGCGCTCGACCAACTGGAACCGTAGCTTTGAACTGGGAGCTGACAACCCGCGCGGGGCAGTCCTGCTGCTGCACGGTATGTCCGACTCGCCCTACAGCCTGCGCGCCATCGGTCTTGCCCTCAACGCCGGGGGTTACCGTGTGCTGGGGCTACGAGTACCGGGCCATGGCACGATTCCCTCCGGCCTCAAGCACGTGCACTGGCGCGACATGGCAGAAGCCACCACGCTGGCCATGCAGCACCTGGCTGCACAACTCGACGGCGGCCCGATCCACATCATCGGCTACTCCACCGGCGCTGCACTGGCACTGGACTATGCCCTGAATGCGGAAGCAGACGGCACGCTGCAGAAACCTGCCAGCCTGGTGCTGATGTCACCCGCCATCGGCGTCAGCCCGGCGGCGGCGCTGGCGCAGTGGAACCGCCGGTTTTCGAACCTGCCGGGGCTCGGCGGCCTGGCCTGGCTGGACATCATGCCGGAGTTTGATCCCTACAAGTACAACTCCTTTGCTACCAACGCGGCGGAACAGGTGCGAAACCTCACTGTTAATGTCAGCTCGCGTATCACAGCTCGCGACCCCGCCACCGCAAGCCCGCTGCCGCCCATCCTGGTACTGAAGTCCACCGTTGACGCCACCACTTCCACCAGCGCCGTGGTGGACAGCCTGCTGGCGAAACTGTCGACGGGACGTCACGAATATGTGCTGTTTGATATCAATCGGCGGGGTGCCAATGCCAGCATCATCGTCAGCGACCCCGGCCCGGTGACAGATCAACTGGTAAAGAATGCCGCCCTACCGTTCGCACTGACTGTGGTCGGGAACCAGAATGCACAGGGAACAGACGTTGTCGCGCGCTCCAAAGCGCCTCTCACCAGTGAGCTCGGGGAGGAGGTTGCTCTCGGCGTAAGCTGGCCGACAAGCACCCTGTCGCTGTCACACATTGCCTTGCCCTTTCCCCCCGATGACCCACTCTACGGGGTTGAGCGGCCGGACAATGACAATGAGATTTTCCTGGGGCTGGTCGCCATCCAGGGCGAACGCGGCCTGCTGCGCTTTTCCGCAGACTGGCTGATTCGAATCCGCCACAATCCCTTTTACGACTATACCCTGCAGCGCATCGAAGACTGGCTAAATGCATCAGCTCCCGTTGAACGCCCAGGTGAGTCGTAGGCGGTAGTCGAAGGTGTCTCGCGCCCGGCGTGCGCTCAGCTGTTCGTCCCGCTCCTCGCGCCAACGCGACTGCAGTTCCAGTTGCACACCCGGCGCCGGCCGCCAGTGGTAGCGCAATACCAGGGTTTCCTCGTTGGGCCGGAAGGATACCGACAGCAGCCAGCCCGGGTCGGTGACCCCATAGCTGATACCCAGGCTATGCCCCGGTCGCAGGTTCATCAGGCTGGCGTCCAGGTGCCAGGCCCAACCGTCGCTACTACCACCGCCACCAATGCCCAGCGCCTGCTCGGTGGGTGTCTCCGGTGCATAACCCACCTGCCCCGCCACCAGTAGCAGCGGCGCCAATGCGGACAGCTCAAACTCGGCTGCAAGCCGACCCACAACCGCCCAGTAATCCTCTACCTGGCCTTCGGCATTGCCATCGACCAGCAGCGCGCTGGGCATCCAGGTGACGTCAACGCCGCGCTGGGTGATGGGGCCCCAGCGCCGGGTGCTTTCCAGGGAATAAAATGCCGACCAGCGGCTGTCGTCGTCCTCGAAATCCAGCGGCGCTCGCGCCAGGGTACTGCTGCCATCTTCATCGTTGTACTGGGCGATGAACTTGGAGATCCAGCCGCTGATGCCGCGGTAGCGCATCAATGCGCCGTCGGTCCAGTTAACCGACATATTGGGGCTGGTCAGGCGTGTCAGGGCGGTGGCAAACACACCACCGCGCGACAGCGAACGCGTCTGCTGACGGCCGGCCGTGAAATCAAACTGTTCGCCCTGGAAGCCCAGGTACGTTTCGTCGAATACCACATCGCCGTCGTCGATCGTGCTACCCGCGGCAGGTGTAGACCCGGTGTCGAAGCTGGGGCTGCAGTCACTGTCGGTGCAGGTGGCCGCCAGCCGTGCCCGCAGGCGCCAGCGGTCCGACAGGCTGTAGTTTCCGCCCAGCCGCAGGCGCAGTGAAACCTCGTCGCTGTCGTCGCTGCTGCCGTCGCGGTCGTCGACCTGGGTGTTGAAATAGCCGCTGCGCAGGTCGCCGTCGATAACCAGGCGACCGGGAACGGCGTAGGGATAGTCCAATGCGTCATCGTAGTCGACGTGGATGGGGTCATCAGCGTCCAGGTATGCGGGCACGTCATCGGCCGCCCATACCGGTACACCCACCAGCACTACGGCTGCCAGTGCACAACCTGCCGCTCCCCGCATGGCGGGTGACAAGCTAGCGCGGAAGGTCCGCGAGAATCGCTGCAACCGCAGTGTTTACCTGTTCCTGGGTGATCTCGACATTGCCGCGGCCCAGTCGCGCCTCCATCGTGCCATCCCACACCAGCATCTGGCGGCGGGGGTCGATGATATCGATAGACATGGTGCCCTGGTTGACCTCGCGCACGCGTGTTTCATAGCCACCCCAGGGGCGATAGCGACCGCGACGGTAGCTGTGGAAACTGGATGACGTCGGTACCTGTCGCACTTCCATGCGTTGCTGCACGTTTACGAAAAAGTTGATCAGCACATCCGGATTGTCGGACTCCTGCCAGCCCCTGGCCTGGAGCTCACGGACCACGGCACTGCCAACCATATTGGTCAACGGCGTGCGGATACCCCCCGGCCGGTCGGTGCCCAGCGGCTGGAAGAAGCCAAAGGTCCTGATCTGCGTGAAATCGGTGCCCGGGTCGGCATTGCTGACCACGTTACTGCCGGTGGCGGCACAGGCCGCCAGCAGCAGTATCAGTGCAGACGCAATCAGTGCTCTCATGATTTACCCCTTATAGTGGCTGTCGAGGAAATCACGTAGCCGGTCGGCCCACACCCGGAACATGCGGCGCGCGTCCGAGGTGTTGGTGACGCTGTTGCTCCACTGCATCCTGCCGCCCGGGCGCGCGGCCGTGCGACGGTCGATAGCGCGGCCGATGATCTTACCGGTGGCGCCATCAAACAGCTCCAAATACAGAGTAGCCGCCCCCGCCGTGGTCGAGAACGAGTTGCTGCGGCCGGCGCCGCGGTTGTCCGGTGCAGTAATATCCAGGTCGATCACCGCGGGCCGCAGCACCAGTACGTGCTCGCCGGGCTCATTGACCACCGTGTAACCATCGTTGGCTTCCAGCGATTCGATGAAGACATCCGTCAGCAGGTCACCTACCGCGACCCGAATGCGGTCCATGTCGCTGGCACTGACGCGGCTTGCCGGGTTATCGCGCCTCTGGTCACGCTGCCAGTTGGCGCGGAAGGCCACGTAGGGGTGCAGAATCTTGACGTGGGTATAGACGCTGAAATCGGCGTCGGGATCGATATACGCAGCCGCCACCCGAGGATCTTCAATCCGCACCAGGTTGTCGAAAGTCGTATCGTGCTCCTGGGCCGCCAGGCCAGCACTGCCGAGAGCCAGCAGAGACAGCGTAAGCAACCGGGTGATTGCCCGGAAAAGTCGTGCGTTCGTCATGATGAGTTCCTCTTATCGTTGTATAGGCGAGCGCGCGGACGCCCGGTCCTGCGGCCGCAAGATACTCAGTCGTTGCAGAAGGCTTCCATAATCTGACGGGCAACCTCGACCTCTTCCGGGGTCTTGGCTTCAAACAGGCGCTCCTTGGCTTGCAGGCAGCGGTCCGCGTCATCGGCCAGTTCGGGGGTCACGGTTTCAATCACCTCGGGTGAGGCCGGCTTACACAGATCGTCGTCGACCCGGCGGATATTGGCCACGTCACCGGTTTCCTCCACCGACACGCAGTCACCAATTCTCACCTGGGTCTGGTCTGTGACCACGGTAATGGCACTGCCGGCACTGGTGCGCACGGTGTATTGCATACCGGAACCGCCATGGCGGCTCCGCTGTACGCCGGAGCCGAGCAAAGCGCCACCGGCAGCAGCGGCCGCCTGGGTACCGCTGGACTTGTTGCGGGCCAGCGCCCAGCCGGCAGCACCACCCAGCAGCGCGCCGCGCCCGGCGCCGGATTTGAATTCGACCCGCTGGGCGCCCTCGACTACGCCGATGGTGATACGGGCGCTGTCGCCGCGGCGCTGGGCCTCGACGGTGGTACTACCTGCAACTACTGCGCAGGTGAGAAAGAGTGCAAAAAATGCTTTCAGATACATGGGATCTTCCTGTCAACCTCGGATTATCGGTATTTGCCCACAGCACAGGCCCCCTCGGCCAGTCGCTGCAGCCTCAGGGAAAGTGTAGTCAATATTCCGCACACGGGGTCGTGCGCCAGATCAAGCCAGGGCGTCTACCAGCTGACGTAAACCTCGAACAGCAGGTTGGTGCGGTCGGTAAATTCGCCCTCGATGGCGCCGATAATGGGCAGCGCCGGGGTCGTGACCGGGGCATCGCCAGTATCCAGCCAGGTGACGTTGCCACCGAAGACCATGCCATCGTCACGCTCATACTCGAGCGAGACGCCGATCCCCCAGAGGGAGTCCATTCGCAGCAGCACATTGCGATTGTCGTCATCGACGGGGTCATCGACATACAAAAGACCGAGGCCGGTAGACCAGCGCGGGCCCAGGTCCATGCCCCAGCCCAGGCTGGCAATCCAGGTATCGTCGAGGTTATAGGGGTTGACGGTAATGCCGCCGCCCTCGTCTACCACCGCGGTTTCGATATTGAAGGCGCTGGCCTCGATCCATAGCAGGTCCAGGGACAGCCAGTGGCTGTTGTCGAAGCGATGGGAAATCCCGGCCAGCACGCTCTGGGGCAGGGTCACCTCCAGTTCCAGGTCGCCGTCGGACTGACGGTCCGGGTCGACGTTGCGGTAGTCCGGCGTATCTTTCATATTCGGTTCGTACTCCGAGCGCCAGGATATGCCCACCCGAGTGCGCTCGGTGGGCGCCCAGTGGGCGCTGAGGATGTAATTGAGGTTGACGTCGTCGGGCTCGACCTCCACCTCACCGTCTTGCTCGCCGATGCCGTTGAACACGGCAGCTTCCCAGGAATAGATCGTGTAGTTCACCCCCACCCCTGCGCCCAGCGACCACTCATCGTTGAGCCGGTAGGACACCGCAGGCTGCAAGGTAAAGCTGCCGATCGACCAGTCAGTGGACAGGTAACGGGAGGCCGAGTCCTCGCCGCCGTCGTCACCCAGGCCACTGGTCGCTGACAAGGAGGCGCCCACGCTCCAGCGTTCATTGAGGGGACGCACGTAGAACAGTGACGGGATATACAGAGTGCTGTCGGTGTCGGTCTCGGTAGTGACGTCCAGCTCCGAGGAGCTGACTTCCCAGGTGCTCTCGCTGTAGGAAACGATCAGGCCGGTGCGCCAGGCTGTCTCCTCGAGCCGGCTCATGCCGGCGGGGTTGCTGCCGACAATGCGCGCATCGCCAGCGCCCGCCGCCAGGTCGACAAACACAGGCCCGCCGGCTGTAACCTGGGCAGAGAACACTAGCGAGAGAAGGCCGGGGACTGCGACACGAGATATCATCAATGGACTCCTTTCCCAACGGCCTTGGATTACGGTATCAGGTCTTGCCGACGCTCTTCTTGTCACCCGTCTTGCGCGCTCCGGGTTTCCTGGCGCCGGGCTTGCGAACACCGGACTTTTTCCTGGGCTTGCTGTCGCCCCGTTTCTCGAGCTGGCGCTGCTCGCGCTTCTTCTGGCTGGGCGTGGCGCCTTCGATGGGTTTGGGGGGCAGGTCAGCCAACTGGTAAAGGCCCTTGACCTCCTTCTTGTCGAGCTCGACGTACATGCCCTGTTTCACCCTGGAGGGAATAAACACATTGCCATAGCGGGTGCGCTTGAGCCGGCTGACCACGCAATCCTGTGACTCCCACAGCCTGCGCACCTCGCGGGTACGACCTTCCATGATCACCACGTAATACCAGTGGTTCGTGCCTTCGCCGCCGCCGTCGACGATGTCGGTGAAGCGCGCCACGCCGTCCTCGAGCATGACACCCTCGGTGAGGCGATTGATGGTGTCCTGGTCGACCTCGCCCTTCACCCGCACCATGTACTCCCGCTCGATATTCGATGACGGGTGCATGAGCGCATTGGCGAGTTCGCCGTCGGTGGTAAACAGCAACAGGCCGCTGGTGTTGAAATCCAGCCGGCCCACCGAAATCCAGCGCCCGTGCTTGAGCCTGGGCAGTTTGTCGAATACGGTCTTGCGGCCTTCCGGGTCCTTGCGGGAACAAACCTCGCCCGGGGGCTTGTGGTAGAGCAGCACGCGGGTCTTGTCGACCTCGGCCTGGGACACGGCGCGACCATCGACGGAAATCGCGGCTTCACCATCGACGCGATCACCCAGCTTGGCCTGGCGGCCATCGATCTGCACGCGACCCGCCTCGATCCAGCGCTCCATCTCGCGGCGCGAACCGATGCCGGCGCGGGCCAGCACCTTCTGAAGTTTTTCCCCGGCTTCAGCCATGGCCCTGGTCGCGCGGTTCCTCCCGGGCTGAAGGCTCTTCTTGCTGGGCTGAAGGCTCTTCTTGCTGAGCTGAAGGCTCTTCTTGCTGGGCTGAAGGCTCTTCTTGCTGAGCTGAAGGCTCCTCTACTGATGAATCTGCGGCGGATTCAGCGGCGGCACGCAGGGCGTCAACGCTGAGGGTTTCTTCGCCCTCGGCGTCATCTTCCACCACTTCTGCCAGGGCTTCACCTTCAGCGGGTGCCTCGCTATCGCCTTCACCGGCTTCCACATCGGCGGAGGCCTCAGACAGCTCGGGAATCGGCTCAAAGCCCAGCTCGGCGGTCAGGGTGTCGAAATCGCGAATCTCGGCCAGCGCGGGCAGCTGGTCGAGGTTCTTGAGATTGAAATAATCGAGAAAGGCGCGGGTAGTGGCGTACATCGCCGGGCGTCCAGGCACATCGCGATGGCCAACCACGCGAATCCAGTCGCGCTCGTGCAGGGTCTTGATGATGTTGCTGCTCACCGCCACCCCGCGAATCTCCTCGATCTCACCGCGGGTGATTGGCTGGCGGTAAGCGATCAGCGACAGGGTTTCCAGCAGTGCCCGGGAATACTTGGCGGGACGCTCGGTCCACAGCCGGCCAATCCAGGGGCTCAACTGCTGGCGCACCTGGAAGCGGAAGCCGCTGGCGACCTCCTGCAATTCAAAGCCGCGGTCCTCGCAGCGCTCCGCCACCTGCTTGAGGGCCTCGCGAATCTCGGTGTTGGCCGGGCGCTCATGCTCCTCGAACAAATCGGCCATGTTCTGCACCGTCAGGGGGCGCCCGGCGGCCAGGATCGCTCCTTCCAGGATCTGCACCAGGCCGGTGGTATCCGCGGCGTCAGTCACTCTTCGTCCTCACTATTACTACTGCTGTCACTGCCGGTCGCCGGGTTCTCGGCGGCGGCGTCCGGGTCATTGGCGGCGGTATCCGGCGGTGGCTGGTCGCCGTCGACGCCGGTATCGGCGCGGGCCTTGACGTGGATGGGCCCGAAACTGTCGGTTTGCACGATCTCCACCAGGGATTCCTTGATCAACTCCATGATGGCCAGGAACGTGACCACCACGCCGAGCCGCCCTTCATCGACCCTGAACAGGGAGACAAAGGGCACAAACTGCTTCTGCTTGAGGCTGTCGAGCACGTCGGACATGCGCTCGCGGGTCGATAGTGCCTCGCGCTGGATATGGTGGTGCTCGTACATCTCTGCCCGGCGCAGCACCTCGGTCAGCGCCGCTAGCAGCTCGCGCATATCCACGTCCGGGTCGGGCCGGCTGCGCTTGATATCCGGCGGCTCGGCGCTGGCCGTGAACACTTCCCGCTCAACCCGCGGCAGCTCATCAATATCCTCAGCGGCCTTCTTGAAGCGCTCGTATTCCTGCAGGCGGCGGATCAGTTGGGCACGAGGGTCCTCCTCGTCATCCTCGACGCTCTCGGAGCGCGGCAGCAACATGCGCGACTTGATCTCGGCGAGCATGGCGGCCATCAGCAGGTACTCCGCCGCCAGCTCGAATTGCATGGCATCCATCAGCTCGACGTACTGCATGTACTGGTCGGTGATATCCGAGACATCAATATCGAGAATGTCGATATTCTGCCGGCGGATCAGGTACAGCAGCAGGTCCAGCGGGCCCTCGAAGGCCTCCAGGAACACTTCCAGTGCCCTGGGCGGGATGTACAGATCCTTGGGAATTTCGGTCATGGCCTGGCCCAATACTACCGCGAACGGCATTTCCCCCTGCTGGGGAGACTGGCGCAGGTCGGCCAGTGATTGGGGGGAAGTCTGCTCCGGATTTGCCGGGTTGCTGGGGGTCTCCTCGGGCGCCGTCCCGGCGGCCTGCTCGGAGGTATCCTCGACTGAATCGCTCACTGGTCACCTGTCATTTATAGAAGCGGCGATTATACCCCCGGGGCAAAGTTCGCCGCCAGCACATGACCCTGTCTTATGCGGCCAGGAAGGGCTCGCTCTCGCCCTTGCCGGCCCGCACCAGGTCGGGATATTCCCCGGTCAGGTCGATCACCGTGGTCGGCTCCAGGCCACAGAAGCCGCCATCGATCACCAGGTCGACCTCGTGTTCCAGGGTATGGCGGATATCGTAGGGGTCAGTCAGCGGGAACTCGTCGCCGGGCATGATCAGGGTCACGCTCATCAGCGGCTCACCGAGGGCTTCCAGCAGGTCCAGCGCAATGCGGTTGTCAGGGACCCTGAGGCCGATGGTCTTGCGCTTGGGGTGCTTGAGGCGGCGCGGCACCTCAGAGGTGGCCTCGAGAATCCAGGTGTAGGCCCCTGGCGTGTTGTTGCGCAGCAGGCGATAGGCCGCATTGTCGACCCGGGCATAGGTAGCGAGTTCCGACAGGTCGCGGCAGACCAGGGTGAAGTTGTGGTCCTTGTCCAGCTTGCGAATGCGCCGAATGCGATCCAGGGCGTTCTTGTCACCGATATGGCAGCCCAGCGCATAGGCGGAGTCGGTGGGATAGACGATCACGCCGCCCGAGCGCACGATATCCACCGCCTGGCGAATCAAGCGCACCTGCGGATTCTCGGGGTGTACCTGGAAGAACTGGCTCATGCCGCGCCAATCCGTTCAGCAGTCAGCAGCTCAACCTCCACCGGCAGCTTGCCGGCGTCGAAACCGACCTTCGGGCCGTAGTCCCAGTGGGCGTGGAAGTCGCTGCCGGCGGAGGCCAGCAATCCGAACTCGTTGGCAATCAGGCAGAGATCACGGGTCTGCTCACGGGTCTGGCGCCCGGAATACACTTCCATGGCGGTGCCTCCTGCGGCCATAAAGTCGACCAGGCAGCGCTTCAGCTTGACCCGGGTCATCTTGTATTTGAGCGGGTGGGCCAGCACCGCCGTGCCGCCGGCGGCGACAATCCAGCCAACGGCGTCGGCCATGGCGGGCCAGCAGGTCTTTACGTCCCCCACCTTGCCGGCCCCCAGGTACTTGTCGAAGGCCTGGTTGGCATCGGCAACGTGGCCCTCGGCCACCATCCACGCGGCAAAGTGCGGGCGGCCGATCTGGCTGACACCGGCCTCGGCCTCTGCGCCCGCCAGGGCACCGGGCATACCCAGCTTTTCCAGCCGCCCGGCGATCAGTTCAGCGCGCTCGCGGCGCGCGGAATCCAGCAGCGCCAGGCCCTGTCGGATGTCGGGATGGTCGACATCCATACCCAGGCCCACCACGTGTATCCCCACCCCGCTCCACAGGCTGGACAGCTCGGTGCCCGCCAGCAGGCGCATGCCGTCAGGCAGAGCCTCGGCACTGTCGATGAGCGCCCGGTAGCCCGCCACGGTATCGTGATCGGTCAGCGCCAACTGCTGCACGCCGGCATCGACAGCTTCCGCCAAAAGCTCGCGGGGTGACAGCGCGCCATCGGAGGCATGACTATGGGTATGGAAATCAATTATCATGGCGGCTGCATTATCCAGACTACGTCCTGCCAGCGATAGCTTTTTGCTGGGCAATATGTGACAGCCCACCCAGGGCGATTGGACGATTTTTATCCAACGCTGCGTATATACCCCGAAGCACACTCGCTAACACCAGAGACCCCCAGAGACTTACATGAAGCAAATCGCGGAGTTCATTCCGATCATCTTCTTCTTCATCGCCTACCAGATGAAGGGCGACACGGTGTCCCTGGGCGAGTGGAACTACACGATGGACGGCATTTTCTCTGCTACCGCCGTGCTGATTGTCGCCACCGCGCTGCAGGTATTGCTGACCTGGATCTTTACCCGCGAACTGGAAAAGCGACTGCTGTGGCTGCTGGCGGCGGTCTGCGTGTTTGGCGGCGCCACCCTGTTGTTCCGCGACCAGACCTTCATCATCTGGAAGCCCACTGTATTCAACTGGGTACTGGCGCTGGCTTTCGGGGCCAGCCACTTCATTGGTGAGCGCAACCTGATGGAGCGGACCCTGGGGTCGCAGATCGAGTTGCCCAAGCCGATCTGGACACGGCTGCTGTGGCTGTGGGTAGGCCACTTCAGCGTGGTCGGCGCCCTCAACCTGGTAGTGGCCTACCAATTCAGCGAGGCCTTCTGGGTCAGTTACAAGCTCTACTCCGCCTTCGGCTTCACCATTCTGCTGACCGTGATTACCGGCTTCATGATCGCGCCGCACATGAGTGAGGAGGAGGCCGGCACCGCTGCCGAGGTCGAGTAATGTACTACGCCATTATCTGCGAAGACGTCGCCGACAGCCTGCCGCTGCGTGCCAAAGTGCGCCCCGACCACCTGGTTCGCATGGAGCAGCTCAAGGCCCAGGGCAGGCTGCTGGTCGCCGGTCCGCACCCGGCCCTGGATACCGAGGAACCCGGTGAGGCGGGCTTTACCGGCAGCCTGATCATCGCCGAATTCGATAGCCTCGAGGATGCCCAGGCCTGGGCCGACGAGGACCCTTACGTCACCGCCGGCGTATTTGCCCGGGTGGTGGTCAAGCCCTACAAAATCGTTCTACCCTGATCCTTTCTCGAGACTAGAAACAGGAACACACGCAGTATGAAACGCCCGCTCACCCCGCGGTTCGCGCTGTGGCTTTGCGCACTGGCCCTGCAGGCCGGCACCGCAGCCGCACAGGAAATCCGCTATATCACCGACAACCACTATGTTCCCCTGCGCAGCGGTCAGGGCACCCAGTACCGCATCGTTCACCGCGGGCTGCCCACCGGCACGCGGCTGACCGTTACCGAAAGCAACGAGGAATCCGGCTACTCGCTGGTAGCCACTGACAACGGCACCGAGGGCTGGATACTGACGCGTTACCTCAGCGGCCAGATGCCCGCCAGCGACCGGCTGGCCGCACTGCAGACCAAGTACGATGCCCTGCTGGGCGATGAGGGCAGCCTGCGCTCACAGCTGGTTGAAGTGCAGCGGCAACTCGGCGACGCCACCGACCGCGCCAGCGGCCTCGACCGGGTGCTGGAAGAGACCCGCACCGAACTGGACGACCTCAAGCGCCTGTCCGGCAACGCCCTGAACCTGGATATCACCAACCGGCGGCTGACCGAGGAAAGCGAGGTCATGCGCACCCGTATCGAAGTACTGGAGGCCGAGAACCTGCGCCTCAAGGAAAGCAGGAGCAGCCAGGCATTTGTCAACGGCGCGCTGGCGGTATTGGCGGGAGTGATCATCGCGCTGATTGCGCAGCGCTTGCGACCGCGCCCGCGCAGCAGCTCGAGCTGGGCCTGACCTGAACTTACAAGCAACGGAGAAACTGCAATGAAATACTGGATTGCCGCCCTGTGCCTGGTGCTGGCCCAATCAGTCGCCGCGGAAGACCCGCAGGTCATCATCCGTACCAGCTACGGCGACATCACTGTGCGCCTGTTTGCCGAGAAGGCGCCCATCACCGTTGAGAACTTCCTCGCCTATGCCGAGAGTGGCTTCTATGAGGGCACCATCTTTCACAGGGTCATTCCAGGTTTCATGATCCAGGGTGGTGGTATGACCCCGCGGATGGAAGAAAAACCGACCCGCGATCCGATCAAGAACGAGTCACGCAACCGCCTGCACCATGAGCGCGGCACCATTGCCATGGCGCGCACCAATGAACCGGACAGCGCCACCAGCCAGTTCTTCATCAACGTGCGCAACAACTTCCGCCTCGACTGGTCGCCAACCAACCCCGGCTATACCGTGTTCGGCGAGGTGACCGACGGAATGTTCGTGGTCGACTCCATCGCCATCGAGCCTACCGGGCCGATGATGGGCCACGGTGATGTACCGGTGACGCCCATTCTTATCAACGAGGTGGTGATCGTCGGACAGGAAGACCCCGAGGCAGAGGCAGGAGCCGAGCCCAGCGAATGATCGCCCTCAGCGTCAACCTCAACAAGATCGCGCTGATCCGCAACTCGCGGGACACCACCAATCCCAGTGTGAGCGAACACGCGCGCATGGCGATTGACGCCGGCGCCGACGGCATCACCGTGCACCCGCGGCCCGACCAGCGCCACATCCGCGCAGACGATTGCCTGGAGCTTGGCCCGCTGGTCCCTGGGCTGACTCACACCGGCGGTGGTACGGTGGAATTCAATATCGAGGGGAACCCCTTCGCACCGGCGCGGAAAAGCGACCGCGATGGTGTCGGCGACTACCCCGGCTTTATGCAACTGGTCGGCGAGGTAAAACCCGACCAGGCCACCCTGGTACCGGACGGCGACAGTCAGCTGACCTCGGATCACGGGTTCGACCTGACGAAGGACGGCGAGCGTGTGGCAGATATCGTTGCCCGGCTCAAGCAATGGGGCGTTCGCAGCAGTCTGTTTATGGACCCGGACCTGGAGCAGATCAGGCTGGCCGCCGAGACCGGCGCCGATCGCATCGAGCTCTACACCGAAAGCTACGCCGACGCCTGCAAGCAGGATCGCGATGTCGAAGCGGTATTCGAACGCTTCCGTGCCGCGGCTGAACTCGCCAACGAGCTGGGGCTGGGTGTGAATGCCGGCCACGACCTCGACCTCAACAACCTGCCGCGTTTTGCCACCATACCGGGCATTCTCGAAGTCTCCATCGGCCACGCCCTGACCGTGGATGCCATCCGCATGGGCTTCGCCAACGCCATCGCCGCCTACCGCACCGCTCTCGGGCACTGACGACTCTGTCCTGAAAACGACTCGGCCGCTGCTGCGCTAGGGGCTGACTTCCCGACCGGGAGCACATGGGGCGAAAGCTTCGGCCTCAATCCGAAATGCGTTCACCACAAAGCTGACGGCGTGATACAGCCCCGCCAGCATGACCAGTTCAACCATCTGCTCATCGTCATAGTTTGCTGTTAATGCCGCCCAGGTGGCGTCATCCAGGTCGGCGCAGCGGTGCAGGCTGTCAACCATCGCCAGCAGTGCACGCTGGGCATCACTCCAGAGAGACGCATCGACAAGGTCGGACCAGGTATCTGCAAGCTGCTCTGCACTCAAGCCTGCCCGCTCAGCATAGATCGCCGCATGCACGCCCCACTCGTATTCGGCGCGACAGCGGGCACAGGCGCGCAGTATCACCAGTTCCCGGTCGGCAATCGATATCGAGCCCTTGTCCAGCAGGCCGCCCCGCACCATGCGCGACAGGACTCTGGGGTTGCGGCCCACCGTGCGAAAGATGTTCAGCGGAGGTGTGCCGGCAGGCATGACAACAGCAAAGGATTGCTGCACGGCATCGGCATAGGGGGGCTCCAGCGGAGCGATGCGGGGGCTGGACACTTTGCTGTGACCTCAATATGGTTGCTACTGAATTCGTAGCATAGACTAACGCTACTTTTTTAGTAGCGCAAGCCTCATTTTCAAGAGAGGAACCATGTCCGAATCTGCAAAGCGCCCTGCCCTTGCCGACCTTATCGACCTGCTCGGCACCAAGTGGGTCATGCGCATACTCTGGGAACTGCGCGAAAATGCTCTTACCTTTCGCGCCCTGCAGGCCGCCTGCGGTGGCTTGAGTCCCTCGGTGTTAAACCACCGCCTCAAATTGCTGGAGACATCCCGGCTGGTGGAACGCCAGCAGAGCGGCTACGGCCTGACAGACCAGGGGCAGAGCCTGATGGAAGTACAGAAACCCCTGGCGCAATGGGCGCAGCGCTGGCAGCGTTCACTGACTTGATACCGAGGGAGCTGCGCCTGAGTTCAGGTAGCGACTGTGCTGTAGATTGAAACCCGCCGGAACTCGGGAGACTCGTCCAGGTCGGGCAGCGTATTGCTCTCCCATTCGCCGAGCTTCTGGTAGCGAGGGTGGCTGAAGTCTCGAATGCGCGAATCGGCCACCAGTACCCGATCCGCGCGATCGGCAAGGCGGTCGAGCCACGGCAGGTTATCGCGGTCGTAGAGTACGTCGGCCACCAGGATTGCATCGAAGTGTCCCGCGCAGGCCTCAAAGTCAGCGTGCAGGCTCAGCTGCACACCGTTAAGCTCGGCATTGGCGGCGGTGGCCACGAGCGCATCGGGGTCGATATCGCAAGCTACTACCTCGGCTGCCCCCTGCTGTGCGGCGGCGATTGCGGCCACGCCGGAGCCACTGCCGAAATCCAGCACCCGTTTGCCCGCCACCCAGTTGGGCTGCTCGCGCAGGAAACGCGCCAGCACCTGGCCGGACGCCCAGCAGAAGGCCCAGTAGGCCGGGTAGTTGAGCACCGCGTTCATCTGCTCGGCGGTCAGTGCGTGCTGCGGGAAGTCGGGGTTTAAAAGGTACAGCGACAGGCCCGCTTCGTCGGGCAGGGGCTGGCACTCGGCCCTCGCAAAGGGCAGGTGTTGCTGCAGCCGGGCGGAAAGCTCCGGGTGTACAATGCGCGGCGTTTCGATTACTTCCCCTGTCATGACCTATATCGTACCGCCCTGCTCGGAATCCGTGGATATCCTGTATGCCGATGCGCACCTGCTGCTGGTACGCAAGCCGCCTCTGCTGCTGTCGATTCCCGGCCGTCATCCCGACAACCAGGACTGTGTGATCAACCGGCTGCGGGAGCAGTATCCCGGTGCCTCCATCGTCCATCGACTAGACCTAGACACCTCCGGCATCATGGTGATACCACTGGACGCGGAAACCCACGCGCATATCAGCCGCCAGTTCCAGCAACGCAGCGTGCAGAAAAGCTACGATGCGGTCGTGTATGGCCAGGTGGCCGACGACCGCGGCGAGATCGACCTGCCCATTGCCCCGGACTGGAGCAACCGCCCGCGGCAGAAAATCTGCGCCGAACGCGGCAAGGCGGCACTGACCCGCTACACAGTGATAAGCCGTGAAGCGGATCGCAGCCGGCTGCTACTCACACCGGTGACCGGCCGCTCCCACCAGCTGCGCATTCACCTGGCGAGCGTGGGTCACCCGATTCTGGGCTGTGACCTCTACGCCCACGACGAGGCCCTGGGCATGGCACCGCGCCTGCTGCTGCACGCGCGCAGCCTGGGCTTTACCCACCCCGCCACCGGGCGGTGGCTGGAGCAGGACTGCCCGCCGGAATTCTGATGCAGATCATGGGTCCGCGCCCGGCAGAAGCTAAAATATAGCCATATGCTGTCGCGAGATAGTTGAGGACTACATGGACTACGCAAAACAGAAAGCCGCGCTGGAAGCAAAGCTGGCCGACCACGAAATCCGGCTGGCCGGTGTAACCAAGGATATCACCAAGACCCTGTCCAGCGACTTCGCCGAACAGGCCACCGAGCGCGAAAACGACGATGTGCTTGAGGAAATCGGCAAGGAAACACAGCTATCCATCGCCCACATCAAGGCCGCGCTGCAACGCATCGACGATGACACCTACGGCCTGTGCGCAGGCTGTGGCGAGGAAATTGCCGAAGGCCGACTGGAAGCGATACCGGAGTCAACCCACTGCGTGAAGTGTGCTGACAAAGCGGCCTAGTCCGGGTCAGCCCAACTCTTCGACATTCTCTGCATAACTGCACCAGTCACTCCAGCTACCCGGATACAGGCGCGCGCCGCGCTGCCCTGCGATTTCCAGTGCCAGCAGGTTCACACAGGCGGTCACGCCTGAACCGCAGTACACCACCAGCTCCCGGTCTGGCGGCAGTACCGCCAGCCGTTCACGCTGGGCCTCAGGCGACAGGGCCAGGCCCTGGTCGTCGCTGGCTGTCTGCCAGGGCAGATTGAGCGCCCCGGGGATATGCCCCGCCACCGGGTCGATTGGCTCTTCCAAGCCCTGGTAACGAGGCGCATCGCGGGAATCCACCAGTTGCGCACCGGCCTCGCGCGCCCGTTGCACCGCCTGCATATCCAGTTTGCCGCGGTAGTCACCCACCACCGGCACATCCACGGGGGTTGCTACCGGGGTGCCGGTATCCAGCCCACCCCCCGCTGCTCGCCAGGCGGCCAGCCCGCCGTCCAGCAGCCGCACATTGCGGTAGTCCAACGCCCGCATCATCCACCACAGTCGCGCGGCAAAGGCGAAACTGTTGTCGTCGTAGGCCACCACCGCTGTGCTGCGATCGATACCCAGGCCCGCCAGGCGGGCTGCAAAGTCCGCAGGCGCCGGCAATGGATGGCGACCGCCGTGCTCGGCCAGCGGACCAGACAGGTCGCGCTCCAGGTGCAGGTAATGCGCGGTGGGAATATGGCCCTCGGCGTAGGAACGGGCACCGGCGCCGGCATTCCCAAGGCTGAAGCGACAATCGAGCACCACCACTTCCGCCAGCCGCGTCCGCAGCTCTTCCGCCCTGATCAGGGTCTGTTCAGTACTCTCGCCGCTCACGATGAATCCCCGTCTTGTCTGACTGCGTATGCCCTCCTAGAATCGGGCAAACGGTATTCCGGGACAAGACCTTGGTTTACAAGCAGCGCACTGGCAAAGACGACATGATCGTCGCGGAGCCCAACCGCTCCGCCAGCTGGCAGACCAACAAGATCATATTGATCCTGATGTGCTGCCTGTCGGGCACTATTGCCATGGGTTTTGCTGCCATCGGCGCCTGGCCGATCCTGCCCTTCGCGGGCCTGGAAATGACCGCCCTCGGTGGTGCGCTTTACTACGTGTGCTGGAAGCTGCGCTATCGCCACGTGATCACCTTGAGCGACTCCACGGTGCGCATCCAGAAAGGCCACTACTTCCCCAAGCGGGAGTGGGAAATTGATACCAGCGAGGCCGCCCTCTCGGTGGTCCCTGAAAAGCACCCCTGGGACGGACCCACCATCAGCCTGTTCAGCAAGGGCGAAGAAATTTCACTGGGCGAGTTCCTCAACCGCGATGACAGCCTGAAGCTGCTGGGCATGCTGCGCGGCCGGGTGCGTATCGGCAACCACTCCTCCCGCGGTCACCGCCCTTTCTAGAAGTTCCCCTGTCATTCCCGCGCAGGCGGGAATCCAGGAAACATCGACTGGCAAATGCTGGATCCCCGCTTTCGCGGGGATGACGAGAGTGCGTCAACAAGGAAATGGCGGGAAGGTATCAGAGTAAACGACTGATACTCTTCGAAGCCGCGATAATGCCCTGGTCAAAATACTCCTCGTGGTTGATCTCGATGCGATCGAGGTCGTAGAGATAGTTCACCATCATCCCCGCTGACTGGCGCTTGCCCTTTTCTGACAGGTCCGCCGCCCAGTGCAAGCGGTGCAGGCGTGCGCCGTTGCCAAGGTGGAAACGCGCGACCGGATCGCGCGCCAGGCGCCCACTCTTTTCCACCAGCAGGTAGTGGGCACAGAGCTTGAGCAGCGCATCCCGCACCTCGGCAGCCACTACCTTGCCCACCGGCTCGCGCACAGCCTGGTGCAGGGATTCGTCGACCAGGCCATTGAGATTGGCCCTGGCCAGCCACTGGCTGAAGCCCGGGATCGGCGACAGTGTGACAAACGTCTTCACCCCCGGGTGCTCCTCCAGCACCTCCTCCACCACCTGCTTGATCAGGAAGTTGCCGAAAGACACGCCGGCCAGGCCAGCGTGGCAATTGCTGATGGAGTAGAACACCACGGTATCGGCGGCAGCTGACGCACCGGGTTCGGCGCGGGCCAGCAGCGGGCCGATGGCGCCGGGCACGTCCTCGGTGAACGCGACTTCCACGAACACCAACGGGTCCTTGGGCATGGCCGGATGGAAGAACGCGAAGCAGGCACGGTCCGAAGCCAAACGGCGGCGCAGGTCGTCCCAGCCATTGATGGCGTGCACCGCCTCGTAGGCGATGATCTTCTCGAGGATGCTGGCCGGGGTATCCCAACTGATGCGACGCATCTCCAGGAAACCCTTGTTGAACCAGGATACGAACAGGTGTTTGAGATCGGAATCCACCGCGCGCAGCGCCGGCATATCGCCCATCGCCTCGCGCAGGTGACCGCGCATTGCCACCAGCGTGGCAGTGCCGCCGGCGGCCATATTGATGCGTCGGAACAGCTTGAGGCGCGGAGCCTCCACGGCCCGGGTCAGATCCGCGAGGTGTTCGAGGTCGGGGGATTCCCGATAGGCGTCAGCGCTGGCGAGGATCTGCTCATCGTCTACCCCGAAGCGGGTCAGCAGGCTGTCGAAAAACTCGGCGCGAAGTGACGGCTCCAGCAATTCATAGCGCCTGGCCACCTCGGCGGCCAGGGCCAGGCCGGAGGCCTCGCCGCGGTGCTGGATCAGCTCACTGCAGAGTTCCGTGAGGGCCGCGGCATCACCCACTTCCGGGTCCGGAGCAGCCATGCGCCGGGCCAGGATTTCCCGGCCGACTTCCACTACTGATGTCAGGGCTTTGCTAAAGGCATTCACAGGGCGTTTCTCCCACTAGTCCTCAAAACTGCCATGGCGTCCGGCTCCCCGGGCGAAGCGCGTAGCCCCGGCAACCGTTTCACCCGAGCGAACCACTGCCTCGCCACCGGCAAATTCAACCGCGATGGCATCCAGCTGGTCCATACCCCACTGTTGGTAGGAACTCATGCGGTCAGCGCGCATGCAGCGCTGCGGAAATGCACTGATTTGTAGTGCCAGCTCATGGGCCGCTGCCAGCGCCTCGCCCTCGCCCACCAAGCGATTGGCAAGGCCAATCTGCAGGGCTTCTTCGGCGGCCACCGCACGACCGGTGAGAATCATATCCAGCGCCCGGCTGTGGCCAATCAGCCGCGGCAGGCGCACGGTGCCGCCATCAATAAGCGGCACGCCCCAGCGCCGGCAATAGACGCCAAACACCGCCGAAGCTTCTGCCACCCGCAGGTCGCACCATAGCGCCAGCTCCAGGCCCCCGGCAACAGCCGGGCCCGACACCGCCGCAATCACCGGCTTGGACAGCAACATGCGGCTGGGGCCCATGGGGCCGTCACCCTCGGGGGTCATGCGATTGCCGCCCTCGCCGGTGGATACCGCCTTGAGGTCGGCGCCGGCGCAGAAATAGCCACCGGCCCCGGTAAGCACGGCCACATCTGCCTCCGGGTCGGCATCGAAGGCGCGGAAGGCGTCCGCCAACAGGCCCGCGGTTTCGCCATCGACAGCGTTGCGGACCTCGGGTCGATTGATGGTCACCGTGGTGACGCGTTCGGAGGTTTTGACAAGGACCTTGCTCACCAGCTGATCTCCACTTCCAGCTTGGACTCGTCGGCCTCGATCTCCAGCTCGATTTCCAGCTCGACCTGGTCGGCCACGTCGACGCGCACTGTCTTGCCGTGCTGGACGAATTCGACCTCGTTATGCCGGGCCAGGGAGTCCGCCAGCTTGCGCAGGTAGTCAGCGGCCTCTTCCCGACGCAGCTGGTACTTTTCCTTGATCTCGAGGATCTCCATGGGGCTCTCCAATTAAGGTGACCCCCCGAAGATACCGCAATTTGGCTGCGTCTGTGACCGCCCTACCAGGCTATGCCGTAGTCATCGCCAGTGTTGCCGGCTCCGCCCTGCATCGCGCCGTGCTCCCGGTCGAACCAGATGGCGGTGATCGGACTGTAGGTGCGATCCACCACTTCCACCGTGTAGCCCTTCTGCTTCAGCACTTCCCGGGTATAGGGCGGCACCGAGGGCATCACCTGCAGGCGCCCGGGCTGGGCGTCGTGGGCGCCAAATGAGCTCTGCATCTGGTAGCTGGTGAAATTGGCAGCCTCAGCGGCCTGCTGCACGTCCATGCCGAACTCCACCATGTTGAGGAAGAACTGCAGCAGGTTCTGGTCCTGGGCGTCCCCGCCCTGGACCGAAAAGGACAGGAACGGCTTGCCGTCCCTGAAGGCCATGCTCGGCGTCAGCGTCACGCGCGGCCGCTGGCCCGGCTGTACGACGTTGTAGGGATTCTCGGCGGGATCCAGTA
>JASJBK010000167.1 GCA_030066555.1 Halieaceae bacterium
GCGCTGGCCGGCAGCGTCGAAGACGCCATCAACAAACCCGGCCGACTGGCCGCGGACCTGGAGCGGGATACCCGCAGCCGACCCGACGCAGTGATTCCGTTGCTGGCCCTGGAAGAGGGCGACCGGGTGGCCGATGTATTTGGTGGCAGCGGTTACTACAGCGAACTGCTGGCCAGCGTGGTGGGGGAGAGCGGCGAGGTAATCCTGCAGAACAACGACGCCTACAAACAGTTTGTCGGCAAGGCGCTGCAGCAGCGTTTTGACGGGCGTGACCCCGGCAATATCACCGTGCTCGATAGCGAGGCCAACGACCTTAAGCTGGGCACCGGGCTGGACGCGGCGCTGATCATCATGTCCTACCACGATTTGTTCTACGACGATGCCGAGAACGGCTGGCCGCAGATTGACGACGTCGATTTTATCGGCCAGATCCGCGCTGCGCTGAAACCCGGTGGGCGCTTCCTGATCGTCGACCACGCCGCGCCGGCGGGCACCGCGGCTGCCGCCACCAAGAGCCTGCACCGCATCGACGAGGCCTATGCCATCAAGCGGCTCAGCACCCAGGGCTTTAGGCTGGTGGGGTTCAGTGAGGCCCTGCGCAATCCGTCCGACACCCACTCGAAACTGGTCTTCGATCCGGCGATACGCGGCAAGACTGACCGTTTCGTGCTGGTGTTCGAGAAATCCTGACGCGCGGGTCTCTGGTTACAGGGGCGGCTTACAGGCGCGTGACCTGCAGGGGTTCCCAGCCTAGCTTCTGGCGCTCGGCGTTGACGTGCGCCAGCACAGCAGTGCGCAGTGCCGCCAGCTCGGCATTGTCGGCGACCGAGAGCAGCATGGGTGACTCGAAATCTATCCAGCTGATGTTGTAGTGCGACCAGCCTTCCTTCATGGCGCCGACGACACCCGCTTCATTTCCCAGGACAGCGTAAGCCTCCGCCTCGTAGCGGCTCACGGACCCCGGCGGCTCACCATTGCTCTTGGCCAGGGCCACGAAATCCAGCGCCCTCTGTGCCAGCGCCCGCGCTTCATCCTCGCGGCCCAGCTGCATTAACGTGTAGGCATAGATGCTGGCGAAGTCCAGCGGTGCAAAGGCGCGACCGGCATTGCCGTAGATGGGGGCGCTCGGGTCAAAGGCGCGGTCCAGGGTATGGAGGGCCTGCGGCGCATCGCCATTCAGAAGGTACAGCCAGGCCATGCCGTAGATGTACCAGTCATCCTGCTCCTCGGCGGGAATTTCCGCCAGGTATTCCTGGCCGCGGTTCGGCTCCCGCATTGCCATAAGGGCACGCTGCACATGGTCCGGCATGGCTTCGAACTCTTCACGGGCATCGCCCAGGTTGAAGAAGCTATAGAAGCCTATCACCGTGCTGCTGCGGGTCATGCCGCCCCGCTCGGAGACGGCGATCGCCTCTTCGAAGCTTTCCCGCATATTGGCAAAGTTACCGTCCAGGGCCTCGATGTAGGCTTCTACCATGTATGCCTGGGCGGTGCCCGGTGTTACCAGCTCCCTGGCCCTGGCAACGTTGCCGCGTTCGGCGATTGAAGTAGCGAGGTTGTTGCGAATGGCGGGGTGCAGAGGATCGATGGCAAAGGCCTGCTCGAGAATGCGCTGGGACTCGTTGTAGTCTCCCTTGCCGCCTACCACGGTGTGCAACCAGTTGTAGACAATGCCCTCGCTGGGGTTGCCCTCGATGGCGCGGCGCAGGCTGCGCTCCGCGCCGTCGTAATCGAGTTCGTCGGACAACAGCAAGCCCTGGATGGCATGGGCCTCGGGCAGGTTAGGATCGAGGGCGAAGGCCCGGTCCAGCAGCGCCTGCGCCTCCCGGTTGGCAGTCTGCAGGGGTATGTCCCCATACTGTGCAGTAGACAGCAGGTGGGTGGCCAGAGCCTGGCCTGCATAGGCCTGGGCGTAGCCAGGGTCGCTGTCCAGCGCACGGGTGTACTGGCGAATGGCCAGCTTCAGCGCGGTTTCATTGCGCAGCCTGAGGTTGTGTTTGGCCAGCAGGTAGAAGTTGTAGGCCTCGACGTTGGCGGGTTGTGTCGCCTGGGTGGGCGCAGTTGCCGCCAGCTCTTCATCGGTCAGATGTACTTTCAGCGCATCGACAATGGCGCGGGAAATTTCGTCCTGGATGGTGAAAATGTCGGTGAGCTCACGGTCATAGACCTCCGACCAGAGGTGGTAGCCGTCTTCGACGTTGATGAGCTGGGCGGTGATCCGCACCCGGTTGCCGGACTTGCGCACTGAGCCCTCCAGCACTGTGCCCACGTTGAGCTGGCGCCCGATATCTGTGATGTCGGTATTCTTGCCCTTGAAGGCGAATGAGGAAGTGCGCGCGGCAACTCGCAGCTCTCGTATCTTGGCGAGGCCATTGAGCAGTTCCTCGGAGATGCCGTCGGAAAAGTATTCCTGGTCCGGGTCTTTGCTCATGTTGACGAATGGCAGCACGGCGATAGAGCTGCCTTCCTTGCCATCGGTCTGCGAGACAATGTCCGAGCCAGCGGTGGTGTCATCTGGCTGTGAGGCGCTGTAGAAGCGCTCTCCCAGCAGCAGCACAATGGCGACTGCCATCAGGGCGATGATGGAGCGGTTCAGTGATTTACCGGTTTCCGCGGTGATCGACTCTTCCCGTTGCACACTCTCGGTAAGGCGCAGGCCCTCCGGCGTCAGTTCAAAAGCCCAGGCAAAGATCAGCGCGAAAGGAAAGCCGAGAATGCCCAGGTAGAGCGCCAGTGATACCGTCCAGTCTGGTAGCTGCAGCAGCGGCGACAGGAATTCCGCTACCTGCATCACCACCCAGCCCACCACGATGTAGGCCAAAGCCACCTTGTAGACATTGCGGCGCTGTAGCTCCTTAAGGAGGTTGCTGCTCATCGGGCGGCGATCTCCAGCGGTGGCCAGTCGAGCCTGGCGCGCTCGGCATCTACCTGCTGAGACCAGGCCTCGCGAATTGCCACGTATTCGGCATGGTTATGCAGTTCCTCGAACCAGATGCCCGAGAAAGCGGTAATGTTGAGGGCGTTGTACTGCATGCCGGCCTTGAGTGCAGCGATCGCTCCCTCGGTATCGTCGAGTATCAGTGCGATGCGCGCCTGTCGCATCATGTAGATCTTGGGCAGGCCGCCGGCAATACTGCGCTCCAGGTAGTCTTTGAGATCCGTCGCCAGGGCCCTTGCCGCTTCCGGTTCACCGGTGGCTTTAAGCGCTTCCGCGTAGCTGATCAGCCAGCTGAATTCGCTCAACGGACTGGTCAGGCTGCCGGCTACCCGCGTTGGCCTGCCGTGGCGGCTCTCGTAGGTGGCGATGAGCTCCCGGTGTCGCTCGAGATTCAACAGCGCATTCATATGAGCCTGAAAGGCAGCCCGCCCATACTCATCAGCACTCAGTGAGGCGATGGTGGCCAGGGCGCGCTCCGGGTCCGTGAAGGCGTCCAGCAGTAGCGATTGCATCGGGCCCGCTTCCTCATACGCTGCCTGCTCATTCCCGAGCTGAAAATATCGGTTGAAGTTGCGCATCATGATGAGCATCGAGCGCTCGCTGTCTGAGACCCTGGCAGCGCCGTCATTGAGCTGGCGCTCGCGGTCGGCATTACGCCCTTCGGTGAGGGCAATAAAGCCCTCGACTTCATAATAGTCCTGCTCGCCCGGGACCATGATTTCCCGGGCCAGCCTGCTGCGTCCTGTAAACGCATACCACATGCCGAGGTTACGGCGTATCGCCGGGTGCAACGGGTCCAGCCGGTAGGCTTCCTCCAGAGCTTCCATGGCAGTGCCAAAATCGCCCAGCCGGTCGAGGGCATCCGCCTGCCAGGACCGCAGAATACCCTCCGACGGGTTGGCAGCGATGGCCTTTTCGAGACTGGCGAGGGCGATATTGGGGTCTTCCGCATTCAGGTCCAGTAGTGCCTGTGTCGTCAGCGCCTGGGCATTGTCAGGCTCGAGGCGCAGAGCCATGTCGACCATTTGCTGTGCCTGCCGGTCCGCTTCAAGGGGCGGCGTCTCGCCGTAGTGGGCGTCGGACAGTAACTCTGTCGCGGCGGCTTTTCCTGCCCAGGCCGCGGCGTAACCAGGGTCGATGTCTATCGCCTTCTGGAATAGGAATGCGGCGCGCTCCAGCGTTGGCTGAGTTCTTTGTCGCAAATTATGGCGGGCCAGCAGGACGTAATTGTATGCGTCGAGGTCTACGTCCCTGGTGGTGTTGACGGCTGCGACCTCCTGGTCCGTGAGGTGCACTTTCAGGGCGTCGACGATGGCCTTCGAAATCTCGTCCTGGATCGCAAAGATATCCGTGAGCTCACGGTCGTAGGCCTCAGACCACAGGTGGTAGCCGTCCGCGACGTTAATGAGCTGGGCGGTAATGCGCACCCGCTGGCCGGCCTTGCGCACCGAGCCTTCCAGCACGGTCTCTACCTTCAGCTCGCGGCCGATGTCGGTGATATCGGCATTCTTGCCCTTGAAGGCGAAGGACGAGGTGCGTGCCGCCACCTGCAGTTCGGAAATCTTGGCGAGCCCGTTGAGCAGTTCTTCCGAGATTCCGTCAGAGAAATATTCCTGGTCGGGGTCGTTGCTCATGTTCACGAAGGGCAGCACGGCAATGGAGCGTGGCTTGCTGTCGGCAGCGGCAGGCGCTGGCTGCTCTGCGGTGGTCGCTGTCGCCGCTTCCCGGTCTGCAATCACCCGTGGCGCATCCGCCAGGAAGAATTTGTCCACCAGCAGGAATGCGACTGCCAGCGCCAGCATGGAAATGATGACGCCGTTGAGGGTTTGTCCGGTCTTGCTGGTGATGGATTGCTGTGGGTCGACCTCGGTGGACCGTTTCAGGCCGTCGGGGGTGAGCTCGAAGGCCCAGGTGAACAGCAGTGCGAAGGGGAAGCCGATCAGGCCCAGGTAAGTGACCAGGCTCATGGTCCAGTCCGGCAGGCGCAGGGCGGGGGCGACCACGTCGGTAATCTGCAGCACCAACCAGCCCAGGATAAGGTAGGCAAAAGCCACCTTATACACGTTACGACGCTTCAACTCTGCCAGGAGTGACGCCATGGGTGCAGCACGTCCATGTAGGATTCTTGCAGTGGTTTCAGCCTACCACTTCAACTGCGAAATAACACGGGGCCCGGCACCGCTGCCTGAGCCCAGCCGTGACGCCGGTCCTAGGCGCGCATCTCCTCGAAGGCCTCATTGAGGCGCGCTTCCTCGCCCAGCTTCTTCAGTGCCGACTTTTCCAGCTGGCGCACCCACTCGCGGCTCACGTGTAGCTGGTCGGCGAGCTGGGCAAAGGTTCGCTGTGGGCGACCGTCCAGGCCCCAGCGGCCGGTGATCACGGCCTGCTCGCGCTCTTCCAGCTTGTCGATGTGCTGCCACAGCAGCCGAGCCACGCTGTTGCGCTCGGTGTCCTCCACCGCGCGCTCGGAATCCGGGTCGGGGATGCTGGCCGCGTGACGCAGGTCGTTATCTTCGGCTTCCGGATGGTCAATGGAAACCGTGATATTGCTGAGGCGACGCAGGCGATTGACCTTGTCGGCGTCGAAGCCGGTTTCCTGCGACAGCAGGTCGATGCCGGGGTCGTGGCCGGTGCGCTCCACGTGAGCCATGCGGGCCCGGTGCAACTGGTTGATCTCCTGTACCACGTGGGCCGGATAGGTGATCAGGCTGCCCTTGTTCTCGGTGGCACGCTGCAGGTGCTGGTTGATCCAGGGGTAGGCGTAGGTGGTGAAGCGGAAGCCACGGCTCACGTCGAATTTCTCGGCGGCGCGAATCAGGCCGATAATGCCGTCCTGCACCAGGTCGCGCTGCGGGATGCTGCGGGCGGGATGGTCCCAGGCCAGTTTGTGCACCAGGCGCAGGTTGTGCATGACCAGCTTGTCGCGCGCCTTGGTGTATTGATTGAGCGCGCGATGCAGGGTCCGGTCAGGGCGAACGGAGCCCACCGGCAGGTAGCGGCGCGACCACGCCGGCTGCCAGATGCACATGGCATCCGCCATCAGGTCGGGCAGCGGCATGCCCTGGCGACGCAGGTGGATGATGGCAAGCCCGGTGACCAGGGTGGTAGGCCAGGCCATGTCTGCCACGCTCTGCAGTAAGGCGGTAAGTTTAGTGCGCTTGCTGTTCAACTGCTTGAGGAAGCGCTGGACTGACTCCTCGCCCTTGCTGCCGGGCAGCAGGTCCACAATGTCCTTCCGCAACGTAAAGTAAAGAGATCGCGGGTCGAACTGTTCCACTTCCGGCGGTTCGGCAAGGCAGGCGTGAACGAGTTCCCGGACCAATTCACGCCCGCGCTCATCCGTCAACAACAGTCGGGTGCAACGTCGGGCAGCCGCCCATTTGCGCAGGTCGATCCGACGCTCCTGCTCTGCTGTCAGCAGAGGATAGTGGCTGCTGGCCTCGAGGTAGAAATCGGTATCTGTGGTGGTGTCGTTGATCATCGACGAACTCATCAAGCTGTGTCCTGTACAACATTGGTATCCAATGTACGCACCAAATTCCCCTCTGAATGGGATTGAATAGGTAATGTTCAGGAAAGTGGCCAGACAAATGCTAAACATTGCACCATTTGGCCGGAAGATCCGTAACAATAGGTGAACATTTAGTCCTGGAGGGGTGAACATGCCTGCCGTAGCACTGGAATCACGACCGTTGTATGGAATTGGAACTGTCGCGCGCCTGACCCGCGTGCGCCCGGAAACACTGCGCATCTGGGAGCGCCGCTATGGCCTTGGGGCCTCACAGAAAGCCGAGAATGGCCGCAGGCTTTACACCCAGACAGACCTCGAGCATCTGCAAATCGTGGTCAAGCTGGTAGAGCAGGGCTTCCGCATCGGGGAAATCGCTTCAATGGAGCGCAAGACCCTGGAGGCCATGATGGAGCAGGGTGGCAACGGCAACCACGCCGCCAAGAGTGAGAGTAAGCCCCGCGTGCTGTTCGTCGGGTCGGTACTGTGCAGTTGGCTGGATCAGCATCCGGGCTGCCTGACCAGCCTGGATTCGCGTCTTTACCGCGGCACGATCGAAAGTGTGGAAAGTGAACTGACCGGGGACCTGGATGCTGTCGATTTGTTGGTGGCGGATTGCAGTGCTCTGAACGTCGAGCAGGTGCAGGCTTTCCAGACCCTGCGTGAGCGTGTCAATGCGCGCTCTGCGCTGGTGTTCTACCAGTTCAGCAGCCAGCGCCTGCTGTCCCAGCTCGGTGCCGAGGGCATCAACACGGCCAAACTGCCGCTGGACACCGAAACCTTTGCAGCGCACATGAAAAAGCTGCAGGACACCCTGGAAGTGGAGCGCGGTGTCAGCGATGCCGGTGATCTCGCCCAACCACGGGCAAGGCTGTTCCAGGAAGACGAGCTGCTCAAGCTGCGCAAGGTCAAGTCTGCGCTGGCCTGCGGCTGCTCGCAGCATCTGTCTGAGCTGATTCAGTCCCTCACGGCCTTCGAGCAGTACTCGAGCCAGTGCGCGGTAGAGAGCTGGTCAGACGCAGCCACCCACACCTGTGTTTACGCCTACACCAACCAGGCCCGCTGGTTGATGGAAAAAGCCTTGCAGGCGGTTCTGGAGGAACACGGTGTCGACGACTGACGACCGGCCACTGCCCTGTCGCGGCTGCACCGCAGATTGCCCGAATCGACAGCAGTGCGGTGGCACACCCTGGCGGCAGGCGCCCG
>JASJBK010000168.1 GCA_030066555.1 Halieaceae bacterium
AGTTGGGAGCAACGGCCGGGCAACAGAGTTAGTAGAAATGGCCGGGGAATCCCGGCCATGCACTCAGTACGGCAGGAAGTCGAAAGAGTAGTTTACGGTCGTCGCTACCACATCTTCAGCTTCGAAGCGGATCATGCGGATGCGGGCCAGGATCTTCTGGGTCAGGCTCTCATCCGCCAGCTCGCTGGAGACCAGGGTCAGTGACGATATCGCCCCGGACGGGTCGATCTGCATCTCGAACACCAGCTTGCCGGCCAGGGTCGGATCCTTGCGCAGGGCACGGTTGTAGACCGCGAATATCGCGCCCTTGTTGCGATCCATGACCCGGCGGATCGACTCGTCGCTGCGACCACCGAGACGGGCCGATGCGGTGCTGTCGCCGCGGTCGGCGGCGTTGGCAGCGATCGTGCTTTCGACCTTGGTGGTTTCGCGGCCGGACAGGGCCGGGCCACCGGTATCGCGGCTGAGGTTGCTGGTCTGGATACCCCCGCTGCCGCCCTTGGCAGCGCCGGCGATAATGGAGCGCTCGGTCTTGGCCGCCTGGGACTCACCACGGCTCATGCCGGTATCCCCAAGGCTGTCGACATCGACGCTGTCACGCATGTCGGCCAGCGCATCCTGGAAGGCCAGCACACCGCTGACGGCTGCCACCTTGCGCGCTTCCTCTACCTTGTCGACAGGCGGAGGCGGCGGTTCCTTGGGCTTGGGCTCAGGTTTTGGCTCTGGTTTCTTCTCCACCGGTTTTTCAGGCTTCTGCTCGACCTTCTTTTCCACCGGCTTGGGCGGTGGGGGCGGAGGCGGCAGGACTTTCTTCTCCAGTACCACCCGGGCCAGGTGCGGCGGCAGGGCTTCCTGTTTCTCTCGGCTCAGCTCCTCCACCGGCAGGAACGGCATCACGATGCCGAAGGCCAGCAGGGCGATGAGCAGGTTGCGGAGAATCTTGCGATAGCGGGCGTCATCCTGCTCCGTGGATTCCCAGGGCAGCTGCAGCTCCGGCGTCATTACTCGCATGGTCATCGAGGTCATATCAGCCACCTCCCGCCAGCAGCGGCTCTTCGAGGTCGGGCGTGGCCGCGGTATTCACCGCCAGGGTGATGTCACGGTAATCGCTGTCGGCACAGGTGGTCATAATGCGCTTGAGCAGCTTGTAGGGCATACCCTGGTCACCCATGATCACCACCGGACGACCCACTTCTTCCTCGAGCTCGGTCATCTCCGGGGCACGGGCTGCCTGGTAGGCCAGTTCGTCCTTGAGGGCGTCGATCAGGTTGCCGTCCTGGGCCAGCACCTCGGCGACGCTTCCCATACGGCGACCCTGTACCACAATGTCATCCGGGCTGACCTTGATGGTCAGGGCGATATCGGGTTTCTGCTCGGAAACGGACTCGGGCAAGCTGATATTCTTGTCCGCTTCCAGCACCTCGACGTCGCCACTGTTTACCATCAGGAAGAACACAAGGATGGTGAAGATATCCATCAGCGATACCAGGCTCAACTTGGCCTGGGTATGCAGCTTGCGATGTGAGCGCGCCATACGACGCGACCGCGCTGAACTCTTCATGATCCTACCCCCCCGGAAGCTGCTGAGCCGGTTGAACTAGCGCCTCCCAGGCTCGAATCGACAGCAGCGGACTTAAGCGGTTCTGTAGAAGACGGCGCATCCCCAAAGGAAATTTCCGGGAACAGCGCGGCATCCACGACATCCGTCGCCACCACTGCCTTAAAGGAGCGCACCGTATCCATGGCACTGATGATGGTCTGGTAATCCACCCCCTCCTCGGACAGCAAGGTGATGTTTCGACGTTCGATGCCCTGGTCGCGGAGCTGGCGCTTCACTTCCTGCAGCACCAGGCTCAGCAGGGCGAAGTCGTAGTCACCCTCCTCGGTCATCGGGATGTCCTTGAGCCGAATCCCGCGCGGGAAGTCCACCCGCATGGAATTCTTGCGGATCACCAGTTCCACCTGCTGTTTATCGTCGTCACCCTCGGCACCGCCAGAGGCGGCATTTGGCAGGTTGACCTCAATGGCCGCCACCTGCGAGAACACCAGGCTCAGCAGGAGTACCGGCACCAGCACGATCATCAGGTTCATGAACGCGGTGATATCGAGTTCTGCCTCGGTGCGCTGGACGCGCCGTCGCATTTTCATGGTCGGCTCCTCATATTCAGGTCCAAATGGACAGCGTTAATCAGCCGTCTGCCTCACGGGTTTTGGCGCGCAGCTGGCTGGCATCGGCCAGCGTATTCAGCACCTTCACACCGGCCATCTCGAAGCTGTCGACCAGTTCGATAGTCTTGGTCTGCAGCATGGCGTGCAGCAGCAACAGCGGGATCGCCGAGATCAGGCCGAACGCCGTGGTGTTCATCGCCACCGAGATCGAGCTGGACAGCATGCTGGCCTTCTCGGCCGGCGCCGCCGTGGCGACCGCGGTAAACGCTGCAATCAGGCCGACAATCGTGCCCAGCAGGCCCAGCAGCGTCGCCACGTTGGCCAGCGTTGCCAGGTACTGGGTGCGCTTCTCGAGTCGCGGCAGCGCCTCCATGACACCCTCTTCCATGGCAGATTCGATCTCGTCGCGCCGGTTGTTGTTGAGGAAGCGGGCGATACCCGCGGCCACGATGCGGTACATCGGCACACGGGAATCCTTGCCCGCGCTCAGCACCGACTTGTACTCGCGGGTCTTCAGTGCCGCCATGATGCTGTCAAAGGCCTTGCGGTTGGAGGCGCGTGCGGTACTCAGTACCAGCCAGCGCTCCACGGCGATTGCCAGTCCCACCACCAGCACAATGGCGATGGGATACATGAACGGTCCCCCGTTCTGGAAAAAACGCACTATCAGGTTATAGGTCTCCATGGTCTTGCCCTCAGTCTTGCCTACTGTGGTCTAAATCAGAGTCCGCGCTGCCCAATGCCTCGCGATACTCCAGCTCTCTAACAAACTCATCCCGGTCGACACGGCGGAACAGGTCGTCCGCCAGCGCCTGGGCCGGCTCGTATTCGTAATCCCGTGCTTCCGGCGGCTGCCAGGGCAGGATGTACATCACCCTCGGCTGCTCCTGGTTGCCGGTGACGGTGGCACGCAGGGTCACCACCGGCTCCTGGGCGGCGGCCGCCACACTCAGCAGCAGCAAACCCACTGTTATCCAACGCATCAGTCTTCACCCCCCTGCTGACCGCGCAGCACCACCTGGCTGAACTGCCGTTCCAGCAGCACAATCCAGCCGGCCACCGTGCGGTCGGTATTGCCGGTCAGTTCCTGGTAGCGGTAGTAGTGCTGCAGGGCTTTTTCGCGTTCACCGCGGTAGAGGTCATACAGCACCCCGATATTGCGGTGGGTTTCGGCGTGGTCCGACCACACCTCAAGTGCCCCCAGGTAGACCTGCTCGGACTCATCGAAGCGGCCCTGCTCGCGCAGGAAAATCGCATACTGGTTGTAGGCCACGAGATTGCGCCTGTTCACTTCAAGCGCGGCCTGGAAATGGGTTTCCGCAGCATCCACCTCGCCCTGGGCGACGCACAGCAGGGCCAGGTTCAGGTAGGGCCCGGACAGTTTCGGGTGGTTCTCAATCAACCACTCCAGGTCGACGCGGGCGGTATCCCAGTCTTCCGTAGCCATGGCCGCGGTAGCCGCGGCGAAGCGCTGCCGCGCACTGCCGCTCACCGAGCGGTGGGAATCCAGGTAAGGGTTCTCGGCGGCAATCGCCTCGGCCGTTGGCATCTGCGGCGATTCCGCGGCATCGGCCGGCGGCGGCGTGGTCGGCGAGACCACGTCCGGCAGCGCACCACAGCCACCCAGCAGCAGTGCCAGCAACAGGATTCCAGCGCGCGCCGCCATCAGTAGATGTCCTCGCTGTAGGCCAGCTGGGTTTCATGCTTGGCATAGAGTGCCGGAGACAGCCCGGCCAGCGCCTCGAAGCTGCGCTTGATCCAGTCGTCGTACCAGCCTTCCCAGCTGCGGCGCATATTGGCCTCATGGATGGCAATGGCCTTCTCCTCGAAGGGATAGGCCTGTTCTTCCAGCAACAGCTCGTACTGCTCCAGGGCCAGCGCGTCGAGGCCGCGAGGACGCTCGGACTCCATCAGGTCCACGCTGAGCTGGCGATAGATTTCGCCCATGCGGTAGGTAGACAGCGAGGCGAACTCGGCCACGCCGTAGCCATTGGTGCGCTGGAAGGCCGCGAGGGCAGTATCCATCGCCCGGCGCTTCTTCTTCAGGGATTTCTCTACCGGAGCTTTAAGCTTCACGGCGCGAAACGCGCTGTAGGCGTCCTCGGCAAATACTGAGGATGCACTGGCGGCCAGGTACAGTGAGCGCTCGGTCCCGGCAGCTCCGGCAGCATCGTGCGCCGCCTGGATTTTCTTCAGCCAGAAGCGGCGCTTGGACTGCTCGCCCTGGCTGTCGTAGATCTCGTTGAGGCGTTGCATGGCCTCCATCCGAGGCGCCAGCGGTTGCTCCCATTCGTGTGCGTAACTGCGGAAGCGGGCGATGGCCAACTCGACATTGCCGGCGCGGTCATAGTGCTCCGCACTGAGGTAGAGCATCTCGCGGCTGCGTTCAGGATCCTGCTCCGCCGCAACCAGCGCATCCAGCTCGCGGGCGGCCAGCTCCCACTCTTCGAGTTGCTCGTAGTTGTAAACCAGCTTAAGCGGCACCTCTGAGGCCAGCGCATCACCCTTGAAGCGGCTGCGGAAATCCTTGAGCAAGGCGTTGGCACGACCGTACTCGCCGGCATTCATGAAGTACTGGGCAGCGTCGAACTGGGCCTGGCGACGGAAGCTGGCGCCAGGGGTTTCCTCCACCACCTGGGCAAACTGCATAGCCGCCCCCAGGTCATCGCCGTCGGCGGCAATGGCCTCGGCGCGTCGGTAGAGGCTCGCCGCCAGTCGTTCCACGGTGGCCTCATGACGTTCATCGCTGGCGGGCATACGAGTGAGCACATCGCGGTAGCCACCGGCCGCGTCCAGGTACTCGGCAAGCTCAAACCAGCTGTGGGCAATAACCAGGCTGGCCGGCAGCATCAACTCCGGCGCCGGAGCCGGGGTTTGCCGGGTCAGGGTGGCGCCGGCAATGATGGCCAGCTGGTATTCTTCAAGTGCCAGCAGGCTGGCGGCGGCATCGTTGAGCACGGCATCGGTGCGTGGGTCGTCGAAGCGGGCCGCAAAGCGCAGCTGGCTGTCCACCTTGCGGCGCAGCAGCGACTCGTCTTCGCCCGCCTGCTCCATCAGCGGCGCGTAGCCGAGGATGGCGGCATAGCCTGCATCGGCGGCGCGCTCGTAGTCAGGGTAGTCGTAGGCCACCCACTCGTAGGTGGCCACCGCTTCCTCATAATCGCCGGACTCGGTGCGTACCTCAGCCAGCAGGAAGCCCATCTCCGGTACCCGCTCATCCCCGGGGAAACTGTCGATATACAGCTGGTAATAGTCACCGGCCTGCCGGTAGTCCACCGCTGCGTTATCACCGCCGGCCTGCGCCAGCGCGTGGTGATGGGTGGCCAGCTCTTCGATGTACAGCGACAGGTTGTCAGCGATTTCACGCTGCACCTCGACATCGCTCATCAGGAAGTAGTCACCGTAGACACCGTAGGCCGCGACGTAGTCACGCTTTTCCTCGACGATCAGGTCGCGGAAGCCGGCCGTTTCGTAAATGCCGATCACCCGCACGTGGAAGCGGTGCGCGTACTCGGAGCTGGGATAACGCTTGCCGAAGGCCCGGAAGGTATCCGCACTGTCCCGGAAGCGCTCCTGCTTCAGGTACAGCTCGCCCAGCTCCTGGTAAAGCAGTGGCTCGTAGCTGCGCTCGCCAAGCTGGTCGTAGGCGGCGGCTATGCTGTCCACCCCCTCCAGGTAGCTGAATACCACCGCCAGCACCCGGAAGCAGTCCTGCACCAGTGCCCGGTTGGCGCCGCTCATCGCCTCCAGGTTGTTGTCTTTCGGCATCAGCGCATCCAGCGTGCCGGTATAGGCGCGAATCGACTGGCGGTAGCGACCCTGCTTGAACTGGGACCAGCCCAGCATGTACTGCGCATTGAGGTAGTAGTCCGTGTCCTCCCCGGCCTCGAGCACGCGGCCATAGGCAGCTTCTGCCTCAGCGTAACGGCCCTCGCTGAAATGCTTCTCGGCGACCCGGAACTGTGCCTCGGTATAGTGCTCGGAATCCGTGTGACCGCTGGACAGCTGCTGCAGCGCGACCATGGCTGCCTCGCTGTCGCCGGTCATGTCGTGGGCCTTGGATAGCTGGTACAGCAGCCGGTCCCTGCCCTCCATATCGGGATGGGTTTCGAGCAGCTCGCTGTAAGCCGCTATCGCCTCATCGAACAGGGCCTCGTCGGCGTCACCCTCGGCCAGGCCGGCCTCAGCCTCGAGCATTTCCAGGCCCGCCAGTCGTTCCAGCACCAGCACGCGGGTTTCGGGATCATCGGTGACCAGCAGCACCTCGCGGTAAACATCGGCCAGGTCCCCCAGCTCTACTTCTGGCAGCGGCTGTTCAGCGGCGGGCAGTACCACCGGTTCCAGCTCCGCCAGGGTCGGCTCATACTCGCTGGTGGACAGGAAACCACAGCCCGTGAGCACAAGCGGCAGCAGCATGAGTAGTGGCGCTGTAATCCTCATCGCCCCGCCCCCGTGCTGCCACGGTCATAAAGACGGGCAATGGCAAGCTGTGACTGGCCCAGGGAGCGTTTCAGGGCCCGCGCCTGCTGGGACAGTTCCGCCATCGCCACCTGGCGCAGGCTGGCTTCAGAGCGCAACAGTGCCTGGCCCACCACCTGCTGTTGGCCGCTTACTCTCGATTCCAGCGCCACCACGCGGGGTGCAAAATTGGAACTGCTGCGGTTGGCAATCGCCACATCGAGGCGCTGAAGGCCCTGCTGCGCTTCTGCCAACGCAGCCTTGAGCTCTGCGAGTTCGCGCTCTGCCCGCCAGCGCAGGTCCGGGTATTGCTCGCTGTCGTCCCAGGTCAGCAGGCCTCGATAGAGCCGCAACAGTTCTGTTTGCTGCTCGGGAGCATCCAGTCGCTGTGCCACCGACTCGGCGCGCTCCAGCCGCTGCCAGAGTGCGCGGCGCTCGGCATCCGCCAGCGCCCGGCCGTCGTCGGTAGCTTCGGCATCCGCCAGCCGCGTCTCCAGCCGCAGGGAGGCCTCGGACAGCTCGGCCAGGCGGACCTCGAGTTGCTGGCGACCACCGCCATTTATCACCCGCTCCCAGTTGGCCTGCTGTTCGGCGTCTGCCTGGGCGAGTACGGCCAGTTTTTCCCTGGCCTGGGAGAGATTCCTGTCAATTCGCTGCAGGTCGCGCATTTCCCGCATCGCACCCTGGAAAGCATGGCTGGCTATCAGGTGGCGCAGGTAGGGTGCCTCGTTGGAAATAGGCAGGATGTCTTCGCCAAACAGCCAGTCATCCGACTCCTCGACCTCCAGCTGCAGAAGGTCCGACAGGTCGCCGTCGGCAAACTGGACAATCGCTGCCTGCACGCTGTCCAGCTCGTCCTGCAATACCTGCCTGGCCTGCTGGTAGCTGGCCAGTGCCAGGCCCGGCCGCGACAGCTGTTCATAGGCATAGGGCACCGCCAGCAGGCTTTCGCGCACACTCTGGCTGACCGGCGGGCGGGTGCCCAACTCGCGCCAGGGTGACAGCGCGGCCATGGAATC
>JASJBK010000169.1 GCA_030066555.1 Halieaceae bacterium
AGCCGTGGCCCGCAGCTGATCCTCAGCCGCGCCTGCGCCGACATGCTGATCGAGCTGTTCAAGATCGAGGTGCCGGAGATTTCCGAAGAGGTCATCGAGATTCGCAGCGCTGCCCGCGACCCGGGCTCTCGCGCCAAGATCGCCGTGAAAACCAACGACGGCCGCATCGACCCGGTCGGTGCCTGTGTCGGTATGCGCGGTTCCCGCGTACAGGCGGTTTCCAACGAGCTGGACAACGAGCGCGTCGATATCGTGCTGTGGGACGACAACCCCGCACAGCTGGTCATCAACGCGATGGCGCCTGCGGAAGTGGAGTCCATCGTTGTCGATGAAGACACACGCACCATGGACGTAGCGGTCAACGAGGACAACCTGGCCCAGGCCATCGGTCGCAGCGGCCAGAACGTGCGCCTCGCCAGTGAGCTGACCGGCTGGGCCATCAACGTGATGAGCACCGAGGAAGCCGCTGACAAGCATGAGCAGGAAGCGGGAGCGGTGATTGGCCTGTTCTGCGAGCAGCTCGACGTCGATCAGGAAGTGGCAGAAATCCTCGTCGAGGAAGGTTTCACCACTCTCGAAGAGGTGGCCTACGTGCCGCTGGAGGAGATGTCAGGCATCGAGGGCTTCGACGAGGAAATCGCCGAAGAGCTCCGCGCCCGCGCCAAGGATGCACTGCTGACGCAGGCCATCGCTTCCGAGGAGCAGCTGGGCGAGCACGAGCCCGCAGAGGACCTGCTGAATATGGACGGCATGGACCGTCACCTGGCCTTTATCCTGGCCAGCCGGGAAATCATTACCATGGAAGACCTGGCAGAGCAGGCCGTCGAAGACCTGCTGGATATCGAAGATATGACTGAAGAGCGCGCGGGCGAGTTGATTATGACAGCCCGTGCACCCTGGTTCGAAGCGGAAGAAGCTGCAGAAGCTGACACCGGTGCCGACGAGGCTGCCCAGGCCTGACCCCAGGTTTGAAAACGGGCAAGAGTCGAGCAGGGTAACAAGGAGAACATTGAATGGCGCAAGTCACAGTACAGCAACTCGCTGAAGTCGTCGGAGCATCGGTAGACCGTCTGCTTACGCAGATGGGCGAAGCCGGGCTGCCACACACCAAGGCGGAAGAAGCTGTTTCTGATGAAGACAAGCAGACCTTGCTTGCCTATCTGAAGCGCAGCCACGGCGAATCTACCAAGGCGCCCAAGAAGATCACCCTGAAGCGCAAGACTATCAGCACCCTGAAGAGCTCCGGCTCGCAGGGCAAGAAGACGGTCAACGTGGAAGTGCGCAAGAAGCGCACCTACGTCAAGCGCGACCAGGCGGCCGAGGAAGAGTTGGCAGCAGAAGCGCCTGTAGCCGCTGAGCCGGCACCGGCAGCCGAGCCCGTCGCCGAGGCACCGGAAGTAGCAGCGGAAACCGGGAAGAAGATCGAGATCGATCCGGAAATCCTGCGCCAGCAGGCGGCTGAAAAGCGCCGCAAGCAGGAAGAGGAAGAAAAAGTTGCTCGCGAGGCTGCCCTCAAGGCCAAGGAAGAGGAAGAGCGTCAGCGCAAGCTGGCCGCGGAGCAGGCACCGGCCCCCGAATCAGCGGATGCCAAGACTGCCAAGCCCAAGCGCCTGCACGAGGCGCCGAAGCCGGACGCTGATCGATACGCCAAGAAGAAGGGCGGCCGCACGGACCGTCCACAAGAGCACGTGCGCGGCAAGCAGCGCGGTCACAACCTGTCCCTCAATCAGATCGATGCCGCCGAACGCGGCACGGTACGCCGCCGCGGCGGCCGCAAGAAGGCAGTAGCGCGCAGCCACGAGGAGCACGGCAAGCACGGCTTCGAGATGCCCACCGAACAGAAGGTCTACGAAGTGGAGCTGGGCGAGAACATCAGCGTGGGCGACCTGGCCTCGCAGATGTCCATCAAGGCCGGCACCGTGATCAAGGAACTGATGAAGCTGGGAGTGATGGCGACCATCAACCAGGTGCTGGATCAGGACACTGCGATCCTCGTTATCGAAGAGATGGGCCACACCTACAAGGTTGTCAGTGACACCGTCCTGGAAGATTCCCTGGAGGAGACGCTGGCGCAGCACGAGGGCACTGACGAGCCCCGCGCGCCGGTGGTGACCGTAATGGGTCACGTCGACCACGGTAAGACGTCGCTGCTGGACTACATCCGCAAGGCCAAGGTGGCCGACGGCGAAGCCGGCGGCATTACCCAGCACATCGGTGCCTACCACGTGGAAACCGGCCACGGCATGATTTCCTTCCTGGATACCCCGGGCCACGCCGCGTTTACCGCCATGCGGGCGCGCGGCGCCAAGAGTACCGATATCGTGATCCTGGTGGTGGCGGCGGATGACGGCGTGATGCCGCAGACCGAAGAGGCCATCCAGCACGCCCGGGCCGCCGAGGTGCCGCTGATTGTCGCCGTCAACAAGTGCGACAAGGAAGGCGCCGACCCGGACCGCGTCAAGAATGAGCTGGCCGCCAAGGAAGTGATTCCCGAAGACTGGGGTGGCGACACCCAGTTCGTCAACGTCTCAGCGCTGACCGGTGACGGTATCAACGAGCTGCTGGACTCCGTGCTGCTGCAGTCCGAGATGCTGGAATTGAAGGCGCCCAAGGACGTGCCGGCCCAGGGCCTGGTAATCGAATCCCGCCTCGACAAGGGCCGCGGTTCAGTAGCGTCGCTGCTGGTACAGAGCGGCACCCTTAAGCAGGGCGATATCGTACTGGCGGGCCTGCAGTTCGGCCGCGTGCGCGCCATGCTCGACGAGGACGGCAAGCCCATCAAGGACGCCGGCCCGTCAATCCCGGTTGAGATTCTCGGCCTCGACGGCACGCCGGACGCGGGCGACCCCTTTGCCGTGGTGGAGAGCGAAAAGCAGGCGCGTGAAATCGCCCTGTTCCGCCAGGAAAAGATGCGCGATACACGCCTGCAGCGTCAGCAGGCGGCCAAGCTCGACAATATGTTCGAGAGCATGACCGCTGGCGAGAAGAGCACGCTCAACATCGTCGTGAAAGCCGACGTGCGCGGTTCCCTGGAAGCGCTGTCTACCGCACTGCTGGATCTCGGCAACGAGGAAGTGAACGTCAATATCGTTTCCTCCGGTGTCGGCGGTATCACCGAGACCGACATCAACCTCGCCATGACCGCCAATGCGGTGGTCTTCGGCTTCAACGTGCGTGCCGACAATGCCGCCAAGAAGCTGGTGGAAGAGGAAGAGCTGGACCTGCGCTACTACAACGTCATCTACGACCTGATCGACGACGTCAAGCAGGCCCTGGCCGGCATGCTGGCCCCGGAGCTGCGCGAAGAGATTGTCGGCGTTGCCGAGGTACGCGATGTATTCAAGTCACCGAAGTTCGGCCTGATTGCCGGCTGCATGGTGACCGAGGGCACGGTGTACCGCTCCAAGCCGATCCGCGTGCTGCGCGACAACGTGGTGATCTACGAGGGCGAGCTGGAATCCCTGCGCCGCTTCAAGGACGACGCCAACGAGGTCAAGAAGGGCCTGGAGTGCGGTATCGGTGTGAAGAACTACACCGACGTCAAAGAGGGCGACCAGATCGAGGTCTACGAGGTCAAGGAAGTTGCACGCTCCCTGTAAGCGCACTTCCCGGGTGGCAGCCTGATGGCGCGGGAGTACAGCCGCACTGATCGAGTGGCCGACCACTTGCGCGAAGAGCTGGCCCAGCTTATCCAGCGCGAGATGCGGGACCCGCGGGTCGAGATGGTCAGCATCACCGATGTAGAGGTCAGCAAGGACCTGGCCCACGCCAGGGTGTTTTACACGGTGTTGGGCAAGGACAGTGCAGACGAGGCGAAGCCTGTCACCGAGGCGCTGAACAAGGCCGCAGGTTTTCTGCGCAGCCTGTTGTCAAAAGGCAGCACCCTGCGTACAGTGCCCGCGCTGCAGTTTCGCTTCGATACCAGCGTCGGCCGCGGTCGCTACATGGAAGACCTGATCGAGCGCGCCGTGGGCAGCGATCGGCAGGCATCGGACGAGCCGGTGCAGGACTGATGGCACGGCGGCGCAAAGGGCGTGCCGTGGACGGAATCCTGGTGCTGGACAAGCCCCAGGGCATGAGTTCCAACCAGGCGTTGCAGGCGGCCAAGCGGCTGTTTGGCGCGGCCAAGGCGGGCCACACCGGCAGCCTTGACCCATTGGCCACCGGGGTTTTGCCGCTGTGTTTTGGCGAGGCCACCAAGTTTTCCCGCTTCCTGCTGGATGCGGACAAGGCCTACACCAGCACCTTTGTGCTGGGTGTGGTTACCGCCAGCGGCGATGCCGAGGGTGAGGTGCTGGAGACGCGGGACGCGTCCGCCATCACTGCGGCGTTGGTTGAGGAAAAGCTGGCCGCGTTTCGCGGTGAGATAGAACAGGTGCCGAGCATGTACTCGGCGCTGAAGCACAACGGCCAGCCGTTATACAAACTGGCTCGACAGGGCCAGGAAGTGGAGCGCAAGGCGCGCCGCGTGACGATTCACGAGCTGGAGCTGGTGGCGTTCCGCGAGGCGGTCAACGGCGGTCACCCCGAAGTGGATGTGCGCATCCGCTGCAGCAAGGGGACCTACGTGCGCTCCATCGCCGAGGACCTCGGCGAGGCATTGGGCTGTGGTGCCCACGTCAGCGTGCTCAGGCGCACCCAGGCGGGGCCTTTTGATGCCTCCATGCAGGTGTCGCTGGCAACGCTGGAGGCGCTGAAGGACAACGACGCGCAGGCCGAGATGGATGCGCTGCTGGAACCGCTGGATGCGGCCCTGGGGGAATTGCCCCTGGTGCGGGTCAGCGAGGCGGGCGGATTTTATATTCGCCAGGGACAGCCGGTTATGGTGCCCAATTCACCCTGCGAGGGCATGGTGAGAATGGGACTGGAGAGCGGCGAGTTTCTCGGCGTTGGAGAGATATTGGACGATGGGCGCGTGGCGCCGCGTCGACTGATAGCCGGAACCCGGCAATAGGGTCGGGCCGGAGCGAACCTGTCTGTAAATATGCACGGGCAGGCTCTTTGTAGAACCGGGTGGCAGAACCACCCCAGGCATATTGATTGAGGAAATTGACATGGCACTGAGTGCAGCTGAAAAAGCAGACATCGTAAAAGAGTACCAACAGGGTGAGGGCGATACTGGCTCCCCCGAGGTGCAGGTTGCCCTGCTGACTGCAAATATCGAACAACTGCAGGGGCACTTTTCATCTCACAAGCATGACCACCATTCACGTCGCGGACTGATCCGCATGGTGAATCAGCGTCGCAAACTGCTGGACTACCTGAAGCGCAAGGATGGTGAGCGCTACAGCAGTCTGATCAAGCGTCTGGGTCTGCGTCGCTAACGTTTACGAATCCGCCGGGGAGAGCCCCGGCGTTTTCTTTATAGGAATTGGAGAATTTAATGAATCCCGTAACAAAGACTTTCAAGTACGGTGATCACACGGTCACCCTGGAAACGGGTCGTATCGCAAGGCAGGCTTCTGGTGCTGTCCTGGTTACCATGGATGACACTTCCGTGCTGTGCACGGTGGTCGCCGAGAAATCTATGCGTCCCGGGCAGGACTTCTTCCCGCTGGGCGTTCACTACATCGAGAAGACCTACTCCGTGGGCAAGATCCCCGGTGGCTTCTTCAAGCGTGAAGCGCGTCCTTCCGAAAAGGAGACCCTGACCTCACGCCTGATCGACCGCCCGATCCGCCCGCTGTTCCCGAACGGCTTTATGAACGAAGTGCAGGTTGTCTGCACCGTGATGTCGGCGGAAAAGCACATCGACCCGGATATCCCCGCCATGATCGGCACCAGTGCTGCTCTTGCGATTTCCGGGGTTCCCTTTAACGGCCCGATTGGTGCTGCCCGCGTTGGCTTCACGGATGAGGGTGGCTACATCATCAACCCGACCTACGAACAGCTGCAGTCCAGCAAGCTGGACATGGTCGTAGCCGGTACCAGCGAAGCGGTACTGATGGTCGAGTCGCAGGCGCAAGAGCTCAGCGAAGACCAGATGCTGGGTGCCGTGCTGTTTGCCCACCAGGAAATGCAGACCGTTATCAAGGCGGTACAGGAGCTGGCTGCTGAAGCTGGCAAGCCGACCTGGGAATGGACCGCCGCCGAGGTGAACCAGGCCCTGGTCGAGCAGGTAGAGAACAGCGTCAAGGACGACCTGGGCGAAGCCTACCGCATCGTCGACAAGACCGACCGCTACACCCGCGTTGGCGAGCTGCGTGACCAGGTGGTCGCTGAGCTCTGCATCGACGCCGAAGGTGCGCCGAGTGCCGACGAGGTCAAGGACGTCTTCAAGAAGATCGAGAAGAACATGGTGCGCCAGCGCATCATCAATGGTGAGCCGCGTATCGACGGTCGCGACAACCGCACCGTGCGTGCGATTGCTTGCGAGGTCGACGTACTGCCCAAGGCCCACGGTTCTGCGCTGTTCACCCGCGGTGAGACCCAGGCTATCGGAGCGGTTACGCTGGGTTCTACCCGCGACGCACAGATCATCGACGCCCTCGAAGGCGAGCGTCGCGATCCGTTCATGCTGCACTACAACTTCCCGCCCTACTCGGTGGGTGAAGCGGGTCGTATCGGTTTCACCGGTCGCCGCGAAATCGGCCACGGCCGCCTGGCCCGTCGCGGCCTGGCTGCAGTGCTGCCGAAGGCAGACGACTGGCCCTACACCACCCGCGTGGTATCCGAGATCACCGAGTCCAACGGCTCCAGCTCCATGGCGTCCGTGTGTGTCGGCAGCCTGGCCATGATGGCCGCGGGCGTGCCGCTGAAGGCGCCGGTAGCCGGCATCGCCATGGGCCTGGTGAAGGAAGGCAACAACTTCGCGGTGCTCACCGACATCCTCGGTGACGAAGATCACCTCGGCGACATGGACTTCAAGGTGGCCGGTACTGCCGAGGGCGTGACCGCCCTGCAGATGGACATCAAGATCGAGGGCATCAACGAGCAGATCATGGAGATCGCTCTGGAACAGGCCCTGCAGGCCCGCCTGCATATCCTCGGCCAGATGAACGAAGTGATCTCTGAAGGCCGCACTATCGTCAACGAGAACGCTCCCAGCATGGCGACCTTCAAGGTCGACCCGGAGAAGATCCGCGACATCATCGGCAAGGGCGGTGCCACCATCCGTGGCATCACCGAGCAGACCGGTGCCTCCGTGGACATCGACGACGACGGTACCGTCAACGTCTTTGGCCAGGACCAGGCGATCCGCAACGCCGCCGTGGCGATGATCGAGGAGATCACCGCGGAAGCCGAGATCGGCGAGATCTACACCGGCACGGTGGCGCGCATCGTCGACTTCGGTGCCTTCGTCACCATCCTGCCCGGCAAGGACGGCCTCGTGCACATCTCCCAGATCGCCGAAGAGCGTGTGGAGAACGTCGAGGACTACCTGAAGGAAGGCCAGGAAGTGCAGGTCAAGGTGCTGGACGTCGACCAGCGCGGCCGCATCAAGCTGTCCATGAAGGAAGCTGCCGAAGACGCCGCCATGGCCTCAGAGGACGAAGGCGAAGACCTCGCCCAGGCTGCCGAGTAAGCCCGGCACCCGAATGAGAAGGGGACCTCCGGGTCCCCTTTTTTGTGCCTGTCGGAATTTCGCTTCGTAGGGCGGGCGCAAGCTGGACTTACCCCCTCCCCGGACACGCTAACAGCATGCCGTCCATGGCTCGCTCGGCAACGGCCATGCATGGATCGGTGCTTCGTAGGGCGGTCGCGAACTGCGCCTATCCGTTCCCCGGACACGCTAACAGCATGCCGTCCATGGCTCGCTCGGCAACGGCCATGCATGGATCGGTGCTTCG
>JASJBK010000170.1 GCA_030066555.1 Halieaceae bacterium
CGGACATGGTTGTCTCCCTGCTACGGTTATTCTTGTTGGTAGGCAAATGCTTGTTTCATGCAGGTACAAGCATAGACGCCGCCACAAGGGGGCACCAGATTAAGGAGTGATGTGGGTCAAGCCACCCCACATACGAGAGGAGGAGGGCTCAGGGATTGGAGCGAGCGCCTGCGGCGGGTTTGTAGAGCGCCTGCGGCGGTTCTATAAAAAGCCTAGCGAGTAGCGAGCATGCCCCAGTCTTCCACCGGGTTCAGCGCCAACCGCACGTTATCAATCAGTCGCGGCTTGCCGAGTTTGGCGGCTGCCAGGATAGCGACTTCCTCGGTGTCGGTGGTCACCTCGCCCAGGGTGCGGGCGTCGCGAATCTCGAAGTAGTCAGGCTCGAAGCCGGCCTGGATCAGCTTGAGGCGGGCGTGGGCTTCCAGTTCGGCATAGTTGTCGAAACCACAGGCAATGGCGTCACGCACCTCCATGAGGATACGGTTCAGCTCGGGCGCCCGCTTGCGCTGTTCTTCCGTCAGGTAGCCATTGCGCGAGCTCAGGGCCAGGCCGTCCTCGGCGCGAGCGGTTGGCACACCGACGATCTTGATCGGCAGGCACAGGTCGCGGACCATCTTGCGGATGATGGAGAGTTGCTGGAAGTCCTTCTCACCGAACACGGCCACGTCAGGCTGCACGATGTTGAAGAGCTTGGTTACCACCGTGGCCACGCCGGTGAAGTGACCGGGGCGGCTGGCGCCACACAGCGTGTCCGACAGGACCGGAACGCTGACGGCGGTTTGCACGCCCAGGCCTTCGGGATAGATTTCCTCGGCGGTCGGGGCGAAGAGAACCTGCACGCCCTCGGCAAACAGCTTTTCCTTGTCGGCCATGAGGGTACGTGGATAGGCATCCAGGTCCTCGTTCTGGCCAAACTGCATGGGATTCACAAAGATGCTGACAACGACGACGTCACAGAGCTCACGAGCTTTGCGCACCAGGTCAAGGTGACCTTCATGCAGGTTGCCCATGGTCGGTACGAAGGCGATGGACTGACCCTGAACCCGCTTGTCGCGGAGCGCACGTTGCAGTTGCGCATTGGTGGTGTATGTCCGCATCTTTTCCTCGTTGGCTCCTTGTTCCTGCCTGCTTGCCCGGTGGCGGTGCAGGCAACGCATCAATGCACTGTTAACGTGTCGTGCAACGTGTCGAGAATGCTCTGTATTGATGCAAAGTGGTAAAAGTACCAAATTGGGATGGCGAGTATGCCCCATGGTGGGGAGGCGGGCAACGCATTTTCACAAAAAATTCATGCCTTTTTGTTACCAAAAGAAGCAGTCTTATGCGTTTCCGGAAGTAGTGTTACCAGCGATGTGTAAGTTAGCGCAAACTAACCCCAGAGATGCTGATAAATATGGCGATAGCGGTAGGTCTCAGAATGAACCATGTTGGGGCATGGGGTTGGGCCAGGCGGCTCCAGGGTTGCCCGGGCGCTGAAGTGTTACGTTATGCGTAGCCGTGCTCGGGGCGTGGATAGGCGCCAGTCTTGACCGCATCCACGAAAGCTCTCAGCGCGTCCTGCACACTGGCCTGTCCGGTCATGAAATTCTCCACGAAGCGCGGCTGGTGGTCACCCAGGCCCAGCAGGTCATGCATTACCAGCACCTGTGCATCGGTGCCCGGGCCGGCGCCAATGCCGATCACCGGGATCTCCAGCTTGCTGCTGATATCGGTGGCGAGTTCGGAAGGCACGCATTCCAGCACCAGGATAGAGGCGCCAGCGTCCTGTATTTCCACCGCGTCCGCCAGAATGCTCTTGGCGCCCTTGGGGGTTCGGCCCTGCACCCGGTAGCCGCCGAATACGTTAACCGACTGTGGCGTCAGGCCGAGATGCGCGCAGACGGGGATGCCGCGCTCAACCAGGGCGTGGATGCTCTCGCTCAGCCAGGTACCGCCTTCCATCTTCACCATGTGCCCGCCGGCCTGCATGAGCTGTGTGGCATTGGCCAGGGCCTGGTCGGTGTTGGCATAGGCCATAAAGGGCATGTCGGCCATGATCAGGGCATCGGTACCGGCACGCGCGACGCAGGCGGTGTGGTAGGCCATGTCATCGATGGACACCGGGATCGTGCTGTCGTGGCCCTGCAGGACCATGCCCAGGGAGTCGCCGACCAGCATGGTTTCGGCGCCGGCGGCGGCAATCAGGCGTGCGAAGGTGGCATCGTAGGCAGTGATGCAACAGAATTTCTCGCCGGCCTCTTTCATGGCCTTGAGAGTGTGTACCGTAATTTTGGCCATGCCGCCTTTTCCGCTAGATAGCCCGGTAGAAAACCCGGTAGCCAGTCCGCTAGATAAACGTCGGGTTGAAGTAGTGCCGCCCGCTACGAATATCCAGCATGTAGTCCACGAGGTGTTCGTAGTCGCGATCGCTGTTGGCCAGGTCAATCTCGCTGGCATTGACGATCAGCAACGGGGCGCCATCGTAATATAGAAAAAATTCACTGTACACTTCGTTCAGTGACTCAAGATAGTCGCGGTTGATCGAGCGTTCGTAGCCGATGCCGCGGCTTTCAATGCGCGATAGCAGCACGTCGGTGGAGGCCTGCAGGTAGATCACCAGGTCCGGCCGCGGCGCATCGATGGTCAACTGCCTGAACACTTTCTCGTAGAGCTGGTATTCGTCGCTGTCGAGGTTGATGCGCGCGAACAGCGGGTCTTTCTCGATCAGGAAATCCGATACCCGCACCGGCTCGAAGATATCTGACTGGCGCAGGTCCTGGATCTGCTGGGCGCGCTGGAACAGGAAGAACAGCTGGGTTGCCAGCGCCGCCTGTTTGCGGTTCTGGTAGAAGCGCTCGAGAAACGGGTTGTCCTCGGCCTGCTCCAGCAAGGCCTGGTAGTTGAAGGTATTGGCCAGTCGCTTGGCGAGGGTGGTCTTGCCGACCCCGATGGGGCCTTCTACAGCGATAAAGGCGGGCGGCCTGCGGCCCTTGAGGTCGATACCGGTTTCCGTTCCCGGTGGCGTCGCGCTACCGTCCTGGCTCAATGATGTCTCCTAGGGCTTCCAGTCCTGCATCGGAACAGGCTTCCCGCCAGCTCCCCAGGGGGGTGCCACAGGGCAGCAGCAGGTCCGGTGCGAGGTCAGTGAGAGGGTACAGTACGAAATTGCGTTCCGCCATGTGCGGGTGCGGCACGGTCAGTTCAGCGCTCTCGATCTGCTGGTTACCGTACAACAGGATGTCCAGGTCGAGGGTGCGCGCCCCCCAGTGTTCGCGCCGCTCTCGACCGTGGTCGGTCTCGATCTGCTGTAGCGCTGCCAGCAGCGCGCCGGCGCTGAGCCCGGTCTCCAGCTGTGCCACCAGGTTGAGGTAGTCGGGCTGGCCGCCAGGTCCGACCGGGGCGCTGCGATAGGTGGGGGAGATCTTCTCCAGCCGTGTGTCGTCAAGCTGTTTTATAGACTCCAGGGCCGAGGCCAGCAGGGCTCGGGAGTCGCCCAGGTTGCTGCCGAGGGCGATGAAGGCGGTGGTCATTGCGGGCGTTTACGACGCCGGCGCCGGCGCCTGGGCCGCGGCGCTGCTTCCTCAGCAGTGCTGGTATCTACTTCAATGTGAGGGTGCTTTTCCTGCATTTCAGTCCAGAACTTGCCCAGGCCTTCCAGGTCTTCACCGGACTCCTCGCGCAGCAGCAGGAAGTCGTAGGCCGCGCGGAAGCGACGGTGGGCGAGGTGCTTGACCAGGCCGCGCCCCTTGCGCTTCTGCAGGCGCAGCTGGAATTCCCAGATCTCGCGCATGGGTGCTGTGAAGCGCCGCGGAATGGCGATGTGATGCAGCTGCTCCTGGGTCAGTGAATTGGCCGCTTCCGCCAGCGCTTCCATGGGGGCGAGGCCGTTGTCTTCCAGGGACTTTTTGAGTTCCACCACCGGCGGCCACAGCAGGGCCGCGAGTATGAACGCCGGGGTAACCGGCTTGTCCTCTGCGACCCGGGCGTCTGTGGAGGCCATGGCGGCCTCTACCAGCTTGACCGCGCGCGGGTTCATTTCCAGCTCGCTGGCGGTGGCGGGGAACAGGTGTTCCAGCAGGTGGTACTGTCGCAGCAGTTGGAAGGTCGGCAGGGCGTAGCCGGCCATGAACAGCTTGAGCATTTCGTCGAACAGGCGGGCGGCAGGCACTGCCTCGAGCATGTGTGACAGGCCGGGGATGGGCTCCGCGGTGGGCTCTGCGATATCGAAATCCAGCTTCGCGGCAAAGCGTACCGCGCGCAGCATTCTCACCGGGTCTTCCCGGTAGCGCTTCTCGGCATCGCCGATAATGCGGATCTGGCGCTGCTCCAGGTCGAGCAGCCCGTCGACGTAGTCGTAGACGCAGAAGTCCTTGCTGGAGTAGTACAGCGCGTTCACGGTGAAGTCACGGCGTACCGCGTCTTCCTCCAGGCTGCCGAACACGTTGTCGCGCAGCAGCATGCCCGAATCGTTCTGCTTGGCCGCCGGCTTGCGCTTGCTGCCGTCTTCCTCGCTGTCGTGATGGCCGCGGAAGGTGGTGACCTCGATAATCTCGCGGCCGAAGCGCACATGAACGATGCGGAAGCGCCGGCCGATGATGCGGGAGTTGCGGAACAGTTCGTGCACCTGTTCCGGTGTAGCGTCGGTGGCGACGTCAAAATCCTTGGGGTGTCCGCCCAGCAGCAGGTCGCGCACAGCGCCACCCACGAGATAGGCCTCGAAGCCCTGGCTGGACAGCCGGGACATGACTTTCAGGGCGTTCTCGCTGATGTGCTTCCGGGATACCGGGTGGCCATCCCGCGGAATACGGGTGGCGGCCTGGGTGGCGGATGTCATCGGTGTGTTAATGCTCCAGTAGAAGGCGCGAAGTCTACCATACGGCTAACATACGGCTAAGCGGGCAAGAACGATGACGGGGAAAACCAGGTTTTCCCCATCCAGGTCTCACTAGGAGTCTTATTGTTATTTATCGGTCGTTTTTTGTTGTTTGAATCTGTTGTTATCGTCGGGTCCCCAGCGGTTCTACAGATACAACTTGTAACCCAGACTCTGTACAGCGCACTTTGCTTTCTTAGTGTTGAATTTTTGTCTGTTATCGTTCGTTTTGCGCCGTCTTCACTCACTGATGCCAACTCGGCATCGGAAAAACTATTAAAAACAGTAGCTTACCTATCTTCATATCGCGCAATCTGCAGGATTGTCACGAACCTGTAACAGTAATTGTTACTTCTGGCAGGGTCAGTTAGCCCTGACTGTGACGAGAGGTAACGCACCGGGCGATCGTCAGCGATGTCCTCATCGCCGGTTGCATGAGCCCCGCCGCGGCCGCCCCAAAAAGGGTCATGCCGCATTGGCGTGCATACACTCGTCATCAATTCTCACTGCCTGACCTGTCTGGCAGTGGGAACAGAAACCTTTATCTAACGCGGGCTTGGTGAACCTTGCGATTCATTCCCAGGGATTGATCAGGTCGGTATCGAGACCGCTACCGAGACAATTCCTGCGTGCCAGAATGAACGAAGGGGAAAACGAAGTTTTCCCCATCCAGGTCCATAGTTAGAGTCATTATTGTTATTAAGGCCAGCTTGTTATTTTTATTGTTCAAGCCACCTGTCATAGAGCAGGTACTGTGCCAGAAATCGTTTTTATCTTATAAAACAATAAGATAGAAAAATGAGAGTCCGCTTCACATAGCCGTAATATAGCGCTACGTTACCGTTCTACACTACATTTGGTAACGTGTCTGGAGAAAGGTAACGCGGATTCCTAGACAGTTTTGGCGCGCTTTGCACCAGTCTGGCGCTTGCCACCGCCCTTTTTGCGGGGAATACCGAAGCGCTGGCGCCGTTCCCACAGGCATTTGCGGGAAACGCCCAATTTTTGTGCCAATTCGGTTTCGCTCATGGAGTCCTGGTGCTCCAAAACGAAGCGTTGGAAATAGTCTTCCAGCGACAGGTCTTCCGGCGGGTCGTAGTTGGTCGCCACCCGGGTGGGCGATGAGGCGGGCTCGGGTTTGCGACCGCGAATCTGGCTGACCTTCACCAGTTCCAGGTCGATGCCCAGCAGCTGATTGTCAATTTCTTCCGCTTCGCTGAGGATCAGGGCACGTTCCACGGCGTTTTCCAGCTCGCGCACATTGCCCGGCCAGGTATAGGTGGTGATGGCCTGGATCGCTTTGGGAGAGAAATGGCGCGGTTCCTTGCCCAATTCCCGGGAACGGCGCGCGAGAATGTACTCGGCCAGTTCGAGGATGTCCTTGCCTCGTTCGCGCAGTGCAGGTAGCTGCAGTCGCATGACGTTGATGCGGTAGTAGAGGTCCTGGCGAAACTTGCCGTCGACCGTTAGCTGTTGCAGGTCCCGGTGGGTCGCACAGATGAGGCGCACATCAACCTTGCGGGATTCCACCGAACCAATGCGGCGTATCTCGCCCTCCTGGATGAAGCGCAGCAGGCGCGCCTGGGCTTCCACCGGCAGTTCGCCGATTTCATCCAGGAACAGGGTGCCGCCGTCGGCGGCCTCGATCAGGCCGGTGCGATTGGTATTGGCGCCGGTGAACGCACCTTTTTCGTAACCGAACAGCTCTGATTCGATCAGTGTCTCAGGGATCGCTGCGCAGTTTACCGATATCAACGGCCGGTCCACGCGACGGCTGTGGTGATGCAGGCTGCGCGCTACCAGTTCCTTACCGGTGCCGGTTTCTCCCTGCACCAGCACAGTGGCATCGGTGGGGGCAATCTTCCGCAGGTGATCGAACAGTGTCACCATTTCGCCGCAGCTGCCGATGAAGCCTTCCACCGCGCGCTCGGACTCGGTGGAGCTGGCTTCCGTGCTCACGCCATGTCGTTCGCGTTCCCGCTCACGCTCGATGAGAATGCGACCGACAGCGGTGATCATGTCGTCGTGGTCAAAGGGCTTGGCAATGTAATCCACCGCGCCCATGCGCATGGAATCGACTGCGGAGCGCAGGCTGGCGTAGCTGGTCATGATCAGCACCGGCACGGCGCCGGCGCGCTTGATGAGGTCGGTACCGGGGGCGCCCGGCAGGCGCAGGTCGCTGATGATCAGGTCGAAATCGGCGAGTTTGTACTTGCTCTCGGCTTCGCTGACCGAGGCGGCTTCACTGATGCGGTAGTCGTTGCGCTCCAGCAGGCGGCGCAGCGCCGAGCGGATGACAGATTCATCTTCGACGATCAGGATTTCTGCTTGTGCCACGTTTCGTACCCCGGTGTTACCGCCACTGTGTACAGAGGACACAAAATACCCGCTCGCAGCGGGATTTGCCACCCGGAGGCCCTGGCTGTTTCGGCACCGTGACAGCCGAATCGGTGAGATATAGCGGCTAGTCCGGGTACTCTGACCCGTAGCTGGCGCTGGACAGGGATACCCGGAAGCGGGTGCCGCGACCGCCTGCCACCGGGCTGGCAAGGTTGATACGCCCGCCGAGGGTTTCGAGGATGCTGTAGACCAGCGCCAGGCCGAGGCCGGTGCCGTCGCCCGGTTCCTTGGTGGTAAAAAACGGCTCGAAGATCTGGCCCTGGATGTCCTCGGGGATGCCGGTGCCGGCATCGGTAACATCGATGTGCAGCAGGGTATCGTCGCGGTGCGCGTCCACTTCGATAAGACCGTTGCGTTCGCTGGCATCGCGGGCGTTACCCAGCAGGTTCACGAACACCTGCAGCAGGCGCTGGCTTTCTGCCAGCACCAGCTGTTCGCGGTCGCAGCGGTTCTCAAAGCGCACGGACTTTGCCGCCCGGTCTAGCTGCAGCAGGTGAATAGCTTCGTCCACACAGTCCG
>JASJBK010000171.1 GCA_030066555.1 Halieaceae bacterium
TGGGACCGTCTGCGGCCATGGATGGCCGCAGTCGAGCGAGCCATGGACGGCATGCTTTTAGCGCGTCCGGGGAGGGGGTTGGTCCAGTTCGCGCCCGCCCTACGAAGCGGGGATACTGAGTTTCTAACGGGGATTCGAAAATCCAGGTTATTCGGAGTGGATTCCCGCCAGGAAGATGCGAACTTCCAGGTCGATCTGGCGCTTGAGGTCGACGTGTTGTTCGAACAGTTGGGGCATGTCGACTTTGAGGGTGGCGAGGCCGTGGATGCCCGACCAGCCGGCGTTGGCCATGTAGTGGTCGTCCTCGTCGCGGAAGATGCCCTTGTCGATACCACTGCGGATGATCGAGCGCACCAGTTCGTAGGTGTCGCGACTGGCCTGCAGCAGGTCCGGGTAGTTGGCCTGGGGCTGCAGGGTGGGGCCGAACATCAGCTTGAACAGGTCCGGGTGCTCCATGGCATAGCCCACGTAGGCGTGGGCGAACGCCTGCATTTCTGCATCCGGGTCATCGCCGGCCGCCTGGCCCGCGGTCTGCAGTCGTTCCAGCAGGACGCGGTAGCCGCGGGTGGCCAGTGCCGCCAGCAGCTCGTTCTTGTCCTTGAAGTGCCGGTAGGGCGCGGTCTGGGAGACGCCGATGGCGCGGGCCAGGGCACGGAGGCTCAATTCCTCCATGCCCGTGTCGGCTAGCTGCGCCTCGGCGGTATCCAGCAGCTCATTGCGCAGGTTGCCGTGGTGGTAACTGCGGGTTGCCGGTTCTGTTGGTTCCGCACTCAAGGCAGCAGGTGTTGAACGGCGTCCCGCTCTTCCTTGAGTTCAGTTTCGGTGGCATTCATCTTCGCGCGGCTGAAGTCGGAGACATCGACGCCCTGCACAATTTCCCAATCGCCGCCGCTGCAGCGGCAGGGGAAAGAGTAGATCAGGCCTTCCTCGATGTCGTAGGAACCGTCGGAGTAGACGCCCATCGACACCCAGCTGTCGTCGGTGCCCAGCGCCCAGGAGCGCATGTGGCCGATGGCGGCGTTGGCGGCGGAGGCCGCTGAAGAGGCACCGCGGGCCTTGATAATGGCGGCGCCGCGCTGCTGTACCACGGGGATGAACTCGCCTTCATACCAGTCCTGGTCGACCAGTTCGATGGCGGCGGTGCCATCCACCTTGGCGTTGAACAGGTCGGGGTACTGGGTGGCGGAGTGGTTGCCCCAGATGGTCATGTCCTTCACGTCGTTGACGGTCTTGCCGGTCTTCTGGGCGATCTGGGTCATGGCGCGGTTGTGGTCGAGGCGGGTCATGGCCGTGAACTGGCGCGGGTTGATGTCCGGCGCGTTGCGCTGGGCGATCAGGGCGTTGGTGTTGGCCGGGTTGCCCACCACCAGAACCTTGATGTCCTTGCTGGCGTTGTCGTTGATGGCCTTGCCCTGGGTGGAAAAGATCGCCGCGTTGGCTTCCAGCAGGTCCTTGCGCTCCATGCCCGGGCCGCGGGGGCGGGCGCCGACCAGCAGTGCGTAGTCAGTATCCTTGAAGGCCACATTGGGGTCGTCGGTGCAGACGATGTCGGCCAGCAGCGGAAAGGCGCAGTCGTCCAGCTCCATGCGCACGCCGTCGAGGGCTTCCATGGCCGGTGTGATATCCAACAGCTGCAGGATGACCGGCTGGTCTTCACCGAGCATGTTGCCGGTGGCGATGCGGAACAACAGTGCATAACCAATCTGGCCGGCGGCGCCGGTCACGGTGACTCGAACGGGAGCTTTCATCAGCAGTATTCCTCGCAGGTTCGGGTGGCGGAAAGGGGTTCCGTTTACGGGGCGCACATTCTAGACACCAGCCCCCCAAAAAGCTACCTGATCGGCGCCACCGGGAGATTTTGGCGGCAAACTCGCGTAGAATTCGCCGCCGATAGGGAAACCCCGAAAGATGTTCAGGTGATGCGAGAGCTTTCCAAAAAAGAGCGCACGGAATTCAACAAGCTGCAGAAGCGGCTGCGTCGACACGTGGGCACCGCCATCGCCGACTACAACATGATTGAAGACGGCGACAGGGTCATGGTGTGCCTGTCCGGCGGCAAGGATTCCTATGCCATGCTGGACGTGCTGATGAACCTGCAGCGCTCGGCCCCGGTCAGCTTCGAGCTGATCGCGGTAAACCTCGACCAGAAGCAGCCGGGCTTCCCCGAAGAGGTGCTGCCCACCTACCTCGATGGCGTCGGGGTGCCGTACTACATCCTCGAAAAGGACACCTACAGCATCGTCAAGGAGGTAGTACCCGAGGGCAAGACCACCTGCGGCCTGTGCTCACGCCTGCGCCGCGGCAGCCTCTACGGTTTCGCGCAGGAGATCGGCGCCACCAGGATCGCCCTCGGCCATCACCGGGACGACATCGTCGAGACCCTGTTCCTCAACATGTTCTTCGGCGGCTCCCTCAAGGCCATGCCGCCCAAGCTGCTGAGCGACGACGGCGCCAATGTGGTGATTCGGCCGATGGCTTATTGCAAGGAAAAAGACCTCGCCGAGTACGCTGACTACAAGGAGTTCCCGATCATTCCCTGCAACCTGTGCGGTTCCCAGGAGAACCTGCAGCGGGTCCAGGTGAAGGCCATGCTGCGCGACTGGGAGCGCCAGTATCCGGGTCGTACCGAGACCATCTTCCGCGCCATTCGCAACGTGGCGCCGTCACAGCTCGCCGATACCGAGCTGTTCGACTTCCGCTCGCTCACGGTCGATCGTGAGCTGCACATGGGCGACGCCCAGGGCATCAAGGTCGTCAATCTCTAGTGGGGTATACCGATTGAGCGACGGCTCCCCCACAGCGCTTATCACCGTTCGTGGACTAGGTCTGGAGCGGGGCGGCAAGGCCCTGATGGAAGGTCTCGATCTCGATATTTCCGCCGGCAATATGGTGCTGATTGAAGGTCCCAACGGCAGCGGCAAGACCACGCTGCTGCGCAGCCTGGCGGGACTCTCCCGGCTGGGGCTCACCGGCAGTATTGCGCGCGACTGTGACGAACTGCTCTACCTCGGCCACCGCGCCGGCATCAAGCAGTTGCTGACGCCGCGCGAAAACCTGGTCTGGGCCTGTCGCAGCCAGGGCTGGAACCCCGACACCATCGACAGCGCCCTGGAGCGCGTGGGTTTGAGCGGGCGCGCCGACGTACTGTGCCAGCACCTGTCTGCCGGCCAGCAGCGGCGGGTTAACCTGGCGCGTCTGTACCTGTCATTCGAGCACCAGCACCCACGCACCCTGTGGTTGCTCGACGAGCCGTTTACTGCCATCGACCGCGACGGTGTCACTTCCCTGGCCGCGACCATGGCGCAGCAGGTCCAGCGGGGAGGGGCGGTGGTGCTCACCTCCCACCAGGACCTGCCCCTGGACATCCCGCTGCGGCGCCTGGTGCTGGGAGGTGCGGCATGAGCGCCAGCGATGTTTCCGTGGGGGCTTTCCTCGGTGCCTCACTCAAGCGCCAGCTGCTACTGGCCTACCGGCGGCCGGTGGACACCATCAACCCGCTGCTGTTCTTCCTGCTGGTGGTCACCCTGTTCCCGCTGGGTATCGGCCCGGACCCGTCCCAGCTCGCCGAGTTCGCCCCGGGCATCCTGTGGATCGTCGCGTTGCTGGCCTCGCTGATGGCCGCCGAGGGCATGTTCCGCCAGGACTATGAGGACGGCTCGCTGGAGCAGCTACTGCTGTCACCACAGCCGCTGTACCTGGCCTCGTTAACCTATACCGCCGCGCACTGGCTGGTTACCGGCCTGCCGCTGACCCTGCTGTCGCCGCTGTTTGCCACCATGCTACAGCTACCGGTGGCGGCTCTGCCGGTGCTGATGATGAGCATGCTGCTGGGCACGGCCATTCTCAGCCTTGTAGGCAGTATTGGTGCCGCGCTGACGGTGAGCCTGAAGCGTGGCGGAATGCTGATTTCGCTGATTATCGTGCCGCTTTACATCCCTGTGCTGATCTTCGCCGCTGGAGCGGTGCGCTTCGCTGCCGGGGGTTTCGACCCGCAGCCGCAGCTGCTGTTGCTGGCGGGTATGCTGTCGCTGGCGGTAGCGCTGGCGCCGTTTGCGATCAGCGCCGGGTTGCGGATTTCTGTTGATGCAGGTTAGGTAAAGAATGAGCAAGCTCGTTATAATCTGTCCCTGTTTTAAAGGTTAATACCCCTGATGTGGACGTGGTTTCACAAGCTCGGTTCACCTCCCTGGATGTATCGTATTTCCGGTCGCATCCTCGCCATCCTGTTACCGCTGACCATTGCCATGCTGGTGGTGGGCGCGGTCTGGGGGCTGCTGTATGCGCCCATGGACTTCAAGCAGGGTAATAGCTTCCGCATCATCTATTTCCACGTGCCCGCCTCGGTGGTGGCGCTGGCCGGTTACTACGTGATGGCCATCGCCGGCGCCGTCAGCCTGATCTGGCGCATGAAGATGGCCGAGGTGGCGATGAAGTGCGCGGCCCCGGTGGGCGCGGCGCTGACCTTCCTGAGCCTGCTGTCCGGCGCCATCTGGGGCAAGCCCACCTGGGGCACCTACTGGGTGTGGGATGCCCGCATCACTTCGATGCTGATCCTGTTCTTCCTGTACCTGGGAGTGATTGCCCTGTACCAGGCCTACGAGAACAAGGAAGCCGCTGGCAAGGCCTGCGCGGTGCTCAGCCTGGTGGGCATGGTGAACATTCCCATCATTTATAAGTCAGTAGACTGGTGGTACAGCCTGCACCAGCCGGCCACCATCAAGTTTACTGAAGAGAGCACCATGCACAGTTCCATGTTTCAGCCCCTGCTGCTGATGATCCTGGCTTTTTACTGTCTGTTTACCTGTGCGCTGCTGCTGAATATGCGCAGTGAACTGCTGCGCCGCGGCGCCAGCACCTCCTGGGTGCGCGCCCTGGCGGGAGCGCGCTAGCGATGTACTTTGACTCTTTACAGGCAGCGCTCACCATGGACGGCCACGGCATCTACGTGTGGAGCGTGGTGGTGGTGAGCGTGCTGGTGACCGCCGGGCTGTTGGTACTGCCGGCTCGCTCGGCGCGCCGTTTCATTGCCGGGCTCGGCGTGGATGAAGCCCCCGCGCCAAAGGCGGCACCCAGTGTCAGGATCGAGGAGGTCAACAATGCACCCGGTTCGTAAACAGCGACTGATCCTGGTCTGCTTTATCGTGGTGTTTTCCACGCTGGCGGTGGGCCTGGTGGCTTACGGCCTGCGCGGCAATATCAACCTGTTCTACCCGCCGGCGGAAATCGCCGCGGGCAAGGCCCCGGTCGGCCAGCAGATTCGCCTGGGCGGCATGGTGGTGGAGGGCAGCGTGCGCCGCGACCCCCAATCCCTGCGGGTGGAGTTCGACGTTACCGACTACCAGGCCACGGTGACCGCCGTATACACAGGCATCCTGCCTGACCTGTTTGCCGAGGGCGAAGGCGTGGTGGCCTCCGGCATGCTCGACGACAAGGGTGTGCTGCAGGCAACGGAGGTGCTGGCCAAGCACGACGAGAACTACATGCCGCCAGAGGTGGCCGAGGCCCTGGCCAATGCCCATGAGGAGGCGACCGGTTCATGATCCCCGAGTTCGGACACTTCGCACTGATCCTGGCGCTGGGCCTGGCGCTGCTGCTGAGCATCGTGCCGCTGCTCGGCAGCTTCCGTGGCGACCAGAAGGCCATGGCGCTGGCGCCCTCCCTGGCCATCGGCCAGTTCGTGTTTATCAGTATCGCCTTTGGCTGCCTGGTCTGGTCGTTCATCACCGACGATTTCTCGGTGGCGCTGGTGGCCAACAACTCCAACAGCCTGATGCCCTCGGTGCTCAAGTTTGCCGCCACCTGGGGCAACCACGAGGGCTCGATGGTGATGTGGATCCTGTTCCTGTCGGCCTGGACCGCTGCGGTCGCGGTGTTCAGCACGGCGCTGCCCCTGGTGCTGCTGTCCCGGGTGCTGTCGGTGCTGGGTTTTGTGGCGGTGGGCTTCCTGTTGTTCTCGCTGCTCACCTCCAATCCCTTTGAGCGGCTGCTGCCGGGGGTGCCCCAGGACGGCGCCGATCTCAACCCGCTGCTGCAGGACCCGGGCATGATCATCCACCCACCTTTGCTGTACATGGGCTACGTGGGCTTCTCGGTGGCTTTTGCCTTTGCCATCGCGGCGCTGATGGGCGGCCGCCTGGATGCCAGCTGGGCTCGCTGGTCGCGGCCCTGGACCAATGCCGCCTGGGCCTTCCTCAGCGTGGGCATCATGCTGGGCAGCTGGTGGGCCTACTACGAACTGGGCTGGGGCGGCTGGTGGTTCTGGGACCCGGTCGAAAACGCCTCCTTCATGCCCTGGCTGGCGGGTACCGCCCTGATCCACAGCCTCGCGGTGACCGAGAAGCGCGGCCTGTTCCGCAGCTGGACGGTGCTGCTGGCGATCTTTGCCTTTTCCCTGAGCCTGCTGGGGACCTTCCTGGTGCGCTCCGGCGTACTCACCTCGGTACATGCCTTCGCGGCGGATCCGGCCCGTGGGGTGTTCATCCTCGCCTTCCTGGGCATCGTGGTCGGCGGCTCGCTGACCCTGTACGCCTTCCGGGCGCCGGCGGTGCAGAGCCGTATCGGCTTCGAGTGGGTGAGCCGCGAGAGCCTGCTGCTGTTCAACAACGTGGTGTTCCTGGTGGCCACCCTGACGGTACTGTTCGGCACCCTGTTCCCGCTGATCACCGACGCCCTGCAGCTCGGCAAGTACTCAGTGGGCCCGCCTTATTTCAATGCCGTGTTCCTGCCGCTGATGGCGCTGCTGATTCCGTTCATGGGTGTCGGCCCCACCTCGCGCTGGAAGCGTGACAGTGGCAAGCGCTGGTTGCAGGAGCTGCTGGCGCCTGCCATAGCCGCGCTGGTGATCGGCCTGGTGTTCCCCTTCGTCTACGGCGGTGAGTTCAACCTGTGGGTCATGCTGGCGGTCATTCTGGCCGGCTGGCTGGCGCTGGCGATGCTGCGCGATTTCGCCATCCGCGTGCGCAATGCTTCGAGCCTCGGTGCCGGCCTGCGCCGGCTTCCGGCCAGCTACTGGGGCATGCAGGCGGCGCACCTGGGTTTTGCCATGACCGTGGTGGGTGTGGTGCTGGTCAGCCAGTACGCGGTGGAGCGTGACCTGAAGATGAGCCCCGGCGATGTGGAAGAGGTGGCCGGCTATCGCTTTGCCTTTAACAGCCTCGAGCCGGTGCAGGGGCCCAATTACGTGGCCGACGGCGCCAACTTTACCGTCTCCCGCGACGGCAAGCCGGTGGCAGTGCTGCAACCCCAGAAGCGCCGCTACCTGGCCTCCGGGCAGGTGATGACCGAGGCTGCCATCGATGCCGGGGTGTTCCGCGACATCTTTATTGCCATGGGTGAACCGCTGGAAGGGGGGCGCGCCTGGGCCATCCGCCTGCATTACAAGCCGTTTGTGCGCTGGATCTGGGCTGGTGCCATTGCCATGGCGCTGGGTGGCTTTTTGACCCTCGCGGACCGGCGCTATCGCCGGGCACGTCAAACTGCGGCGGCCCCGGCCGGAGGTGGTCTTGAAGCGGCTTAGGCTGTTCCTGCCGCTGGGACTGTTCCTGGTGTTGGGCGGCTTCCTGCTGGTGGGCCTGCGGCTCGACCCCCAGGCGCTGCCCTCGGCCCTGATCGACAAGCCGCTGCCGTTCTTCTCGCTGCCGGCGCTGGGTGAGGATCGCGTCGTCGACCAGGCGACCGTCACTGGCGAGGTGGCGCTGTTCAATGTGTGGGCCACCTGGTGCGCCTCCTGCCGGATAGAGCACCCGTTCCTGAC
>JASJBK010000172.1 GCA_030066555.1 Halieaceae bacterium
AAGTGACGCGCCAGGCTCAGCTCCAGCTCGCTGCCACCGACGAAGCGATGCCACTTGCCGCCGTAGGAGTTTTCGTCGTTGTCCCGGCCGCCATCGCCGTCGCGCCGAAATACCGCCAGCAGCTGGATATCGCCGTTCTCCAGCCGCCGGTCATAAAGCGCGAGGTCCTGCCCTTGCTTGTAGTCCCGGTCCACGGTGGTGGGGGCGAAGGGAGCGAACAGGTCCAACGGGTTGAACACCTTGCCGCTGCCCCAGCTCACCGCCTCGCGGCCCAGTGTGATATTCCAGTCATCGCCGCTGTAGCGCAGGGCCATGCGGTCGAATCGATGGTAGACGCGGTAGTCGTCGCCGCGCTCCAGGGTCCAGGTCAGTTCCAGGGCGCGGGTATCGTCGTCGGCGGGTGTCTGGTCGGCGGCACCGAAGCGACCCGACTCGTTGAACTCGAAACCATCACCACCGATGGCAATGGTGCTGTGATCGACAATCAGCTCCCATCGCGACCACTGGCGCCGGTACAGAAGGCGCAGGTCGAGGTTGCCGTCCAGTGCCGGGTTGCCGGTGGCGTCCCGCTGCAGGTCGGTATCCTCGAGGTCATTGACGGTGGCAAAGGCCTTGAGCCGGACATCGAGGGCATCTGCGGCATGCACTGCCACGCTCCACAGGACTGCGAGGCAGGCGGTGAGCAGCTGCCGGCGTATTGTCAGCCTCCTGCGCCTTCGTCGCGAAGGTCGGAGACAATACGGCCGTCCTGCAATCCGATGCGGCGGCGGGCGAAGGCCATCACCGCAGGGTCGTGGGTGGCGGTGATGATGGTCATGCCACGCTCCCGGTTGATGTCGGCCAGAAGCTGCAGCAGTTCCGCCGTGGTATGGGAGTCGAGGTTGGCACTCGGCTCGTCCGCCAGCAGCAGCACCGGTTTGCTGACGATGGCGCGGGCCACGGCCACACGCTGTTGCTGGCCGCCGGACAGCTCCCCCGGGCGCCTGTCGGCCAGCTCGCCGATGCCAAGTGAATCCAGCATCGCCAGTGCGTCCCGGCGTCGCTGGTCGGCGTGTACTCCCTGCAGCTGCATGATGAACTCGACGTTCTCGCGGGCCGACAGCACGGGTATCAGGTTGTAGGACTGGAACACGAATCCGACCCGGCGCAGCCGCAGTTCGGCCAGCTCCGCCGAGGACAGGGAGGCCAGGTCCACGCCGCCGACCGTGACGGTACCGGCGGTGGCCCGGTCCAGTCCGCCGATGCAGTTGAGCAGGGTTGATTTACCAGAACCCGAAGGTCCCGCGAGGCTCACGAAATCCCCCTTCTCCACCTCGAAGTCCACACCTGCCAGGGCGTGCACCGGCACACCGTCATCGTGATAGGTGCGTTCCAGCCCGTGGCATTGAACAACATAGTCATGCGCGTCCATAGCTATCGCCTCATGGCATCCAGCGGTTCCACACGCACCGCCCGCCAGGCCGGGAATACGCTGGCCAACAGGCCGAACAGCAGGCTCAGTCCCAGTACGCGCAAGATATCGTAGGGCAACAGCACCGGGATCAGCAGGCTACCCATGTAGTAGCTCTCGATGCCGGCGGTCCACTGGCTGAGGTCGATACCCTCTGACAGGCTGCGCACCGCCAGCACGCCACAGCCGATGCCCAGCAGCACCCCCAGGGATACAATCATCAGGCACTCCATCACCACCTGTATCAGCACCACACCGGGTTGCATGCCAATGGCGCGCAACATGCCCAACTCGCGGGTACGCTCCATGACCGCAGTAACGAGCGTATTGACCAGGCCGAAGGCCAGCGCCGCCATCATGATGGAGAACCAGATCAGCATGGCAGTGTCGACAAAGCGGAACATGCTCGCCGCCATGGGCTCCAGCTCATCCCAGGTGCTGGCCTCCTGGGCCGCGAACTGGCGCTGGAGGATGTCGCGGGCGACGCTGCGCTGGCCGTTCTCCACCAGCTTTATCGAGAGCTCGGTGACTGCCGGTGAACCGAGCAGGTCCTGCAACACTTCGCGGCCGGTGAATACAAACACCTTCTCCAGGCTGGAGCTGCTGGCGCGATAGGTGCCCGCCACCCGGTAGCCGGCCTCGCGATTGCGGCCGTCACTGCCCTGGGTCATCAACACAATGCGCCGCCCCACTGCAGTTTCGAGCTGGTCGGCCAGCGCCGCGCCGATCAGCACCCGGCGGTCGGTCGGCGACTCCAGGAAGTCACCCTCCACTGCTACATCAGCGAGGAAGGAGATCTCCAGTTCCTGTGCGGGGTCAACGCCCACCAGTTGCACACCACGGGTGTCCCGCTCGGACAGGATCACCCCCGGCACCCGCACCCGGCTGGCCCAGCCGTCCACACCCGGCAGTTCGGGCTGGTAATCGGCCGGCAACAGGAAGCTGCGCTGGATGGAGGGATCATCGCGATAGCCGGGCGCGAGCACCTTGACGTGGCCGGTGAGGTTGGCGACCACGGTATCCAGCATCTGCGCCTGCCAGCCGCGCAACAGGCTGTTGGCCAGCAATACAAAGGCCACGGCAATCACGATCGCGCCCAGCAGCATGGCGTTGCGACGCCGGTGCCGCCACAGGTTGCGACAGCTCAGCTGGGCCAGGACCTTGACGGGTACGCTAGTCCGCACGCAGGGCCTCCACCGCATCGAGCTTGCGCAGGCGCAGCGCCGGCAACAGCGCCGACACCTGGCAGCCGACAATAAATACCAGCGGGATCATCCCCATCTGCAGCACCGAAACATCCGCCTTGAGGTGGCTGGGGAAGGCAAAACCGCCCATCAGGTCTTCCATGTTGGCCATCGGGATACCCACCTGGGACAGCCAGGCCAGCATGGGGATCGCCAACAGGCAGGCGATGGCGCTACCCAGCAACGCCAGCCACAGCGCCTCCAGCTGCAGCATCCCGATCAGCCGCCAGGGGCGCATACCGATCGCCAGCAGCATGCCGAATTCCCGGGTGCGCTCGAACACGGTCATGATGAAGGTGTTGACGATGGAGAACAGCACCACCAGGGTAAGGATTCCGTAGAACAGACGGTTGCTGGCCCGGTCCAGGGCAATGGCCTGCACCACGTCGGGCATCAGGTCTTGCCAGGCACGAAATGCCAGCCCCTGCGGCAACAGGCCCTCGATCTCGGCGGCGACATTATCAAGCGCCGCGATGTCATCCACCGCCAGTGCCAGCTGGTGCACCTGGTCGTCGAGATAGAAGCCCTGCTGGAAGGTCGGCAGCGGCACCTGCACCAGGGCGCGATCCAGCTCCACCTGGCCGGTTTCAAAGATGCCGACAATGGTCAGCGCCAGCGCCGCCACACCGCCCTCGGGGCCGGTGCCCAGCACCACCAGTTCGTCACCCGCTTCGGCTCCCAGGTTACGCGCCAGGGTGCTGCCGATATAGGCCTCGTCACCGGACTCCAGGTAGCGGCCTTCGATCAGTGCCGCGGGCAGCGTGGACATCGCCTGCTCCGCCGACGGCAGCACACCCATCACCTGGGCCCCAAAACCGCGCTCATCCACCGACAGCAGCGCAAAGGCCTGGCCACGCGGCGCCACCTGTGCCACACCGGGAACCGCCCTGATGCGATCGGCAAGGGCCCATGCATTGTTGATCCTGTAACGCAATCGCGGGTCGTCGAGAAAATCCTCGTGCTGGACCTGGGCGTGGCCACTGAACAATTCGGTGGCAGCATCAATCATGCCGGTGTAGCTGCCGAGCTGCAGGCTGCGGCTGAACATCAGCAGCAGGCAGGCAAAGGCAATACTGCCGGCGGTAAACAGCGTGCGCCGCCGGTTGCGCCACAGGTTGCGCCAGGCAATCACCCGCCACCCCCACTGCGCAGGGTGTATACGGTGAACAGGCCGTCCTCGAGCTCGACGTCGAACTGCACCTCGTCGTAGCTGACCTCGGTCCAGTGCCCGGGCTCGTCGAGCTTGACCATGCGCATCCGGGTGGCGAACACCCGGCCGCCCTTTTCGCCAATTTCCAGCGCTTCCAGCCGCTTGAGCGGCAGATCGTCCTGGTCGTGGAAGGTGTGGGATAGCAGCACATAGTCATCGCGCAGTACCAGCACTTCACGCCCCCACACCACCGGCGCGTCGTCGTGGGGCACCGCTTCGATGGTATACACGGTGTGGCCGTCGGCCTGCTCGGTCTCGAGCAGGGTCAGGTGATAGTCGTGCAGCAGCGTATCGGTGCGCGACAGGTCGTTGTAGGAGAAGTCCGAGCCGGCCCAACTCTGGGACATCAGGCTGTAGGGCAGCCGGATCACCCGGTTAAGGCGCGGCGTGAAGGTCCACATCTTGTCAGCGTCCTTGAGGGTGGCGTTGCCCGCATCCTTGGCAGGCTTCGTGAAGCGAATCAGCGCGTCCTCACGGCCGCGGGTCCAGGCCACCAGGCTGGAATTGCGCTCCCAGTCCGGCCGGTGAATCTGCATGCTGATCTCGGAGAAAGAGGTGGCACCCCGGGTCAGGTCAATAGCACCGGCAACCAGGTCGTAGGCTTCCCCGGTATCTTGCGCCAGGCTGACGGCGGCGCTGCAGGCGAGCGCTAGCACGCCGAGAAATTGCATCCTCATAGTTAATTGATAGTAGGTACTGCGCCTGGTCGCTGCCATGATCCAGGACAAACGTTGCTACAGCTCGAGCTGGTCGAATTCGCCCAGGTTGGCGAGGAATCGGTGCAGACCTCCAGACACCGCGGCGCTGTCAGTCGCCTCGGCAAGCTGGCGCACGCTGTCGGTAATCGCCAGCCACCAGCGGATGTGCTCGGCGCTGAGTTGGGCCGCCACCGGGATCAGGTCGTGGATGGTGGTCAGGTTGCGCTGGGCCACCGTCTTGATGCGTGCCATGGAATCCACGTCGAGGCGGTGATCGGCGAGTTTCATGATCAGGTTGGCCACCAGCTTCGAATCTTCCTCGATGGCACGGGAAGAGGCGGGTTCGGCGGTTTCCCCCAGCAGGCCGATATCGAGGTAGCTGAGGATCTCCCGCAGGGCGCCACGCAGGCTGAGGCGCAGGTCTTCCTTGCGCTCACGCTCGCGCCGCGCCTGGATCCAGGAGAACAGGCCAATCAGGAAGAAGCCTTCCAGGCAGAAGCCGATCAGCTCCGGCACCAGGTTGTCATAAACCCGCCCCTCGTTGCCGGGTTGCAGGAATGCCACCAGGAAGTAGATGCCGGCAAAGCCGAACACCAGCATCGGGGCAGCCAGGGCAAGGCGGGTCACGCCGGTTCCTCGCCCTTGCCGCCAGCATCGGGTACCGCCAGCGCACGCACCACCGCGGCGATCTTGTCGGCCTCCCGCGGCGTCATATCCAGGGGCACGTTCTGGACGTAGACCACCAGGTCCTCACGGATCGGCACCGGGAAAATCTGGTGGGGGTTGCGCGGCGGATTGAGCGCCAGCTCCTCGCGGGCGCGCTTGTGGCCGTCGGGTTCGCTCTCGAGTTGTTCCCGCAGCGCCTTGTGTTCGCTGTCGGTGGGAGAAAAACTCTTGGGATCGTCGGTCCAGGCAATGAAGTCGCGCAGGGCATCGCCAAAACGCGACTTGTAGACATCCATGCTTTCAGGCCGGATGCTGGAGCCTTCCAGTTTATGAAATCGAGCGCACAGCTCGTCGAGGTCCACCAGTCGCAGGTCCTGCCGCTCGTGGGACTTGAGTTCTACCATCAACTGCTCGGCGGCCAGCTTGCGCGAGCGCAGGGTGGCGGGCTTGATAATGCCCGATACCACCGACTGGCGCATGAAACTGCTGAAACTGGCCTCGGAATAGTCCTTTGCCATGGATCCCCCTCCCTGGCCGCTAGCATATCACCCTGAATGGCTTTAGCGGGTCGCTCCCAGGCTGTCGACGTAGCGACGGGTCAGGTCGGGGTGATCGGTGAATACCCCGTTCACCTTCATGTTGCGGATAAAGCGGTCGAGCAGCGCCCGGTAGCTTTTCATCCCACGGGGCAAGGCGTCGGCGCGGAAGGTATATGGATGCACTTCGAGGCCGGCCTCCTGGGCGGCGACCACAAACTCCGGCCGGTCGGTGAGGTGGGCTATCCAGGGGCCGACACCCTGGGCATAGCTGGCGATGGCCTGCGCCCTCTCGGCGGTCAGGTTCTTGTCTTCCACAAGCTGCACCAGGCGGATCTCGGTGTGGTCCTTGAGGAAGCGCAGGGTGCCCTCATCGAAACACTGCAGGAACACGCGGTCGTCGGCACCGCGGTAGCCGTAAGCGTAGAGAATCTGCAGCACCGAGGCCGGGAAGCTGCGCCCTTCGGCGGCGTGAAAATCAGGGTGCTTCAGCTCCACATAGATTCCAACATCCCCACCGGTACTCTGGTTGAGCCCCTGGATCAGCTCGATTTCCTCGGCCAGGGTGGGCACCCGCAGGATGTTGACCCCGTCCGGGAAGCGGCCTTCAAATGCCGGCCCATCACCCCTGCGGCGCTCACCGACACGCAGTTGGCGGATTTCATCGAGCGTGAAATCGATGGCGTAGTGCTTGCCATCGTCCCTGGCACGGCCGGGGAATACCTCGGCGACGTCGGTGGTCGCGTCCAGGGTCAGGTCGTGCAGAACAATAGGTACATCGTCTTTGGTGAGCACCACGTCCTGCTCGATGTAGTCGGCGCCCTGGGCATAGGCCATAGCCACCGCCGGCTGCGTGTGCTCGGGCAGGTAGCCGCTGGCACCCCGATGGGCAATTACCAGTGTTCCGGCTGCCAGTGCATTACTTGCAACCAGCCAGACGGCCAGCGCCATAATCAACCTGCTCATACCATCCTCATTTTTCTACTAAAGGCTACCATCTGCGAAGCGCTACCAGCGCGCCTGGTAGCCACGGGTGTCCACGTGGATAAAGCCGCCGTGGCGACTGGTCTTGTTGTACTTGCCGATGCCGCCCAAAAGGCGCTGATTCTCGGGCCGGCGCATGAAGCGGTCAACGAGCACAAAAAAGCGAATGATATCGCGCTGGTTACGCATGCCGTCACCGTCAATGTCGTCCATGCGGCCATCGCGATTTTCATCAATGTAGAAGTCGAAAGCATCACCATAAACGTGCCGGCTGTACGGCACATTGCCAATCTTCTTGTTGTAGAAGGGCGTGCGAAAGCCGCTGATCACACCGAAACTCTCGATCTCGAAGCCCGAGGCATTCACTTCTGCCAGCAGCCCCTCCAGCATGACCAGCAGCCCCTCCTGTATCACCACGTACTTCGGGTAATCCGACTCCTGCTTGCACAGGAACTGGCGCAGAGTGAAGTGGGTGCTGACCGCGGTATCCACATTGTCAGCGGTGACTTCGACGAAACCCTCGGGCGGTTCGTAGTTGGGGCGGTTCTTGCGCGGCGGCGGGTAGCTGCCTATGCGGTACCCGTTGAGGTATTCCCCCTGCATGGCAGATTTCGGAACCGACACCCACACGTTGAGCAGGGTTGACCGGCCAGTGTCGGTGCGGCGGATTTCCACCGGGTACAAGCCGTGCTGCCGGGGAGCGGTGATGACCACGGCGCGATCTACCAGCCTGGCAACGGGTGAGCTGGCCGCCGTCAGCATGATGGCCTGGTCACCGGTTTCAATACGAACCACTTCCCCCTGCTGGGCAAATACGCTGAACACCGGCTCGCTGACCTCGTGCCCGCGTATTTTCAGCACAGGCGTCTGCGCCAACGCCAGCGGACCGGCAGCAAGCAGAAAAGCAAAGAAGAGGCCTCGGCCTATTGTGCGAACCAGCTGGGTTCCTCGTTCA
>JASJBK010000173.1 GCA_030066555.1 Halieaceae bacterium
CCCCGGACACGCTAAAAGCATGCCGTCCATGGCTCGCTCGGCAACGGCCGTCCTGGCCGTTGACGGTCCGGGGAACGGATAGACACAGCTCACGACCTCCGTCACGGCGAGATTCCGGCCTGCCGAGAAGCGAAGCTCGACTTTCGATTCTCTGCTGTGGAAGCGCATGTGGTGTGCCTGAGGCCATTCTGGGACCGTCTGCGGCCATGGATGGCCGCAGTCGAGCGAGCCATGGACGGCATGCTTTTAGCGCGTCCCGGAATGGCCTCAGGTACGCCGCAGGCGCGGCTACTGTGGGCAAACAGGCAAATTCCAGCATGCTCGTTAAGCAGGACAGACATGCAGTCTGCACGGTAGGCACCCGTGGCCCCTGTCCGTTATTATTCGCTGTCTTATAACTATAAACAGGAGTTCCGCGATGCCCCGCATTCTGATCGCTCTCGTCCTCGTCGCTGTTACCGCCTGTAGTAAACAGCAGCCAAACACCGAACCGGTCACCGAGGTGCCCTCCGCGGCTGCTGCCGTTGACGCCGCGCGCCTGCTGGCCGCCGGTGACGACTGGGCCAACTGGCTGAGCTATGGGCGCACGTACTCGGAGCAGCGCTATAGCCCGCTCAAGCAGGTCAACGCTGACTCTGTCGATAAAATGGGCCTGGCCTGGAGCTTTGATTTCAATACCGAGCGCGGCATCGAGGCGACGTCGCTGGTGATCGACGGGGTGATGTATACCACGGGCTCCTGGAGCATCGTTCACGCACTGGATGCGCGCACCGGTGAGCACCTGTGGACCTACGACCCGGAAGTGGACCGGGAGAAGATCAAGCACGGCTGCTGTGATGCGGTGAACCGCGGCGTGGCGGCCTGGAAGGGCCAGATCTTCGTCGGCGTATTCGACGGCCGCCTGGTGGCGCTGGATGCCGCTACCGGTGAGGTCAACTGGTCGGTGGCCACGGTGGATACCGAGCTGCCCTATACCATTACCGGCGCACCGCGGGTCATCGACGGCAAGGTGTTGATCGGTAACGGCGGCGCCGAGTACGGCGTGCGCGGCTTTATCTCTGCCTACGACGTCGATAGCGGCGAGGTGATCTGGCGCTTTTATACCGTACCCGGCAATCCGGAGCTGGGCTTCGAGAACGACGCCATGAAAATGGCCGCCGAGACCTGGAACGGCAAGTGGTGGGAGCTGGGCGGTGGTGGTGGCACCGTCTGGGATGCCATGGCCTATGACCCGGAGCTGGACCTGATGTATATCGGCGTCGGCAACGGCACGCCATGGAATCGCGAGATCCGTTCTCCCGGTGGCGGTGACAACCTGTTCCTGTCCTCTATCGTCGCCCTGCGCCCGGATACCGGTGAATACGTCTGGCACTACCAGACCACGCCGGGGGAGACCTGGGACTACACGGCCACCCAGCACATCATTCTCGCCGACATGGAGATCGACGGAAAAACCCGCAAGGTGCTCATGCAGGCACCCAAGAACGGCTTTTTCTACGTGGTGGACCGCGCCACCGGTGAACTGATCAGCGCCAACAACTACACCAACGTCACCTGGGCCACCCACATCGACATGGAGACCGGCCGCCCGGTGGAAGCCGAGGGAGCGCGCTACATCGATTCGCCTTTCGTGGTGACCCCGTCCTACCTGGGCGGGCACAACTGGCACCCGATGTCTTTCAGTCCCGACACTGGTCTGGTCTATATTCCGGTGCTGGATTTCCCGGCGGCCTACGGCCAGCCAGAGGACTTCCTTTATCGCCCCGGTACCGCCAACACCGGCGTCAGCGGCGTGGTGGGCAGCCTGCCCGACTCCCAGGCCGAGCGTGACGCCATGCGCCCGCTGATGAAGGGCCGACTGCTGGCCTGGGACCCGCGTACCCAGTCCGAGGCCTGGCGGGTCGAACACAACGGGCCCTGGAACGGAGGCACCCTGGCCACCGCCGGCAACCTGGTGTTCCAGGGTACTGCGGACGGCAAGTTTGCCGCCTTCACGGCGGATACCGGAGAGCGGCTGTGGGACTTCGCGACCCAGACCGGCGTGGTCGCTGCGCCCATGACCTACGAGATCGACGGCGAGCAGTATGTGTCAGTTGCCGCGGGCTGGGGTGGCGCCTATGCGCTGGTGTTCGGGGAGTACGTGCAGGCGGAGAGCATGCCCAATGTCAGCCGTGTGCTGACTTTCAAGCTGGGTGCCGATGGCCAGCTACCGGATGTGGACTGGCAGCCCAATGTGGTCTTCAGCCCGCCGCCCCGCACTGCGACTGCCGAAGCTGAGGAGGCCGGCTTTGCCCTCTACCAGGACACCTGCATGGGCTGCCACGGCCTCAACGCCGTATCGGGCCTGTTGATCCCCGACCTGCGCGGCTCCGGCCTGATTCACGACGCCGACAGCTGGGATAAGGTGGTGCGCGAAGGCATTCTCGCCAGTCGCGGTATGGCCAGCTTTGCCGACCACCTGGACCGCGAGCAGAGCGAGTCGATTCGCGCCTACATCATCCGCGAGGCGCACCGCGGCAAAGAAGTGCAGGAGGCGCGCGCTTCAGTCAGCGCAGCACGCTAGGAGAAAACAACGGCGGTTACGACCTGTCATCCCCGCGAAGGCGGGGATCCAGTTACTTGTTACATCGCTGGATTCCCGCCTTCGCGGGAATGACGGAAAAGCCGCTTCTCAGCCCGGCAGCGCGCCCATGTGCTGCCCGCCCGACAGGTCGATGACCGAGCCGTTCACGAAACCGGAGTGCTCGCCATCGGCCAGCCAGAGCACCGCTTCCGCCAGGTCTTCCACCGTGCCCATGCGGCCGGCGGGTATCTGGGCGGTGAAGGCATCGACGATACCTGGCATCTGCAGCAGGTCGCTGGTCATATCGGTTTCGATCAGGCCGGCGGCGATGGAATTGAAACGCACCTTCTGCTCGGCGTATTCGCATGCCGCTACCTTGATGGCGTAGTCGATGCCCGCCCGGGTGCCGGAGTACACCGAGTACCCTTTGCCCGGCAGGCGGGCGGTCAGCGATGACACGGTGATCACTGACCCACCATCGGGCATGGCGGCCGCGGCGTGTTTGAAGAACATCAGCGCGCCAATGAAGCTGATCTCCAGGGTCGGCATGATGTCATCGCGAGTCATCTCGGCGATCGCCGTATGGGCATGGGTGCCGCAGGAGTTCAGCGCCACGTCCACCCGGCCATAGCTGTCCAGCGCCTGCTTGAAGATGTTCTCCACCTGGGCCTCGTCGGTGATGTCACAGGCCACGGCCAGGCCGCCGATGTCGTCCGCCAGCGCCTGCAGCGGTTCCAGGCGCCGTGCGCCCACCACTACCTTGTATCCGGCCTGCGCCAAGCGGCGCGCACTCGCCGAGCCAAAGTTCTTGTCACCGGAAGCACCCAGGATGACTGCTACCTTTTCTTCTGGACCTGCCATAAGCCATACTCCGTTTTCTTATTGGGTTGTTGAAATTCGGCCCACAATAATCGCAAAACCCGGAGCCTTAGAACAGGATGACGCGCCTGGAATTCTTCTACGATCTGACCTCTCCCTGGACCTACCTGGCCTTTACCGGCATCCAGCCCATGGCGGAACAGTACGGCGTGGACATCGAATGGCGACCGCACCTGGTGGGCGGTGTGTTCAACGCGGTAAACCAGGAACTGTACGCCAAGCGCGAGGCGGCGTTCAGCAATAAGCGCATCACCGGTTACACCCTGAAAGACCTGGCCGACTGGGCACGCCTGCGCGGCATCGAGATTACCTGGCCCAGCTTTCACCCGGTGAACGCGGTGAAGTGCATGCGCGGTTGCTTTGTCGCCGAGGAGGCCGGGGTATTGCTGCCCTACAGTAGGGCGGTGTTCGAAGCCTACTGGGGTCGCGCCGAGGATGTCAGCGATGAGGGTGTGCTGGCGGCGATTGCGCAGCACGTGGGACTGGACCGCGATGCCTTCCTGGCCGGGATTACCCGCCAGGAGGTAAAGGACCGGCTGCGCGCCAACACCGATGAACTGATCGAGCGCGGCGGATTCGGCTCGCCGACCATCTTTATCGATGGCGAAGATATGTATTTCGGCAATGACCGGCTACCGCTGGTGGAAGCGGCGTTGCGGGCAAAGAGGGCATAGCAATGGCAAAACGACGTGTAGGTGCGGTGATTTACCCGGGCTGGGAGATGCTGGACACTTTCGGCCCGTTGGAAATGTACAGCGTGCTGGGGGCCGAAGAGGTGGAGATCTGCATGGTCGCCGAGGAAGCCGGGCCGGTGGCCGCGGCGCTGGGTTCCGATGGGCCGCTGGCACCGCGCGTATATGCAGACTATGGCTTCGACGATGCGCCAGCCCTGGATATCGTGGTATTGCCGGGCGGCTCCGGTACCTTTCCCGCCCTGGAGAGCGCCGCGATGCTTGATTACCTGAGAAAAGCGTCGGAGACAGCGGAGGTGGTTACCTCGGTCTGTACCGGGTCAGCGCTGCTGGCGAAGGCCGGGTTGCTCGATGGCCTGCGCGCCACCACCAACAAGCAGTTTTTTGCCCTGGCGCGCATGCAGAGCGACCAGGTCGAGTGGGTGGAAGAGGCTCGCTGGGTGGACGCCGGCAAGTTCGTGACCTCCAGCGGCGTCAGTGCCGGCATGGATATGACCCTGGCGGTGATTGCCAGGCTCTGGAGCCCGGAACTGGCCGAGACGGCTGCCGACTACGCCGAGTACACCTGGCATCGCGATGCCGACACCGATCCCTTCTACAAGGACCTCGACAAGGGCTCGCGCCAGCTGGGCCTGGTCTGAGAAATTTCGCAGCACCACTTTCGGGTTGCCCGCGTACAAAAGCTGAACAACAAGGACCCGAAGCTCATGAAGAATAAGAAAGTTGTCCTGGATCGCTATCCGGAAGCCCTGCCCGTCGCCGAAGTCATGTCTGTGCAGGAAGAGGACGCCCGCGCCCCCGGTGATGGCGAAATCCAGGTCGCCGTTGAATACCTGTCCATCGATGCCTGGATCGGCACCACCCTCAGCCCCGGTTGGCTGCATACCCTGATCCCCGAGGGCGCAATGGTTCCCGCACTGGGCGTTGGCACCGTTACTGCCAGCGGCAGCCCCGACTTTGCCGAAGGCGACGCAGTATTCGGCCAGTTTTCCGCCCAGACGGTTGCCACCGTGGACGCCAGCGAGTGCAGTGCAATCGATATCTCCCGTGCCGGCCTGTCCGACTACCTGGGCCTGCTGTCGGTAACCACCGGCCTGACCGCGCTGTTCGGCATTCGCGATGTGGGTCAGGTCAAGGAGGGCGATACGGTGGTGGTGTCAGCCGCCGCCGGCGCAGTGGGCTCGGTTGCCGGTCAGATGGCAAAGGCCCTGGGCGCAGCCAAGGTGATCGGCATAGCCGGCGGCCCTGAAAAATGTGCCTTTCTCACCGACGAGCTGGGCTTTGATGCCGCCATCGACTACAAGTCGGAGGACGTGGAAAAGCGCATTGGCGAACTGGCGCCGGAGGGCGTGTCCGTATTCTTCGACAATGTCGGCGGTGAGATGCTGGATGCCGTACTCGAACACATACAGGATCGCGCCCGGGTAGTGATCTGTGGCGCGATTTCCCAGTACGCCGACAACAACGACGTCTATGGCCCCAAGCGCTACCTGCGCCTGGCCGAGCGCTACGCCCGCATGGAAGGCTATACCGCCTTCCATTTTGCCGACCGCTACCCGGAAGGCATGAAGGATATTGCGGTGTGGATGGGCGAAGGCAAGCTGAAGATGCGCGAGCAGGTGGAGGAGGGCATCGAGTCCTTCCCCCGCGCCCTGGAGATGCTGTTCACCGGCGGCAACACCGGCAAGCTACTGGTTCACGTGGGCGCCTAGCGCCACTCAGCCTGCGCTATGAATCGGGCCGACCTTTAGCGGTTGGCGCGGTTCTCAACCAGGTCGTCGACCACGGCGGGGTCTGCCAGGGTTGAGGTATCTCCGAGGCTGTCCAGTTCGTTTTCGGCGACCTTGCGCAGGATGCGGCGCATGATCTTGCCGGAGCGGGTCTTGGGCAATGCCGGGGCCCACTGGATCACGTCGGGCTTGGCGATGGGGCCGATTTCCTGCACGCAGAGGTCCACCAGTTGCTTCTGTAACTCATCGCTGGGTTCCACGCCCACCATGGGCGTGACATAGCAGTAGATGCCCTGGCCCTTGATTTCATGGGGGTAGCCAACCACCGCCGCCTCGGCAATCTCGTCGTGCAGCACCAGCGCGCTTTCCACCTCGGCGGTGCCCATGCGGTGGCCCGAGACATTGAGCACGTCGTCCACCCGGCCGGTAATCCAGTAGTAGCCATCGGCATCGCGGCTGGCGCCGTCGCCGGTGAAGTAGTAGCCCGGGTAATTGCTGAAGTAGGTATCCACCATGCGCTGGTGGTCGCCATATACGGTGCGAATCTGGCCGGGCCAGCTGGCCTTGATCACCAGGTATCCCGCTGCCTCACCCTCGAGTTCGTTCCCCTGCTCATCCAGCAGGGCCAATTGTACGCCGAAGAAGGGGAAGGTCGCCGAGCCGGGTTTCAGGTCGGTCGCACCGGGCAGCGGGGTGATCATGTGGGCGCCGGTCTCGGTCTGCCACCAGGTGTCGACGATGGGGCAGCGCGATTCGCCCACTACGCCGTAGTACCACTCCCAGGCTTCCGGGTTGATGGGTTCACCGACAGTGCCCAGTAGCCTCAGGCTGGCCCTGGAAGTCCGCGTTACCGGGGCATCGCCCATGGAATGCAGGGCGCGGATAGCGGTGGGCGCGGTGTAGAAAATATTCACCTGGTGCTTGTCACACACTTCCCAGCAGCGCGAGGCGTCGGGGTAGGTAGGTACCCCCTCGAACATCAGGCTGATGGCGCCATTGGCCAGCGGCCCGTAGACAATATAACTGTGCCCGGTAACCCAGCCCACGTCGGCGGTGCACCAGTAGACCTCGCCCTCCTGGTAGTCGAATGTGTATTTGAAGCTCATCGCTGTTTGCAACAGGTAGCCACCGGTGGTGTGCAGCACGCCCTTGGGCTTGCCGGTGGAACCCGAGGTGTAGAGGATGAACAGCGGATCTTCGGCGTCCATGGACTCCGGTTCACAATCCGTGGCCTGGCTGCCAACCAGCTCGTCGTACCACACGTCGCGGGAATCGTCCCAGCCCACCTCGCTGCCGGTGCGCTTGACCACAATGCAGCTGTGCACGTTGGGGCAGTCGGCCAGCGCCTTGTCGGTATTGGCCTTCAGTGGGATGCGCTTGCCGCCGCGCACCCCTTCGTCGGCAGTGATCACTGTCTGGCAATCGGAGTCGAGGATGCGATTGTTGAGTGCCTCGGGAGAGAAGCCGCCAAATACCACCGAGTGGATAGCGCCGATCCGGGCGCAGGCCAGCATGGCATAGGCCGCTTCGGGAATCATCGGCATGTAAATGCACACCCGGTCGCCCTTGCCGACGCCGCGAGCGCGCAGGCCGTTGGCGAGCTGGCATACGGCGGCGTGCAGTTCGGCGTAGGTGACGGTCTTGTCCTCGGCGGGGTCATCGCCCTCCCAGATCAGCGCGACCTGGTCGGCCCGTGCGGGCAGGTGGCGATCAATGCAGTTGACGCTGACATTGAGCTTGCCGCCGGCGAACCAGTTGGCCTCGCCCTTGTGGAAATCGTAGCTGCAGACGCTGTCCCAGGGCGCATCCCATTGGAGGAACTCTTCGGCCATGTCAGACCAGAAGCCCTCGGGGTCGTCCACCGAGCGCTGATACATGGAGCGATACTGCTCAGCGTTGACGTGAGTGCTCTGCTTGAAGGACTCCGGGACCGGGTGAACGGGAAATTCGGACATGGTTGTCTCCCTGCTACGGTTTTTCTTGTTGGTAGGCAAATGCTTGTTTC
>JASJBK010000174.1 GCA_030066555.1 Halieaceae bacterium
TAGCGGCCGGCCAGCCACTCCTGCGCCCTGTCGTCCAACAGGTCGTATAGGCGCTTTTCTGCTGAGGCGTCGGTGTAGTCGTTGTGGATGACCGTGGCGGGCTCGCGGATGGCGTGCTCTCCGCGCACCGACTGCGAGTCAGAGCGCAGGGTGTGATCAAAGATGAAGATCTCGCTGGCGCCGCTGGCGGCCAACAACAACTCGGAGATCTCCGCTTCGTAGCGCTGCTGCCAGAACTCCATCGGCGCGTAAAAATCCTCGACCCCGGTAGGGTGAGGGACGAGTGCAAAGCCTTCGCGATCCAGCGTGGCCGGGGGCGCCATGTCCCGGGCGTTGTGTACGGCCACCTCATGGGTATCGAAGCGGGCACTGATGCTGAGCGCCGCGTCGGCACCACCGACGGAGGCGTGGTAGATCGGGCGCTCGCCGGTATAGACCAGGTACTGTAGTTGCGTCGTCAGTTGCCGGGCATTCAGGGCAGGGTCTCCATGGCGCTGTTGAATTTCTTGTGGGCATGCACCACCAGTTCCGGTGTGCCGCTGCCCTCGCCAGCCTGCCACACATGAGGGTGGCCATCCATCACCTGGTTGAGCAGGGCTTCTTCACCCGCGGTCACATCCACAAAGAAAACGTGATTGCCCCGTTCCAGTTCATTGCCGAAGCGGGCGAATTCCTTGTGGGTTTCCTGGATGCCGAACAGGCCACCTTCCCAGGTGCAAAAACCCAGCACGATAATTGCCAGGAAGATAAATGGCACCCAGCCGACGCTGGCGGTCACACCCGTAAACCAGGCGGCAGCCAGCACCAGGGCCGCGCCCGCTACACCGATGACGGCGCCGACTTCGGTGCCGTGCACGACATCCTTCTTGAGCACCGCTTCCACCGGCGTCAGGTGGGGGCGGGCGGCAATACCCGCCTCGTCATGGCTGAGCACGTGTATCTGTGGCGTTGCCAGCCCAGCGTCCATCAGTTCCGCCTGACAGCGGTCCAGGTCATCCAGGTCATTGGATAGAAAGTAACGTCTTTTCATGGCAGGCCTCCGCGTACCGTCTATGCCTCAGTATGGTTGGCAGTCGAGCGGAGCACCCAATAACGATTAGTAGGTAGGAGCTAGCTTTATATGCAGTTCGGGAATTAGCCGCGCAGTATGTCCCGGGCCACCACCCACTTGTGAATCTCGGTGGGGCCGTCGTAGATGCGCATCAGGCGCACCTCGTTGGCCATTTGCTGCAGGGGCAGTTCCTTGGTCATGCCCATGGCGCCAAAGCCCTGCATGGAGCGGTCGACAATCCGCCAGGCCATTTCCGTGGCGTGGGCCTTGAGCATGGAGATCTCGCGCCGCACCGAGTCACCGCGGTCCAGCTTCCAGGCGGTATGCCAGGCCATCAGGCGAGCTGCGTGAATATCTGTCTCTGCCTCGGCGATCCAGTTCTGTACGGTCTGCTTGTCTGACAGGGCGCTGCCGAAGGTTTCTCGCTGGGGCGCGTACTCGACCAGCATGTCCAGCGCGCGCTGGGCAATGCCGATGCACCAGGTGGCCATCTCCAGCCGGCGGGTCGATAGCCTCAGCTGCATGGGTGCAAAACCCTTGCCTTCTTCGCCGAGCAGTGCCGATGCCGGCAGCCGGCAGTCGGACAACTCCAGCTCATAGGTGGCGTTGCCGCCCAGCATGGGAATCTTGCGCGCCACGCTCAGCCCGGGCGTGTCGCTGTCTACCAGGAAAGCAGAAATGCCGCCGCGCGCGCCCTGCGCCTTGTCGGTGACCGCCATGGTGATGAAGTGATCGGCGATGTCGGCCTTGCTGATCCATATCTTGCGGCCGTTCAACACCCATTCGTCGCCTCTGAGCACTGCACTGGTCTTCATGGCCGCCGGGTCTGAGCCCGCGCCGGGTTCCGAGATGGCGATGGCGGATACGGTTTCACCGCGCACATAGGGCTCCAGGTAGCGGCTGCGCTGCTCGTCATTGACGGTGGCATCGAGCATGCGCAGGTTGGGGGAGTCCGGCGGCAACACGTAGGGCACCATGCTTTTGCCGACATGTTCGTTGACCGCCACCAGGGCGATGGCGGGCAGGTCCATGCCGCCCATGGACTCCGGTGCATCCAGGCCCCAGAGACCCAGCTCACGGGACGTGGCGTCCAGCGCCTCGCGTTCCTCGGCGGTAATATAGGCCCCGACACCGACGGCTTCCCGGGCCAGCACTTCGGGCTCCAGGGGCAGCAGGTGGTCGGCCACGAAGTTGGCCACCAGTTCCTCGAGCATTCGGTATTCTTCTGGAAGTTCAAAGTCCATGGTCTCGCCTATCTTGTTCGTATCTGGGCGCGCCGCCCGAGTGCGACGCTGAGCCTGTAGAGCGCCGCGCCGGATACCACCACCGCCAGGCACAGCCAGGCCTCCTCGCGTCGCTGGTCCACAGTATAGAAAAGGGTCCAGCCGGTAATCAGCAAGAACACCAGCGGCGGCAGCGGGTAGGCCCAGGTGCGGAACGGGCGGGGCAGTTCGGGTCGGGTGTGGCGCAGCACGAACACACCCAGCACCGTGAAAAAGGTGTTCAGCGCCATGGTGGCGCCGGCCAGCACCAGGATGCTTTCGAAAGAAGCGGTCCACAGGAAAACCAGGCTGACTCCCGACTGCATCAGGATGGCCCGCACCGGTATGCCGTCGGCGTTGGTCTTGCCCAGCCCACGGAATAGCGGGTAGTCCTCGCCGATGGTATGCAACACCCGGGGGCCGGCCAGGATCATGGCGCTGACCGTGGAAATCAACAACAGGGCCAGCAGGGTGCCCATGACGTCTGCCGCGGCCTCACCCAACACGTAACGGGCGGCGATATAGCCAACTTCCACTTCGCCACGCATCGCCTCGGCCGGCGCCACCGACAGGAACACGTAGTTCAGCAACAGGTAGGACAGCGCCACCAGTGCGGTGCTGCCAAACAGCACCCTTGGCAGGTAGCGCTGGGGATTCTCCAATTCGCCACTGATATAGGTGGCGGCATTCCAGCCGGAGAAGGCATAGTTCACGTAGATCAGCGACACGGCGAAGGCGCCGCTCAGCAATAGTTTGTCGTCGCCCTCCACCGGTGAAAACTCAATGGGCTGTGGATTGTCGCCCAGCAGCAGCGCGAGTGCGCTGAAGCCCAGAATCAGCAACAGCTTGAGAAGCGTCAGCAGCCACTGGGTGGCACCGGACTGGCGGTGACTGGTGCAGTGTGCAGCGCCCAGCACCACAATCACGCCGGTGGCCAGCCACAGTGGAGACAGCACGGGTATTACCGAGGCGAGATAGCTGCCGAAGGTCAACGCCGCCAGCGCGGTGGGGGCGGCAAAGCCCACCGTGGCCGACACCCACCCGGAAATGAAGCCCGCCGCCGGGTGGTAGATCTCGGTGAGGAAGTTGTACTCGCCGCCAGAGCGCGGCAGCGCCGCACCGAGCTCGGCGTAGCTGAGTGCGCCGCAGAGGGCTGCCAGCCCGCCCACGGCCCACAGCATCATCAGCACGAAACCGGACTCCAGTTCTACCAGCTGGAAGCCGAGGCTGGTGAAAACCCCGGTGCCGATCATGTTGGCGATGACTACAGCGGCTGCCGCCGAAGGCTTGAATTTACTCAAGGAAATGTACGTAGCTTATTGTTTTTAAGGGAAAAGCATGTCCCCGAAGCTGTTCATTGCTCGGTCGTCTGCGCGCCGGGCGACCACGTAGCCCACGTGCTTGGAGGGGGCCGCATTGGGATCCAGCTCGATACTCCACAAGCCCTTGATCTCGTTGGGCACCATGGAATAGCGGATATCGGTGATACGGTAAGGATTGCCGGGCTCGACGGCCAGGTAGTCATTGGAAAACCAGCGAAAGCGCTCAATATCGAGGGCCTGCTGGCTGCCGGGCACCAGCCACGGGAAATCCCGCGCCACATCCAGCTTGGGTACGCTGTCGCCCGGAAATACCGCCATCTCTATACCGGCCCGCACCGCGTCCACGTGGTAGCGGTCCGCAGTCTCATACACCACTTTCCACACCAGCACATTGGCAAAGCTGGGCTTGGCCTCCAGCCGCACCGGCTCATGACCGCGGCTGGCGGCCAGCTCCCAGCCTACGGCCTCGGCGCGGTCGCGCTGCACCATGCCGATCACGGGATAGGCGATTGCCCAGGCCAGCGCCAGCCTTGCCAGCATGGCGCGACGCTGCCAGGTGGCAATACCGATCAGTAGCAATATGGGGATAGTGAACAGTGGGTCGATGACCGACACCGTGTTCCAGGCAAAGCGCTGGTCGCTGAACGGCCACAACAGCTGGGTGCCATAGGTGGTGCAGGCGTCCAGCATGGCATGGGTGGCGTAACCCAGCGTGCAATACAACACGCTGCGCCCCAGTGTCAGGCCCCGCTTCTGTGCGTAGAGCTTGTGCAATAGGTAGCCGACGATAAAGCCGCCCACCGGGATGAAAAACAGCGAGTGTGTGAACTGGCGGTGGAATTCCAGGAACAGCAGGGGATCTTCCGGCGAGCGAATCAGCACGTCCAGATCCGGCGCCATGCCCCCCAGGAAGCCCAGCAGGCAGGCGATCCTCGCATGCTGCGGGGGCGCGACACTTTTCGGTGCGGCGGCGCCAAGCAGTCCCTGGGTTACCGGATCCATCTATGCTCTCCGTCTTCATTGAACCACTGGCGGAACCGTACGAGGAAGGCTCCAGTCACTGTCCCGCAGTTGGCAGGTACGCCAGTGTACTCGCCCGGTCTGCTGCCGGCCAAGGCCGCCAACCGGGCGTGTTTCGTGGTTATACGTCGGGTTTGCGCCTCATGGCCTTGGTCTGGCCGCGGCGAGTCTTGGCGTCCATGCGCCGCATGCGGGCTGCCTTGCCGGGTCGGGTGGCCTTGCGCGCCCTGCGCACCCGGCTGGCGGCCTCGATGAGTTCTCGCAGTCGCTGCAGGGCGTCCTCACGGTTCTTGGCCTGGCTGCGATAGCGCTGGGCCTTTATGACCAGCACCCCGTCATGACTGATGCGGTGGTCACGGGAGGCCAGCAGGCGCTGCTTGACGGCCTCCGGCAGGGAGGAAGCAGGAATATCAAAGCGCAGGTGAATAGCCGTCGATACCTTGTTGACGTTCTGCCCGCCGGGGCCCCCGGCACGAATAGCGTGGAACTCAATTTCGTCTTCGGGAACGGAAATCTGGTCAGAAAGTCGTAACACTGCGTATACACATGAACAAAATCCGCGACATGGTACACAAAACCTGCGTTGTGCACTGCCAGGCCGCAGACAAAACCCCTTGACCCACGTATTATGCGGCTTGTTTCCGTTTCGATACCATCAATGACTCGTCCAGACATGACAAGTTGGCGCACCTTCTTTGTGCTCGCATTTGCCACCCTGGCCACCGGCTGTGCCTCTACGCAGCAGGCAGAGCAGGCGGCTCTCGAGAGCCCGGGTACCACCACCTGCGATTCCTTCCTGATTTACACCATGTGCATGACGGATCGCGCCAGAGATGGCGACGTGGATTACGTGTATTTCGCAGACGACCTGCAGATCTTCATGTACCGCCCCGACGAGCAGCTGCCGGGCAATATGCCCATTCACAAGTGCGCGCGGCCCATCGACGGCGAGCTGCAGGGTTACGGCAATGCCCTGATGTACGAAGACCTGACGCTGCTTGAAGAAATGGACGTGAAGCGCAAACTGCTGCTCAACTACATGGCCGCCAAGGGCGATGTGGACGACTGTTACGGCGGCGACAGCAGCCAGGGTGTCAGCGACAACGTGGTCGACGAGGAATTCGCCAGCGACGACTTCGACTGGGGCGAAGACTAGGCCGCACTAGGCCGCATTAGGGCCAGCTAGCGTTCGGCCACCGTCAGCAGTTTCAGCTCGACGACGACCACTTCCCGTTCCACACCCTCTACCAGCTCGAGCCCCTCTTCGGTGCCGGCTGCCATCACTTGCGGGTCCTCATTGGCTTCAATCAGCATGGAGCTGGCCCAGCCCGACTGCGGCTCACCGCTCGTGCTGTGCCTTGACTCAATATCGAGTTGGTAGCGCCCGGGCATCGGCGATTCCACTGCGATCTCCACTTCAAGCACGGAATCCCCGCTGCTGGTTGAATCCTGCAGGGACTGCCCGGGGACAATCGATGTTGTGTAGCTGATGACTTGCCTGCCGGGCATGATCGATTCGTAGCTGGCGAGCTTAGGCACACCTGCAGCTGCAGCCAGCTGGCTTAGCGCGGCATTGCACGCTTCGAGCTGGTCGGGGCGTGTGGCGCAGTCAAACTCCCGGATTTCGAGAGTGACATCGATCACCTCTGACTGCGCGTGGGCCGGTGCCTGGAGCAGGGTGCCGAGCAGCAGGAAAACTATTGAATGAGTGGTTTGCAGGCACTTCATCGAAAGGAACTCCGCAGGCTACCGATGACACAGGCCATCCTAACCCACGCGTTCCTTATCGCGAAGTAGCTGTGATCAGCGCCCGGCGAATACCGCTTCCTGGGTGTCCGTGGGGCAGGGCGTATAGCCCACCGTCTGCCGCTGCTGGCGCTCGCTCAGCTCCCAGTCCTGCTTTTCCAGCGTGACCGTCAGCTTCTCTCCCGGCACCAGCGTTACCGCCAGTTCCTGCGGCGGTGACGTCTCCAGTTCTACCAGGTACTGGCCCTCGGGCAGCAGGATGGGCTCGTCGGAGCCGAGAACGCTGCTGCCGACCAGGCGGATGCCGTCGTAGATCTTGAAGGGCGTGCCCACCGAGCCCGCCAGGGCATCCTTGAGCTCCTCGGCGCTGCCCGCCATGAAGAAGCGGCCGTCCGCGGCCTGGGCGATGGCGTCGAGGCTGGCGCTGTCCTCATCGTCTGCGCTGCCTATTCCGAAACCAATGACGTGGATTGCCACGCCTTCGTCGCGCAGTCGGCTGGCCTCAGCAACGGGATCGCCGCCACAGCTTTCGATACCGTCAGTGACCAGCACCACGGCCTTGTCGCCGTCGATATCGCGGAAGTCGTTACCGGCTTCGCTGAGGGCGTAGGCCAGCGGTGTCTGGCCGCGGGGTGACAGGCCTTCGATGGCGCTGGCAAGGTCTGCATGATTATTGCGGCCGAATTCGACCAGCAGTTCGGAGTCGTTGCAGTCCTTCTGCTCGCTGGCGCTGTTATTGCCGTAGGCGCGCAGTGCCAGGTGCGAGTGGCCGGGGAACTGCTCGGAAACGCTGAGCAGGGTCTGTTTGGCCACGGTCATCTTGGGCTCGCCCTCCATCCGGCCCCACATGCTGCGCGAGGCATCAACCACGATCTCGATGGAGCGCTCATCCAGGAAGGCGGTGGGCAGGCCATTGCGGAAGGCCTGCACTTCCAGTGCCGCACAGTTGGGCGGGCCGGAGTTCACCAGGATCTCGGTACTGGCGGTGCTGCCATCGAGGCCTGTAGCGATAGCAACGATCTGGTTTTCACCCGCCTTGAGCGTGATCGGCGCGGAAAAGTCGCCGCCAGCGAGACTGGCGGGAATCAACTCTCCGCCGTTAACGCTTACCGCCACCGCATCAACCCCGGTGGTGCGCAGGTCAAGGAAGGCCTGGGGCAACTCCGCGGGATCGGTGACCTGCAGGGCGCTACCACCGGTGGCGGCAGCAATATCCTTGAGCACCTCCGTGCCACCCTCGTCTGTGCCCAACTGCAGGGTATGTACTGCAATGCCTCGGGCGCGGGCCTGTTCCATGGCTTTCAGGGCCTTGCGCTCGTTGGAGCGGCCGTCGGTGAACAGCATGATGGCGCGTGAGGAGCCGGGGCGGGCATTGGCGGCGAGCTCAGTCAGTGCCGCGGTAATGCCGTCGGCGATATCGGTGCCGCCGTCACGTTCCATGGATTCGAGGCTGCTGATGGCGGCCGCGCGGTCGTTGCTCAGGGGCTGCAGCAGCCGCGCCTCGAATCCATGGAACGTGACGGCGGCACCGATATCGCCGACGGCATTACCGCGGCACTGACTGAGCTCGCCGCCAATGCCCGCCC
>JASJBK010000175.1 GCA_030066555.1 Halieaceae bacterium
GGCTCGCCGAACTCGCCGATGAGGTTGACTACCTGCTGATGGCTCACAACACGCCGTTGGCGGAATCGCGCTACCTGCGCGACCTCGACGACGCGCTGCAGGCCATTGCCCTGGGCCGGGCGCCGTTCACACCCACTGACGGCGGACGGGAATACAAGTTCCGTGGATTCTCGGTACTCACCAGTGACCCGCCGGTAGACAACGCCCCGGTGATCGAGGCCCTGTGATTGTCTACGGCCACCGCGGTGCCCGCGGCGAAGCCCCGGAGAACACCATCGCCGGCGCTCGCCATGCCATCGATCGTGGCACCCGTCACCTGGAGATCGACCTGCGACTGTCCGCCGATGGACAACTGGTGGTGGTACATGACGACACCGTGAAGCGCACCGCCGGGGTTGCCGGCAAGGTCTCGGCGCTGTCGGCAAGCGCGCTGGCAAAACTGGATGCCCGCAGCGACGGCCCGCCCTGGCCCAACAAGCGCGGCACCGGTATACCCAGCATGACCGCGTTCTACCGGATGGTGCCACAGGTAAAACACTGGCAGCTGGAACTGAAATCACTCGGCAAGAGGCAGAACCCAGAGCTCGCGGCAGCCACCGTCGCCTGGCTGCAGGAGCATCGCCCCCGCGCCGTGGTCACCTCGTCGGAGCCGGATTTACTGCGGGCGGTGAAAGCCGCCCTCCCGCGCCAGGCAGTGGGCTACGTGTCGACCACGACCACGCCCGAGACAATCCTTGCGGAATGCCAATGCGATTACCTGATCGCCTACTGGCAGACCCTGCAGGATCGGGCGCAAGTGCGCAGGCTCCAGAAAAAGGGTGTCCACATCAGTGTATGGACAGTGAATGACGCCTCTGAGATCAAGCGCCTCTACAAGCTGGGCATCGACAGCGTGATCACCGATTACCCGTCGATGGCTTTGCCGCTTGTGGCTTCACTGTCACGGCAGGAGTGACGGGCTCAAAACCAGCGACGAACGCGAGAGCAGTAGGCATCAAACTCTTCGCTAAAGATGCCCCGCAGCATGGCCTCTTCCGGGCGAATAAACCGCCACTCGATGATCGCCATAAACACCGGTGTTACCAGCAAGCCAGCCACGGTGCCGGTGGTACAGGCCGTGCCCAGCAGGATCAGTGCCATGCCCAGGTACATGGGATTGCGGGTAAAGCGATAGACGCCGTCGGTGACCAGCGCGCGTACCTCGCGGAAGGGAATCAGTTCGGTGTCGGCCTTTTTAAACAGGCCACCCGCCAGCACCAGCAGCAGCAAGCCGGCAAAAATCGCCACGCTGCCCAGCGCTTGAGGTAGCTCACCCGTGAAGCGCTGGAGCGGGAAATACTGATCCGCTGCAAAAATCACGATCAGGCCTATCACCAGCCACACCGGCGGGTAGATGACGCGTTGCGGGCGCCTGGATTCAAGTGGCTGGTCGGCGTCTTCGGTCATGTGTGGGGAACTGCCAGGGAGCTGTGAGTAGACCCATGTTCCACGAATCGTAGCGCATAGGCCAGGCCAATACCCACCAGGAAGGAGGCGGTGAGCTTGACGCGATCGTGGCTGTGAAAATGCACTTCGGGTAGCAGGTCACCCAGGGAAATACACAGGAAGACACCCGCAGAGAACGCCAGCGCGCAGCCAATCACGTAGGCCTGGTTGTCCAGCAAGCCCACCCCCGAGACAAACAGTAGCGCACCCAGCGGGCAGAGCATGGCAAAGGCGATGTTGGCGCCACTGCGGGCCCGCCCACCCCAGCCGCCGGCCTGCATTGTGCTGGTAATCGACAGCGCATCCAGTGGTTTGTGCAGCAGGATGGCCAGGAACACGCCAAGGCCGACCCAGCTGAAACCGCCGGTGCCGCCCTCGGCGGCACCGTGCACACTGGCCCCCAGCGCGACGCCGTCGATCAGGGTGTGCAGGCCAAGGCCCAACGCAATGCCCACCCAGCTCAGGGGATGGGCAGCCGCATCAGAGTGGGAATCATGGTAGTGATCCTGGTGCTGGTGGTCGTGACCGTTATCTCCGAAATCGTGCTGGTGAAAGTGGAACATGCGCAACAACAGCAGCATCACCACCATGCCGATCATCGTCCACCACACCAGCACATCGATGGCCGAGCCATCAACACCGGCACTGCGCTGCAATTGCACCAACCCGTGTGGCATCAGGTGGAGAAGTGCGACACCCAGCATCAGCCCTGCTACGAAGCTCATCGCCAGCTGGGTACGGGTATGAGTCATGCGTACCAGCGACGGCAGCCAGCCGCCCAGCAAGGAGGCGAGGATGATGGCAATACAGTAGGCCGACAGGGTCAGCGTTTCGACGTTCATGGATAGCCGTTTTCAGGAAGACGCGAATAATGCCTGACTAGAACAGGTATTGCACTCGCATGACGGCGCCCAGGCCCTGGTCCTCGCCATTAACATCGCGGTCGGTTTCGCTGTAGAGAAGATTGAGACTGGTACGGTATTTGTGGCGATACCAGCTACCGCCGATGGTGAGTATGCGCAGGTCATTGCTGGGCGCATCATCGGCATCGCCGCGGGTGTAGCTCGCGCGAGCGAAAACTTCGAATACATTGCGAGCGCCTACCTGGAGCGGGGCCCACAAACCCCATTTGGGACGATAGCCGCGCTGCTCTCCGGTGAGGTAGTAGCCCACCTGCGCATAGCCACCCAACCCAGTGGCGTCGGTGGAACCACCGCGGTAGTCAGCGTAATAGGCCTCGGCCTGCGCATGCAGGGAGCCGCGTACGATCATTGCTTCGAGACCCACGATAGAGGCAGTGTCGGCGTCAAAACGGGCCAGGTCGAATCGGCTTGTATACTGAATCTCGGGGCGCGGTGCGATGCGATCGAACTCGCCGTCGCGCACCGTGGCGCTGGCGCCCAGGTGCAGGCCGTCACCGTTGTCTGCATAGCTGCCGCGCGTGACTCGGCCAGTAATTGCGATATCCGTATCGTTGGTATCTTCAATGTCCTCGCCGAAGATGCCCAGGGAAGTGCTGATGTAAGCTGAACCGGCGGGGCCGAAATCAAAGATTTGTTCATCCTCACTTCTTTCAAACCAGTTGTTGACGCGCACGCCGAAACCGCGAATCTGGCCAAACGTCGACGCCGGTGCGGAACGTTCCTGGGCCGATGTGAACTTGTTTCCCAACAGGTTCTCTACACTGGTTCCTTCTTTCTGGTTGCCCACGGTGATCGTACGGTTGTTGGCTTCGTCAACATAGCGCCAGTAGAGATCGCGCCAGAGTTCGCCATCTACATCCCATTGCAACTTTACTTCACCCCAATCCAATAGCGTGGACCGCATGATTACCTCGGCGCGTCGGAAATCGAGGTCATCCTCGCTGCCTCCACCGGCACCTGCATTGAACAGGTCCTCGTAGGAAAAGGCATCATATTGAACCGCACCGCCCAACCAGATATGCAGGGCATCGAACAGCACGACATCTCCGGATATTGCCGATACCTCGCGCAGGATGGTCTGGTCGTCGTGCATCTCGACGGTGACTTTTTCATCTGCCAGCAGTTCTACCGCAACCGTTTTTTCAGTCAGCTCTGGCTCCTCGATGTTTTCCTCCGGAGGTTCCAGCTGTTCCTCTGGAGATTCCTCGATCTCATCGAGGGCCAGCGCCTCAGTGTCGAATTTGGCATCACCCCACCAGTCACCCTCGGCGGCAGGGTCCCGTAGAATCAAAACCGGCCGGCGCTGCCCGGATGGAGGCACAACGGGTTCCAGGGTGATGTGCGCGGGAGCGTCCTCGAGGAGGAGTTCCCGGGCTTCTGCGGTGCCGGCGGCTTCCAGCGCGATTTCGAAGAACAACCGTTCCAGCCGGTCCGCGGCCTCATCCGCCGTGGCCGGCGGTGCTTCAGAGAAAACGCCCTTATCTGCATGCAGGGGGCGAGCACTTTCATACAAGGCGTGGTAAGCGTCACGGCGCTCGGTGTCAGTGAGCGCCGCCTCGGCGATTTCGCGCATCTGCTCGCGCAGGCTGGTAATGGCCTCGTCTACCGTCCTCTCCCGCATCGGTTGATTGGCCGCGTCTTGCAGGACCAACGGCGCGCCCTGCTGTTCCTTCGGCTGCTCGGGCGGCTTCGCTTCAGAACGCAGCACCTGGGCCGACACCATCGGCGCCAGCCCGGCGAGCAAGATGACGAGTGCGACACGCATAATCCAACTATAGGCAGCGCAACAGCGGGCAACAAGCGCCCACAAAAAAGCCGACCCCAGGGGTCCGCTTTGGCATTCTCGGTCGGTGACAGCCGACAAAATAAACGGGGACAGACCACGTTTTTGAGTGAGATAGATGTCGCAGAGACAACCTATGTAGTCAAAAACGTGGGCTGTCCCCTATTAGGGGGTCAGGCGCTGGCGGCCTCTTTCTCTGCCAGCACCTCGGCCATGGGCCGGCCGGTGATCGGGCAGGTTTCCTGCTGGGCCAGGCGCTCGGCGACGATCTTCTCCATCTGCTCCTTGATGGCGGCCTGCTCGGCGGACTGCTCCTCGGTGACGTCCAGCGGGCGCTCCATGGCCTTCCAGTCGATGTCGCCGTCGTCGGGCAGGTTCTCGAAATCGAGAATACCCAGCTCCTCAAACTTGGGCCGGATCTTGTCGGTCATCAGGCCGATGCGCTTGAGGTTGGGGATCACGCGCTGGAACAGCAGGTCGCGGAAGGTGGACATAACAAAGCCTTCCATGACGCGTTGGCGAGCTTCCTCGACATCCCAGCCGAAATGGGCGAAGACATCGGTGGCTACCAGGCGCTCGCGGCTGACCACGCAGGCCTCGTAGGCAAACTGAGCGCGCTCTTCCTTCTCCTCGTCGGACAGTGTCTTCACGAACTCTTCCAGGTAGTTCACGCCGAAGGTAACGTGGCGGGCTTCGTCGCGCACTACCAGGTAGATGATGTCCTTGAGGACTTCGTCCGGGGTGGTTTCACGGGCGGTGTTGAAGGCCGACAGCGCCAGACCCTCAATGATGATCTGCATGCCGATGAACTTCAGGTCCCAGCGCGGATCGGTGAGGATCTTGTCGAGGATGCTTTTGAGGCTGGTATTGATCGGGTACATCAGGCCGATGCGCTGCTGGATATACTTGTTGAACACCTCAACGTGGCGGGCCTCGTCGAAGGTCTGCGAGGCGGCGTAGAGCTTGGCATTAAAGGTCGGTGCGCAGGAGGTCAGCTGTGAGGCCACCAGCAGCGCGCCCTGCTCGCCGTGCAGGAACTGGGACAGGCTCCAGGAATTCTGGTGCAGCCAGAACTCGCGCTTCTGCTCTTCCGTCAGGGCCATGTAGGGCGGGTAGTCGGTGAGGTTCATCAGTGCCGCACCTTGCTCGAAGTCCTCCTCGGGCCAGGGGCGGTTCCAGTCGATGTCCATCTCCGCATTCCAGTTGAGCTCCTTTCCAAGCTCGTACAGCTTCTTGATGCGGTTGTCCTGGATGGTGTAATCCCAGTTGTAGGCGCCGGTCAGTGGCGTGGAAAAAATCTCCGCCACCTGGTCGACGTGCTCATTGGTCAGCTTGTCATCGATATCGTCAGGCTCGCCCTTACGGCGGTCTGAGCCAGCAAAACTCTGGATCTTGCGGGGGGTTTCGTCCGTCCACTGCAAATTCATGGTGCCTACTCCTTGCGTTTTTATCGCCAGCCAGCCCTTCTGCCGCCTGACCGCTAGTTCTGGAGCCTTCAATATCGACGCAATAAAGTCTTGTGAACAGGGTAATCTGTTGTCAAAATGTGGTCATATATGGCCATGCAAAATACCTCATCACCGGCCCAGTACGCCCTGATCCTGCTCGATCTCGCGCGGCAGCGCGGTGTGGCGCCCTCACTGCTGCTGGAAGGCACCGGGGTTACCGAAAGCGCCCTGGCCAAGCTGGGCGCCCGGGTGCCGGAAGAGGTGTTCACGCAGGTGGTGGAGCGGGCCTACGAACTCACTCAAGATCGCGCCCTGGGGCTACACCTGGGCAAGCGTCTAAACCTCAGTGCCCACGCCACCGTCGGGCAGGCCTTCATGACCTGCGAAAACCTGGAGCAGGTGCTCAACTTCTTCCTCAAGTACTACCGGATCCTGGCACCGACCCTGGAGCTGTCCTACCGCCAGCATGACGGACGCTGCTGGATTACCGCCCACACGCCCTGGCAAGAGGACAGGCTGGCCTTCAGTTACGAGGTCCTGTTCGCCGCCTTCGTGCACAGCATCAACCTGCTGCTAAACAACCCGGCACTGGAATACCGGGTAGAGTTTCCCTACCCAGAGCCCGACTACGTCGACGAGTACCAGGAGCTGTTCGGGGATGACCTGTATTTCTCGGCCCGGGAAGCGCGTATCTCGATTCCCGAGCAGTGGCTGGCAGCGGAGTTGCCCTCTTCCAACCCGGCCCTGCTGGCGCTGTACGAACAGGAGTGCCGGCGCCTGCTGGCCGACCTGCAGGAGGACGGCTCGCTCACCGAGCAGACTCTGCAGCTGCTGCGCAAGCTGGAAGGCCACTACCCGCAGATGCCCCAGGTGGCGGATATGCTGAGCATGAGCCCTCGCACCTACAGACGCCGGCTGGCTGCAGAGGACACTTCCTTCCAGCAATTGCTGGACCAGGTACGCACCGAGCATGCCACACACTACCTGCGCACCACGCGCCTGCCGCTGGCGAGCATCGCCTTCATGGTGGGCTTCAATGACGTGTCTAACTTTCGCCGCGCCTTTATAAAATGGACCGGCCGCACGCCGAGGGAGGCGCGGGACAGCGTCGTCGAGAGTGTCTGAGGCGATAGAGATCTACGCCGGTGCGACCGCCCGCGCCCGGTTACGGGCAGAGGGGTGGAACCCCACCCTGTTCGACACCCTGGTGGGCGCCTCCGGCGGGCCCAAGTTCCTGGGCCTGGCGGGACTGGACCGCTTCCTGTTCGGTGATTTCCTGCAACGCAGCAAACACAGCCTGCACCTGATCGGCTCCTCAATCGGCACCTGGCGTCACGCGGCGCTGGCGGCCCGCGACCCCATCAAAGCGCTGGCCACCCTGCACGAGCGCTACCAGAACCAGAGTTACGACCCCGCCGACCCGCGGCCGCGAACCGTCATCGTCGGCGAGCAGTGCCAGTGGGTAGTGGACGGCTACCTGGCGAAGGAGGACTACCAGTTACTGTGTGACCACCCGCGCTTCATCACCCACGTTGTGACCGCCCGGGGCCGAGGCCCGAACAGCGCCAAACACCCGGTACCGCAAGCCACCGGCATGGCGCTGGCCGGCCTGAGCAACGCGCTCAATCGCAACCTGCTGCAGTCCTGGTTCCAGCGGGTGGTATTCAGTTGCCGAGGCTATGAAGACCTCGACTTTGAGTTCGAAGACTTCGACACCCTGCACATCCCGCTGAGCCTCGAGAATGCCCGCGCCGCACTGCTGGCCTCAGGTTCGATACCCTTCCTGATGCCCGGTGAACGCGACGTGGCGGGCGGCCCGCCCGGACACTACTGGGACGGCGGCATCGTCGACTACCACTTCGACTTCAGCAATCACCGCGGTGAAGGCCTGGTGCTATACCCGCACTTCCGGCCTGACGTGACACCCGGCTGGTTCGACAAGTTCCTGCCCTGGCGCGGCACCGACCCGGCACTGCTGGACCGGGTGGTGCTGGTCTGCCCCTCAGCGCAATACCTTGCGCAACTCCCCCTAGGGAAGATTCCCGACCGTAACGACTTTGCAAAGATGGAACATGACGAGCGAGTCAGCTACTGGCGCACCTGCGTGGAGTCCAGCGACCAGCTGGGGGATGCACTCGCAACAGTGGTAGATGGTTCCGACCCGCTGGCTCGGGTGCAGCCCTTCAGCTGATATAGCGATCCAGGTAGTCGTTCACCACCCGGCGGATAGGCCCTTCGAACATGCGCGCCATAAACCCAAGCGACACCTTCACGTGCACGGCTTCCTCATCGATCTCCAGGCGCCCATCGACACCATTGCCTC
>JASJBK010000176.1 GCA_030066555.1 Halieaceae bacterium
CCCGGCCAGCGCACCATCGCCGGCACCCGGTAAGCGCCCTCCCAGTTGGAGTTTTTCTCACTGCGGAAGGGCGTGATGCCCGCGTCCGGCCACGTGTTGTAATGCACGCCGTTGTCGGTGGAGTAGAACACAATGGTGTTCTCGGCGATGCCCAGCTCATCGAGCTGGTCCAGCATCTCACCCACCAACTCATCGTGGGCCACCATCACATCGTTGTAGAAGCCCTGCCCCGACTTGCCGACATGCTTCTCAGCCCGGTGGGTGCGGAAGTGCATGCCGGTGGTGTTGAGCCAGACGAAGAACGGCTTGTCGGCCTGCACCTGCTTGTCCACGAACTTCTTGGCAGCCGCAACGAATTCCTCGTCGGCGGTTTCCATGCGCTTGCGGGTCAGCGGGCCGGTGTCCTCGATGCGGCCATCTGCAAACGAGTGAATCACGCCGCGTGGGCCGAACTGCTGCTTGAACCAGGGCATCTGCGGGTAGTCCTCATCCTCGGGCTCCTCTTCCGCATTGAGGTGATAGAGATTCCCGAGGAACTCATCGAAGCCGTGGTTGGTCGGCAGGTGCTCATCCCGGTCGCCCAGGTGGTTCTTGCCGAACTGGCCGGTGGCATAGCCCTTGGTTCTGAGCACTTCCGCAATGGTGATATCGCGGTCCTGGATGCCCAGCTCGGCACCCGGCAGGCCTACCTTGGTCAGGCCGGTGCGCAGGCCCGACTGGCCGGTGATGAAGGTAGAGCGACCGGCGGTACAGCTCTGGTCACCGTAGTAGTCGGTAAAGCGCACGCCTTCATTGGCGATGCGGTCGATATTGGGCGTGTGGTAGCCCATGATGCCGTCGCTGTAGGCGGAAATATTGGTAATGCCGATGTCGTCACCCCAGATCACCAGGATGTTGGGTTGGTCAGCGGCTTGGGTGGGCATGGCCAGCAGGGCCAGTGCCAGGAACAGCACTCTGGATGGATTACGCATTGCGGGATTCCATTTTTATTAGACGGGAACCTATAAGCATGCCACCGCGCCAGCCCGATTGCGACAGGCTGAGCAGTGGATTGACTGCCCGGGCAACCCGGCCCTGGAACGGCAAGTCCGTAAATTTGGCACAAAACCTGCTGAATCAGAGACAAAGACGTTGAATCGCAACAAAGTGCGCATAAACTTGCGCTCTCTTGCACCGGGCTGGTGCGGGAAAAGCGCGTCCTGCCACCGAGTGGTGCGGAAATGCGCCTGGTTCAATGGGTTTATCGAGCGCGGAGGCTCGACATCATGACTGATATGGCAGGTTTTGAAAGCAAGGTTAGCGAGGTAATAAGCGACTCGGACGCACTCGAACCCGCAGACAAAATCAGTTACCCGGTACCCGCGAGGCCGACATCGCCGCAGCCTGGCAACCAGCCCGCTGTCGGCGTCATCGATGAGTTGCTGGTGGGCCAGGTCTTCCTGGTACAGGCGACCATCGAGAGTGCTTCGGCCCTGGGGGAAGGTTTCCAGGCCGCGCGCCAGGCACTGGGCGGTGAGGGCGACATCGGCGAGGTGCTCAAGCGCACCCGGCGCAGTGTTTTCGACCCCTATCGCGAGCGCTACAACCTGTTCCGGCAACTACCGCGCCAAGGCCGGGACTGAGGACCGACCCGGCTCCCGAAGGGGCCGCGAGCCTAGCTTTTCTGCGCCTCGAAGGCCGCCTTCTGTTCCGGCGTCGCCTCGGTCTGGTACTTTTCTTTCCACTCACCGTAGGGCATGCCGTATACCATCTCGCGCGCCTGCTCCAGGTCGATCTCCTGGCCCGCCTCCTCGGCGGCCGCCACATACCACTTGGACAGGCAGTTGCGACAGAATCCGGCCAGATTCATCAACTCGATGTTCTGCACGTCCTTGCGCGAATCCAGGTGCGCCAAGAGACGGCGGAAGACCGCTGCCTGCAGTTCGATGTCGTTATCCGGTGCGGCCATGCTGCGTGCTCCTGACTCTGATTTGTGACGACTGGATTATCCTTGATTCGCGTCATTTTCTCATCCCGGAAACGGGTGCAAACTGATTGCCACGCTGATAGCTGTTGTGCAGGTTTTTCCATGGCACTAGACAAGTTCATGGTCATCCTTGATCCAACCAGCGAGCAGCAGCCCGCTTTCGAGCGGGCGCTTGCCTCCTGCCATATGACCGGCGCGCGTCTCCACGTTTATGCCTGCCTGGGCACCGGTCAGGCTGATCAGACCTCACCTTCCGCCGTCGACAAATTCCAGGCCCTGTTCAATGGCTGCGTGGATCGCGCGCGCAACGAGGGCATCGAGGTTACCGGCGAGCTGGAATGGGCAGCTGACTGGCGTATGGCGGCCGTAGAGGCCGCGGCCCGCAGCTCGGCGTCGATGATCTTCAAGCACTACACCCCCCACTCAGACGTGGAACGCGAGATTCGCACTACCTATGACTGGACCCTGCTGCGACTGGCTCCCTGCCCGGTGCTGATGATCAAGAATCGCCGCGACTGGAAGAACCGCCGGGTGCTGGCCGCGGTATGTCCTGACGCCAGCAGCGAGGCGCACCAGAAGCTCAACAACCAGATTATCAGCTTCGCCCAGCGCTTCTCCGACGCTTACGGCTCGGAGGCCCATATCATCTCGGCCTTTGAAGACCTGCGCCACCAGCCGCGGGTAGACACCATCGCAGAGAGCTGCGGCATCGCCGAGGAGTTCGTTCACGTGGTGAAGGGGCGCCCGGCGGATGCCATTCGCGAGACCGCCGAGGATATCGGCGCCGACCTGATCCTGATTGGCACCGTGGGCCGCTCGGGCATCCGCGGTACGATCGTCGGCAACACGTCCGAGCGCCTGCTGGATCACACCCCCTCCGACGTGCTGGTCCTGAACTAGACTCTTTCCTGTACTGGTACAGGAGAACCCCCCAATGCTGAAACTCGTGGTCCTGCCGGGCGCCTTCGGCGTGCGCAACATCAGCCCATTCTGCCTGAAGTGCGAGATGCTGCTGACCTCCCTGGGCCTGCCTTTCGAGCTCGAGGAGCTGGCCAATCCCGGCAAGGCCCCCAAGGGCAAGCTGCCTTACCTGCTTGATGGTGACACCTGCATCGCCGACTCTGAGCTGATCGTGGAATACATCAACGACAAGACTGACGGCCAGGTTTATGCGGGGCTGACGCGGGAACAGCGGGCCCACGGCCTGGCCCTGACCCGGTTGGCGGAAGAACACCTGTACTGGACCGGCGTGGCCAGTCGCTGGCTGGATGACGACTGGTGGCCCAACGTCGTGGAGGGCTTTTTTCATATCATTCCGGCCCCGCTGCGCGGCTTCGGCAGCGGCATGGCGCGGCGCCAGATGAGAAAGACCTACCACCTGCAGGGCCTGGGCCGCCACAGCCTCGAAGAACAGAAGGGCTTTGCCGAACGCGACCTGCAGGCCCTCGAAGACAGTGTGCCCGCGCAGGGCTTCCTGTTCGGCGATGTGCCCTGCATTTTCGATTTCGCGGTGGCCTCCCTGATGGCTGGCATGCTCGACAACCAGCCCCCCACCTGGTTCACCGAGCTGGCGCGCCCCCACCAGAAGCTGGTGGACTACACGGATCGCGTGCAGGCTGCGGTAGGCGTCTGGGGCCGCTATACGGAGGCCTGATCCTCAACTGGTCGCAGGTCGCGCACAACTCGTCGCAGTTAAGGCTGCCTGCGCTTGCCGACCAACAGGGGCTCCTCTAGCCTGCGGGGAAGTCAGGCGAGGGGGAGCTGGCCATGACGACATTCACCCTGAATGGCGAATCGTTCGACTTTGACGGTCCCGACGACACACCGCTGCTGTGGGTCCTGCGCGACCACGCCGGACTGACAGGCACCAAGTTTGGCTGCGGCGCCGGTATCTGCGGCGCCTGCAATGTCCATATCGACGGGCGCACCAGGCGCGCCTGTATCACCCCGGTCAGCGCTGTCGCCGGCCGTACCATTACCACGATCGAGGGCCTGGGAGCACAGCAACTGCACCCCGTGCAGCAGGCCTGGATCGAAGAAGACGTGTCCCAGTGCGGCTACTGCCAGGCCGGCCAGATCATGAACGCCGCTGAATGGCTGGAACGTGTGCCTGAGCCCACCGACGAGGACATTGAGAGATACCAGACCGCCCTGTGCCGCTGCGGCACCTACGCGAGAATCCGCAAGGCCATCTTCCGGGCTGCAGAAATCCGCCGCCAAGGCGCGGTTGCCGTGGTGGAACCTGAAGATCCGGAGGCTGCGTCATGAACAGCCTGAATCGACGCCGTTTCCTGCAAGCGGGTGCCACTCTGGCAGGTGGGCTTGCCCTCGGAGTAAGCCTTCGCGGTCGCACGGAGGACAAATCTGGTAGCGTCGGGGCACCGGCCGGCCCCCATCTCGCCTACCTGGTTCGTATCGAACCGGATGGCAGGGTCATCATCGGCGCGCCCAACCCGGAGATGGGCCAGGGGGTAAAGACCTCACTGCCAATGATCATCGCCGAAGAGCTGGATGTGAACTGGGATGATGTGTTGGTGGAGCAGATGCCGTTGGGCATCAAGCGCGACAGCGAGGGCAATCTGTCCTGGTTGCACGTCGGCCAGGGTGCCGGCGGCAGTACCAGCGTCAGCGAGGGCTGGCAGCCACTGCGCGAAGCCGGCGCCACCGCGCGCCAGCTACTGCTGCAGGCGGCCGCGGACAGCTGGGGCGTGCCGATCGACAGCCTCTCTACCGAGCGCGGCACGATTGTCCACAGCGCCAGCGGCCGGCGCGCCGGCTATGGCGAGTTCGCGGCAGCCGCGTCTGCCCTGCCGTTGCCAGAAACACCGCCCACGCTCAAGTCCAGCGCCGACTTCAACATCATTGGCCAGCCCAAGCCGGTGGTCGATGCACTCGACATAGTCACCGGTAAAGCCGAATACGGCATCGATGCTGCGTTGCCAGGCCAGGTCTACGCCTCGATCGAGCGCTGCCCCTACCGCGATGGCAGCGTGGTGAGCTACGACGACAAGGCCGCGCGCAAGGTCCCGGGCGTGATCGCGATTGTGCCCATCGAAGGCCCGGCGCCGGACGAGTACTTTACGGTACTGGCGGCTGGAATCGCCGTGGTAGCAGACTCCACCTGGGCGGCCCTGCAGGGCCGCGCTGCACTCAAGATCGAGTGGGACCCGGGGCCCCACAGCAAGGAATCAACCGCCTCCCTGCGCGAGCAGATGGTGGCTGCCATGCGACAACCAGGCCAGGTGGTGCTGGATGACGGCGATGTCGACGCCGCCTGGGCCAACGCCGCGGACCAGTTCGAAGCCGAGTACTTCGTGCCATATGTCTCCCACGCGCCGATGGAAACCCAGTGCTGCGTGGTCCATGTGCGGGAGGATGGCGCGGACGTGGTAGCACCCACCCAATCCCCGTCCGGCGCCTCGCGTATCGTCAACCGGCTTACCGGTCTCGATCGGCTGTCCATCAATGTGCATATGACGCGCCTTGGCGGCGGTTTCGGCCGCCGCCTGACCGTGGATTACGTTGCCGAGGCGACGCTGGTGTCGATGGCGGTCAAGCGCCCGGTAAAACTGCAGTGGACTCGCGAGGACGACCTCCAGCACGATTTCTACCGGCCCTGCGGCCTGCATCGGCTGCGGGCCTCCCTCGACGAGCAGGGTGCGCCGACCGGCTGGCGCCACCAGCTGGCCAGCCCCTCGAAGTACTACCGCCGCCCCAACGTGAAGCCCGAAGACATGTGGAAGCCGGAGCTCTACACGGACGACCCGCCGCGCCGCCTGCTGGAAAACGTGCAACGCCAGTACTACTCGATGGCGTCCGGCGTACCCCGCGGTTCCTGGCGCGCGCCCGCCCACTATGCCAACGCCTTCGCGGTGCAGAGCTTTATCGATGAGCTGGCCCACCGCCATGGCCACGATCCGCTGGAGTACCAGTTGGCCTTACTTGGCGAGCCCCGGGAACTGCCCTATGAAAACCACGGTGGCCCGGTATTCGACCCGGGCCGGCTCGCCGGTGTGCTCAAACTGGTCGCAGCCAAGGCTGACTGGGGCGAGCAACTGCCCGCATCGCGCGGACGCGGCATTGCAGGGCACTTCACCTTCGGCGGCTACGCGGCCTATGTGGTCGATGTGACGGTAGACGCGGGGGAGCTGCGTATCGACCGGGTGGTAGGCGCCATCGATTGCGGTCTGGCGGTAAACCCGAATCATGTGATCGCCCAGATGGAGAGCGGCGTGCATGACGGCATCAGCACCGCGCTGCGACTCGAGATCACCCTCGAGGGAGGCCGCATCCAGCAGGACAATTTCCACAACTACCGCATGGCCAGCATGCGCGATGCGCCTCGCGTGGTGGAAACCCACATCGTCGACAGTCCTCACCCACCTTCCGGCGTTGGCGAGCCACCGATCTCACCACTGGCACCGGCGCTGACCAATGCCATTTTCGCCGCCACCGGCCAGCGCATCCGCGAGCTGCCGATAGCGGACCAGCTCAAGGGATAACACCCCCGCTGTGGCTGTGCGGGTAGTTCAAGCTATCCGACCAGCCACTGCGATTTACCACGTCGCACCGCTGCAAACGCTGCCGCGCAGGCGCTTTTGTTATTATCGAGCGCCTCATCCAACGCGGAGAACGCAATGCCTGAAGCCGTCATTGTCGACGTGGTACGCACACCCATCGGGCGCGGCAAACCGGTGGTCGGGGACCTCAGCGGCATGCACCCGGTGGCCCTGCTGGCGGAAACCTACCGCGCCCTGGTGGAACGCAACGGGCTCGAGTATGGCGATGTGGAACAGACCTACGCGGGCTGCGTCACCCAGGCCGGCGAACAATCCAACAACCTCGCCAAGAATGCCTGGCTGCACCTGGGCACCGAGTACACGGCAGGGTGCAGCACGGTAGATACCCAGTGCGGTTCAGCCCAGACCTGCAATCACCTTGTCTCGGCACTGATCGACGCCGGCCAGATCGACATCGGCATTGCCGCCGGCGTGGAATCCATGAGTCGGGTCGGACTGGGCGCCAGCGCCATCCATGGCCCCGGCTACTTCATTACCGACAACTGGCCCTGGGACCAGGCCCAGTCGCAGTTCGAGGCCGCCGACCGTATCGCCGCCAACCGCGGTATCAGCAAGCAGGACTGCGATGAACTGGCGGTACGCTCCCAGGCCAATGCTATTCGCGCCTGGGACGAGGGCCTGTTCCCCCAGGTGATCCCGGTGGAGGCGCCGGTGCTTGGCGAGGACATGAAGCCCACCGGCGATACGAAGACCGTCACCCGCGACCAGGGTATGCGCCCCACTACTATGGAAAGCCTGGCGGACCTGCGGATCCTCAATGAGGGCGGCGTGCACACGCCGGGCACCTCCTCGCAGATTTCCGACGGCGCTGCGGCGGTGCTGTACATGAGTGCCAATGAGGCGAAGGCCCGTGGCCTGAAGCCCCGCGCCCGCATCATCCAGGGCGCAGTCGCCGGATCTGACCCCTACTACCTGCTGGACGGCCCGGTGAACGTGACCGAGCTGCTGTTCCAAAAGACCGGCATGAGCATGTCGGACATCGACGTGGTCGAGATCAACGAGGCCTTCGCATCGGTGGTGTTGTCCTGGCAGCGGGTGTTCGACGCCGACATGGACAAGATCAACATGCGCGGCGGCGCCATCGCCCTCGGTCACCCGGTGGGCTCCACCGGTGCGCGGCTGATCGGCGAGGCGCTGATCAACCTGGAGCAACAGGACAAATCCACCGCACTGGTGGCCATGTGCTGCGGTGCCGCGAATGGAACTGGCACGATAATAGAAAGATTGTAGGTAACTGGGGTCAGAGTAAGGAACTTACTCTGACCCCGGCGCGACATTAAGCGACGAGGAACTATCCATGGGTGATTTAAGCGGCAAGGTTGCCATCGTTACCGGTGCGGGCCGCGGCCTGGGCCGGGAAGAAGCACTGCAACTGGCGCGCCAGGGTGCGCGGGTGGTGATCAATG
>JASJBK010000177.1 GCA_030066555.1 Halieaceae bacterium
TTCAACAGGAAAATGCCCCCGATAGGCTTAAGCCGGGTTCAGTCGACAGAATACAACTGAGCACCTTTCTTCTGGACCCGGCAGTTTGACAGCCTTGCGCTCAATTCCAGCAGTTCTTCGCCGCGCTGGAACTGTCCCAACCAGGTCGTCACCACGTCCCTGTCTGCTGCTAGTGTCGCTGCGACTATCGTCTCCAGTCGCTGCAGCATATAAATGTGATACGGCGTCACCATTCGACGTTCGCGAATGCCGCCAATCTCGAATTCATGTGTCAGTGGTCCCTCGCCGGTCTGTTGCTCGTACCAGGGCAGGTCGGCGAAGAAGGTCTTGGCCGGCAGTTCACCGCCGGCTGCATGGGCATCGCTGGCAATGTAGGCGGCGGTTTTCTCCATGGTGCTGCAGAGCACCGGCCACATTTCCTGGAAAAACACCGCGACGATCGCATTGAGCGTGGCAGGCACTTCGTCCTCCCCCAGCCACTGTCCGCCATCACTGGTGGCCGGTCGGCCCACCAGCTCCCCCTTGTCATCCAGTGAGTAGAGCTTCTGGTCGTAACTGCGCGCATCGACACTCGCGCCATTGCAACGCTCCACCCACTCGGCGACGATCGGATGCTGGGTGCGCAGCATGAAGCCGGAGGTAGCGTCCCGATAGAGGTGGGCATACAGCGGCCCTATCAACCCGAAGTCGCCCAAAGACGGCTGCCCGCCCAACAGGAAGTCATGAGCGTGGAGATGCGCGTCCATGAGGCTGAGCACGTTTTCCATCGAGCCCCACCAGGCCTGCTCGGTGGTCTCGGTACAGCCGAGGTGGATCAGGCCGGCATAGGTGCCCTGGGGGTTTTCCCGGGCATGGGAAATACCGAACATCTCTTCAAAAACGGCATGGCCAGCCGCCAGTCTGTCTTTGGCGGGTGCGCCCGCGCCGAACACAGAGCCCCACTGCATGGCGTTGTATTCCACATGATTTGGTTCCACGTCCGCCATGCTGTAGTGCCAACGCTCCCAGAATCCCGGAACCACCAGCCACTCGTCAGCCAGGAACTCCACCAGGTAGGAGGCAAGGCACTGGCGCGGCGACTGCACCGGGTCAGGGATCACCGGGGCAAGTGATTGCCGCTCCTCGACATAATCAATGATGTCGCTGGAGTCCTGCACCCAGGTGCCATCCCCGGTGAGCATCTGGGGCACCGCGCCGGACCCGGTCGCGGGGCGCAACAAACCTTCCAGCAACTCCGGCGTGGCCAGGATATCTTCCCAGCCTTCCTGCAGGTCGCCCATGCGCTCCTTGTAGCGCAGGTAGGCACGGGCCTTGCCCGAGAAGTAGCTGAACTCCCAGCTGAACAGTCTATAGGTCATGGACTCGCCCCCCGGCGCTGTGCGCCACAGTGATGCTTCTACTCGGCAGAGGATGTCGACTCAAACAATCCGCACTGCGAACCTGAGGTGAATCCTAGGCGGCTTCCTCATGGCGGGCGTTCCAGCGGTCGACCATGAACTGAATATCCACGTCCATCAGCTTGTTGAACTCGGGGTCATAGACTCCGAACAGCTTGCCGCTGTCGGTTTGCAGTGAGAGAAAAATCACCAGGCCGTCGGGGCCGCCGGTCTCAAGGTGTGGGTGGGCGTCACGGCCGGTTATGGCGTACTCGCCCGCCTTGCGCACGATCTGCCTGGTACTGCCGTCAGGCAGCTGCTCCTCGACATGCTGTTCACCCTCGAGGATGACAAGCGTGGTGGCGGCAATATGGCTATGCGGTTCGCAGTAACCACTGTCGGGGCCAAACCTCATCATCATGTCGAGCTTGCCCGCGGCGATGTCGTAGCCCAGCAGACTGTATTCGTAATCCAGCTTGTAGGTCGCCGGGTCGTCACCGACGATACGGTGCCACTCGATGTTGTCAGGCTGAAAACTCTTGCTTAGCGCTTCCATGACGTACTCCTTATTATTGAAACCTGAGTGTAGCCCATGGCATCGCGTTCCGGGTCAGCCTGTAGATGTACCCCTACAAACCCGCTAATCTGCGTGCCTCACAATAAAAACAAGGCACACCCATGGACGGCGCAAGCACGTTGACCAATACCGGCCAGGCCTACGGCACCCGCGGCTATCGCAACTTCGTCCTGATCTCGCTGACCCTGGTTTACACCCTCAACTTTATCGACCGGGTGCTGATTGGCGTGGTGGCGCAGCCGATTATTGAGGAATTCCGCCTGCAGGACTGGCAGTTTGGCTTGCTGTCCGGGTTTGGCTTCGCCCTCATGTATACACTCATGGGTATTCCCATCGCCCGCTGGGCAGAGCGCTACAACCGGGTGCGCATCATCGCCGGCAGCGTCATCCTCTGGTCAGCGATGACGGCGCTATGCGGCATCGCCGGCAGCTTCCTGGCCCTGCTGGCCTTTCGTATTGGCGTAGGCATTGGTGAGGCCGGCTGCACGCCGCCCGCCAATTCCCTGATCGCCGACTACTTTCCGGCGCAGAACCGGGCCAGGGCGCTCGCCACTTACGCCATGGGAATCACCCTGGGAAGCGTTCTCGCCAACGCCTTCGGCGGCCCTATCGCACAGATGTTCTCCTGGCGTGAGGCGTTCCTGGTACTGGGGATACCCGGAATACTGGTGGGCCTGGTGGTGCTGTTTACCGTCAAGGAGCCACCCCGCGGCTACTCGGACCTGCCAGGCACCACGCAGGTAGACAGGCTCGGCCTGCGCGAGACCCTGGCTGAGCTGTCGGCCAAGCCCACGTTCTGGATGAATATAGCCGGCGCCACCGCCGTCGCCTTCGTGGGGTACGGCGTGGGCAATTTCTCGGCACCCTTCTTCCAACGGACCCACGGCATGAACGTGGCCGAGGTGGCCACCCAGATTTCCGTACCGCTGGGCCTGGCAGCGTCGTTGGGCGCCTTCAGTGCCGGTTACCTGACCGATCGCATAAGCCACCGCCATCCCAATGCGGTCGCGCTGATCCCGGGCTGGAGCCTGATACTCTCGGTGCCCTTCTACTGGATGGGCTTCTCCGTCGACAGCATCCCCCTGGCCCTCGCCAGCCTGCTGGTTGGCAATCTATTGCATTACAGCTACCTGGGCGCCCAGTACACCATTTGCCAGGGCGTCGCCAGCACACGCTCGCGCGCAACTGCGGTAGCCATAATGCTGTTTGTTGCCAACCTGATCGGCTATGGCATGGGGCCACTGTTTGTCGGCTTCCTTAGCGATGCGCTGATGGTGAGCCAACTGGAACAGGCAGCGGGCAGTGTAATGGCCGCGGCCTGTGATGGCTCCGCCAGCGACCTGGCGGCGAGGCTGGGTGCCGACCAGGTAACTCTGTGCCTGCAGGCGCGGGCCGCCGGGCTGCAGCAAGCCATACTGGCAGCCGTCACCCTGTACGCCCTGGGCGGGCTGTTGTACCTGCTTTGCTGCAAGACCCTGCAGCATGACCTGGTCGCGAAAGCACACTAGGTACCGGTAGCGAGCATTGGTTTACACTGGACGTATGCAGTAGCCAGCTTTGATTACCTGGCTGAGATAAACAAAGCCTGGCATTTCTGCCCGCCCGAGGAGCATTCCCGTCACTCAACCAACACCACTCCCGGTTAAACGTCGCGAGCTCTTCGGCTGGGCGATGTACGATTTCGCCAACTCCGGTTACACCACGGTGGTGATGACCGCGATTTTCAACGCCTGGTTTGTCGGCACCATCGCCGGCGGTGCCGGGGGACTCGAGGAAGGCACCGCAACCCTGCTTTGGACATCGACCGTCGCCGCCGCCAACCTGCTGGTGCTGGTGGCAGCACCGGTGGTCGGCGCACTGGGCGACCAGCAGGCCATCAAGAAACGCCTGCTGCTGGTCACCACAGTCGGCTGCGTTACGGCCACCTCGCTGCTGGCGCTGGTCGGGCCCGGCGACTACCTGCAGGCCATGGCCATTGTGCTGCTGGGCACGGTGATGTTTGCCAGCGGCGAGTCGCTGATTGCCGCCTTCCTGCCGGAGATCGCCAAACCCGACCATATGGGGCGCATATCCGGCTACGGCTGGAGCCTGGGCTACGTGGGCGGCGTACTGACGCTGGGCCTGTGCCTGCTCTTTGTACAGTGGAGCACCGATCGGGGCATGTCACAGCAGGCGGCTATCGACGGTAGTATGCTGATCACCGCCTTGCTGTTTGCGCTCGCGGCACTGCCGACATTCCTGTTTCTCAGGGAGCGCGCGATACCGCAGCCGAGGCCTGAAGCCGCAGCGAGCCTGGTACGCGCCGTGTTTTCACGCCTCGCGCGAACGCTGCATGAGGTGCAGCGCTTCAAGGATCTGACACGCTTGCTGATTACCATCACGGTATACCAGTCCGGGGTCATTACGGTGGTAGTGCTGGCCGCGGTCTATGCCCAGGAAGCCATGGGCTTCGATACCGAGCAGTTGCTGCTGCTGATTATCGTGGTGAACGTGACCTCGGCCATCGGCGCTTTCCTGTTTGGCTTCTTCCAGGATCGCATCGGCTCGGTCAAGGCGCTGGGAATCAGCCTGTTCATCTGGTCCCTGGCGGTGGCGCTCGCCGTTTTTGCTGACCAGGAAATCGAGCTGTGGATTGTCGGCAACCTGGTAGGTCTCGCCATGGGCGCCAGCCAGTCCATCGGCCGTGCCCTGGTGGGCCAGTTTACGCCGGTCGCGCGCACCGGCGAGTTTTTCGGCCTGTGGGGGCTCGCCAATCGGCTGGCTGCACTGCTGGGCCCGATGAGCTACGGACTGGTGAACTATGTGAGCGGCGGCGACCATCGGCTGGCACTGATGTCCACCCTTACTTTCTTTATCCTGGGTTTCATACTGCTTCAGAGCGTCAATGAACAGCGCGGTGCGATCGCTGCGACCGCATAAACCACTCGGCCGCCGGCAGCAGATGATGTGAAATGAGTTTTCGTTTGGCGAGATCGCCAGGCACGCTTTTCAAGCTACTCGAATAAATTCCTGACTATACTGAAACGGTTCTTTGCGCGATGTGGACCGGGTTCTTCGGTACACGCACAGGCTGTACTGCGCATCCCCGTCAAACGGAACCAAAGCAGGAACTATACAAATGAGAGAGTACTGCCCCACCCTTTCACCTTCTCAGCAATTCAACCATCGCCTCTCCCAGACGAAAGCGGAACGCTGCTCCGGTGAGACTGTGGGCTGGCAATGGCGGTCTGTTTTCCCGGGCAGGCTGATATCGGGCACAACCATCAGAATAGTACTGATGCTGGCAGCACTTGCCGTTGTTGCTCTCACGCCGCCCGTGACCTTCGCGGATGACTTCGATGATGAAGAGCCAGTCATCGTGTATCTCAAGAAAATCCGCGACAGCAATGGTATATATCTCCGCGATGTCACGAAGTCGCTGGCAAAGAGTGTTTCCAGCAGCGGTGAGTACCAGGTCAAGCGCTACAACCCCAACAGCTATAAATCAGGTCCGGTCATCACGGTGTCTGCACCGGGCTACGACGTGGCTGAAAACACCAAGAGTTCTGCCACCAAGAAAGTCACCAATGCCGGCATCAAGATGGTCAGCTCCCTGGGCGGCCTGTTTGGCAAAGACAAGGAAGCGGCCGAACTTGAAGAGGTCCAGACCGAGCTGAACGATGAGGACGGCCTGCTCAACATGATCCCGGATAACGTTGAAATCCTTGTGCAAATGAGAAGCAACGTATCACTGGTAGATACCGCCGCAGATGTTGAATCCTCGGTACCGGTGCTCGCCGAGCGTGTCTACAGCAACAAGCAGCAGTACATGGATGAGAGGGATGCCCTGTTCGCAGATGCACTTCTCAAGGCAGTAATGATGTCACTCGCAGATATGGAGTCCGGGGACGAGTTCTAACTGGCAGCTCTTATCTGCCTGGAATTATAAACCTGCGCCATCTCGACAGGGGTGATTACAGCATCCACACCGGTGGCGTTAAAGCCGCGTTGATAAAACGGTCGAAGGGGCGACTAGCCGTATCGGCCCTCGATGTAGTCTGCAGTTTCCTGCTGCCTGGGGGTAACGAACATGGCCTCGGTGGCCGAGTGCTCGATGACTTTCCCCATCAGCATGAAAATGCATTCCTCACTGGCGCGACGGGCCTGGGCCATATTGTGGGTCACGATCAGGATGGTGTACTTCTCTCGCAGCTCCCAGATCAGCTCTTCCACCGCCTCGGTGCCTTTCGGGTCCAGGGCGGAGCAGGGTTCATCCATTAGCAGTACGCCCGGTTTGACCGGCAACAGGCGTGCGATGCAGAGCTTCTGCTGCTCTTCCAGGGACAGCCCGGTCGCCTTGCTTTTCAGCTTGTCCTTGACCTGGTCCCAGAGCAGCACCTGGCGGAGAGCGTCTTCGACGATAGCGTCCTTTTCACTGCGAGAGATGCGCTTATCCTCAGAGTGAATGTTGTAGCCGAACAACACGTTGTCCCGTATAGAGATGGGCAGCGGGTTGGGTCGCTGAAACACCATGCCGATCTGCTTGCGCACCTGCACCAGTTCGACGTCATCGTCGTAGATGTTCTTGCCCAGCACTTCGATAGCGCCATTGATGCGCACGTAGCCCAGCCGCTCATTGATGCGATTGACGCTGCGCAGGAAGGTGGATTTACCGCAGCCGGAGGGGCCAATCAGCGAGGTAATGATGCCCTGCTTGATTTCCAGATCGACGTCGAACAGCGCCTGGAAGGTGTCGTACCAGAGATTGAGCTTGTCGGTGCGGATGGCCGGCGCCTGGTTTTGCTCGCTCATTAACCGAAGCGCCCCTCGATGTAATCCGTGGTGCGCTGGTCCGTTGCACCGCCGCTGAACAGGGCTTCGGTATCTCCGATCTCTACGCAGCTACCCTCCAGGAAGAAGGCGGTGCGGTCCGCCAGCCGACTGGCCTGCTGCACCAGGTTGGTGACCAGGATGATGGTCATTTCGCTCTTGAGCTCCTTGAGCACGTCCTCGATGCGCATGGTCGTGACCGGGTCCACCGCGATGGAAAACTCGTCTAGCATTAGCAGCTTTGGCTCCTGGGACAAAGCCCGCGCGATGGTCAGGCGCTGCTGCTGGCCACCGGAGAGCAGGCTGCCAAGGGAATCCAGCCGATCCTTGACCTCGTCCCAGAGCGCCGCCCGCTGCAGGCAACGCTCGACAATCGCGTCCAGGTCAGCCTTGGCGCGTACACCCCTCAGGCGGGGCGATAGCGCGACATTGTCGTAGATGGTCATGGGCAGGCCCACCGGCAGCGGGAACACCACGCCGATCGCGGAGCGCAGGGCGTAGACGTTCTTCAGCTGCTTCACGTCGCGGCCGTAGAAGCGAATATCGCCTTCCACCCGCATGCCGGAGGTGAACATATCCATGCGGTTGATGGACTTCAGAAAGGAAGTCTTGCCGGCGTTGGCGGGCCCGATAATGCCGAAAATCTCGTTCTCGTAGATGTCCAGGTTGACGCCGCTGAGCGCGGGAGCGCCTCCGTAGCTGATGCGTAGGTCCCGCACCGACAGGGTCGGTTCCACCGCCGGCGCCTCGCCCGCTTCCGCTACCACTTCTTGCGACCCCGCAGGTAAATGCGAAACGCGATAGACAGGCTGTTCATCAGCAGCACCATGGCGATCAGCACCAGTGCCACGCCAAAGGGCAGTTCCTCCGGCACGCCGGGTACCTGGGTCGCCACCACGAACAGGTGCAGGGACATCGCCATGGTCTGGTCAAAAATGCCCTGGGGCAGCACCGGCGTAAAGAACACGGCGCCGGTAAACATGATGGGAGCCGTCTCCCCGGAGGTGCGCGACACCTCCAGGATCACGCCGGTCAGGATCCCGCTGACCGCATTAGGCAGGACAACGCGCTGGATCGTCTGCCAGCGGGTCGCGCCCATGTTCCAGCAGGCCTCGCGGAAGGCCAGCGGGACCGCCTGCAGCGACTCCCGGGTCGCCACGATTATCAATGGCAGGGTCATGATCGCCAGG
>JASJBK010000178.1 GCA_030066555.1 Halieaceae bacterium
GGTAATGCTCGCGCACGTGGTCGTACATCTCCGAGCCCAGCCCCTCCTGCAACCAGTCTCCCTCGACGAACCCCGGGCACACCGCGTTGACGCGAATCTCCGGCCCCAGGTTACGGGCCATGGACTGGTTGATGGCGAGCATGGCTGCCTTGCTGCAGGCGTAGGCCAGGCTGGAGCCGACCCCGATCAGGCCTGCCACTGACGCCACATTGACGATCGCGCCGCCGGTCTGCTTCATGGTCGGCACCACGGCGCGGATCATCTGGAAGGCGCCGATGGTGTTGACCTTGTACAGGTGCTGGAAATCTTCGGCATCCAGCCCCTCCAGGTCGGCGTGGGCACAGAACTTGGTGGTACCGGCATTGTTGACCAGCACATCGATACGGCCCCAGGCATCGATCGCCGCCTGCGCCAGGCGGCGGCAATCGGCGTCCTCGGCCACATTGGCCTGCACCGCCACGGAGTCCACGCCCTGGCTGTCGCAGTACTCGATCACTTTCTCAGCGCCGGTGGCATTGCTGTTGTAATTGACCACCACGTTGTAGTGATGCCGGGCAGCCAGTTTGGCCACCTCGGCACCGATCCCCGAGGACGAGCCGGTGACGATGATCACCTTGCGATCCGTGTCAGACATAGAATCTTCCCAAGTTGTGTATTTCGATCAGATCAGCAGTACCAGCAGCGCCAGCACCACGACCCAGGCAACGGCGCTGCGGCTCAGCAGGCTCTGCACCTGCCCTACTTCCCAGTCGCTGACCTCGGCAAAGGCCTGGGTATCACCGCTGTCACCGGAGAACACTGTGGCCTTGAGACCCAGTGCGGCGTGGGCGGCGTCGCCCAGCAACTCGCCGGTCGATGAGGAGGTATCACCGAGACTGACGGCGAGTTGCTCACGGCTGCCCACCCAGTCACCGGTAAGCGCAAAGGTAAATACCAGCAGGCGCGAGGGAACCCAGTCCACCCAGTACTGGATGCTGTCCAGCAGGCGCTGGCGCTCCGGCTCCTCGGTATCCAGGCGATAAAGCAGCAGCAAACGGTAGGCCAGTGCTCCGGCGGGACCAAAGAGCACGAAATAGAACATCACGCCGAACCAGCGCTCGAAGCCCAGGTAACAGATGCGCTCCTTCACAAAGCGATGCAATTTCTCAGGGCCGGAGGGGCAGTCTTCGCTGCAGCCGGGCAACAGCTGCTGCTGGGCAAACAGGAAGGCCGCCTCGAAGTCGCCCTGCCGACAGTGACTGCGGTACTCATCGACCAGGGCCTCGAAATCCCCGCGGCCGAAGCTGTACAGCAGCACCACCACCGCGATGGCCAGTGGCACCAGGCCCAGGGCCCAGCCCTCCACGAAATTCATCAGCCAGAACACCAGCAGCGCTGGCAGCAGCACCGCCAGCGCCACCTGCAACTCGGGCATCAGGCCGCTGCCATTGAAGCGCGCTACAACGTCCTTGAACCACTCGTCGCGGTGGACGGGACCTGCAGAACCCCAGTACTGGAGCAGGCCCAGCGCAATAACGAGAGCAAGAAACTTCACGCTATACCCTCTTCATCGAGCATGGCCAGGAAGCGCGGCCAGTCGAAAGCCGGGCCGGGGTCGGTCTTGCGACCCGGGGCGATATCGGAGTGCCCGGTAATCCGGTCTCGGGTAATGGCTGGATAGGCGCGCATGAGCTCCCTTGTGATGGCCGCCAGGGCCTCGTACTGCGCGTCAGTATAAGCCTCGGTATCACATCCCTCCAACTCGATGCCGATACTGAAATCGTTGCAGTTTTCCCGGCCCTGGAAGTTCGACACCCCCGCATGCCAGGCGCGCTCATCGAAGCTCACGAACTGAGTGACAGCCCCATCGCGCTCGATCAGCAGGTGCGAGGACACTTCCATGCCGCGAATCTCGCCGAAATAGGGATGCGCATCGCAGTCGAGGTCATTGCAGAAGAACTGCTGCACGCAGCCGGTGCCATATTCACCGGGCGGCAGGCTGATATTGTGAATGACCAGCAGGCCGATCTCCTCGGCGTCCGGCCGGGCATTGCAGTTCGGGGATGGGCAGCGCTGCGCACCGCCCAGCCAGCCCGCCTCGATCTTGGTGCAGTCACTCATACCGACTAGTCTAACCCATCGCCGCTACGCCCAATTTCGTCAACTACACTGGTGATGAACTTTCGAGGGGACAGTCCATGAAATCCAATTCTGTACTCGCCGCCACCGCGCTATGCGTCCTCGCATTTGCCGGTCAGGCCGCAGCCAGAGATATCGTTCACGATGCCGAGTTCTATGTGCTGAAATCACAGCACGGTGAGCGCTGGGCCCAGGAAGACAAGGAGCTGAGCGACAAGCTGGCCGCCCTGGAGAAGAAGCACGGCCAGCCGCCGAACATCGTTTATCTGCTTTGGGATGACACCGCCTTTGGTGCAGTGGGTTTCCCTGATCTGCAGAAGAACTTTGGCTACAGCACGCCGAACATCAATCGTATGGCGGCAGAGGGCATCAACTTTACGCGCATGTATACCGAACCCTCTTGCACACCCACACGGGCGGCAATGTTGACCGGCCGCATCCCCGTTCGACATGGCATGGGCGTGGTGGGCATGCCCCATGAGTTCTCCGGCCTGCGTGCCGAAGAGGTCACTATCGCCGAGGTGCTGTCGAAGGCCGGTTACGCCACCGCCTTCTACGGTAAGGGCCACCTTGGTGATATCGAGGAGAGCTACCTGCACAACCAGGGCTTCGACGATGCCCTGTTCACCCCGATGAACCAGATCACCTCACTCTACAATCCCCAGGGGAATGCGGTGAACGCCGTACTGGGATTACACCCGGAGATCTATCCGCCCGATCCGTATGCGCTCGACAGGCCTGGTCTGGTACCCGAGGGCTGGGTCATGATCATCGAAGGTAAAAAGGGCGAGCAGGGCAAGGAGTGGTGCGGCACCTCCAATGAGTGTTATGAAAAAATGGACCGTGAGTCCGAGAAGCGCACCATGGAGTTTATTCGCAGGAACGCTGCGGCCAACAAGCCCTTCTTCGTCAGCTACTGGCCCAACTTCCTGAACTTCCTGGCGCCTGAGATTCCAAAGAAGTCCGTCTCGGGCCTGAAGGTACCCGGCGCCATGAAGGCCATGGATGAATTCATCGGCCGCATGATGGATGAACTGAATGAACTGGGTATCGCCGAGAATACCCTTTTCATCGCCATGGCCGACAATGGCCCCATGGTCCATAGTCCGCCTCCCGGCTGGGGCATGCTGCCGATGCTCTACCGCGGCGGCAAGGGCGACTTTACTGAGGGCGGTGTACGGGTACCGGCCTTCGCCTGGTGGCCGGGTACGATTGAGCCACAGGCCGTCGGTGACATCATCCATGTCACCGACCTCTACACGACCTTCGCCAGGTTGGGCAAAGCGACGAAGCATATTCCGACTGACCGCGTGGTAGACGGACTCGACCAAACCGCGCTGCTGATGAAGGGCGACACCTTCAGCCGGCGCGACTACGTGCACATCTACGCGGGCCATGAAATCGGCGCCACCGTGAAAGGCCGCTACAAGCGCCACTGGATTGGCGCAGGGGAAGTGGCCGCCTCCGGCATGCCCGAAGCCTACTTCGACCTGTACATGGACCCGCGAGAGGAGAATCCGCAACTGGTTCCTCTGATCCATACCCAGGGTCAGTTCAATAGAATCCTGGCGAGGCACATGCTGTTCAAGGAGAAATATCCTGACATGCAGAACGGCAGGGGCATTCCCTATACCGGACTGAGCAACGCGCGGCCCGAGACCAGGGCGATCGCCGACCAGGTACGCAAACTAATCAAGGAGATGCCCTTCGATGTGGAGGAGTACCTGGAGATCGAGCTGCCAGGTAGCGACAAGGTCTCGGACTGGGGTCAGTAGAGGCTTTTACACCATAGTCGCAGCGGGGCCTGACCCGGCGACAGCCAGGCCTTCCAGTTCTCGCCGGCCGCGCTCCGGCGCGGTGGTGAGGATCTCCCAGCCTGGCCCTAGGTAGCTCTCCAGCTCCTCGGGCTCCGATGCCGACAGCCAGGGTTCCCCTTCCAGGTAGAGCGCGGCGCGGGCGAGGCGATAGCGAAACAGGTCGAACAGATGCGAGAAGGCGACTCGGCTGCCGGTGCCGGTGCTGCTGCGGATCTCGCTGAACAACTGCCTGACGGCTTCGGGTGGCAGATAGTACAGAAGTCCCTCCGCCACGAAAACGCTCATCGCTTCCGTCTCCCAGGCGCCGCACTCCGTCAGGACCTTCGAGAGCCTGCGCCTGGCGAGATTCGCCGACAGCATCACCATGTTATCGGGGCATCCGAGCTGATTGACCGCGCGCTGCTTGGCGCGGGCTGTGTCAGGGTGATCGACTTCCAGGAAACTGACGTCGGGATACTCCGGCGCCAGACGCAGGCACAGGGTGTCGAAGCCCGCACCCAGCACCAGCACCTGGCTTGCTCCAGCAGCGATGGCCGCCTGCACCTGTTCGTCCATGAAGATCTTGCGCCGACCCAGCCCCTCGAAGGCGCCGGGCTGGAACCGTTCACCGAGGCTGGCCAGTCGCACCGCCCAGGGCCGTTGGGACAGCCGCAGGGCGCGCTCTGAGAAAGGAAACGCCCCCGATGCCAGCAACAGCGCTTCGCTGAGTTCCGGCAGGCCCGCCGGCAGTCTTTCGCGCCAACCGGGCTTGGCACCGAGCGTGACCATGCTGGCGGCAACATTTAGTGCGGTGCGGCTGACGCGTCCTGGCTTCATCGATTCAGCATACAGTGTTTGCGTATCGCGGGCCTTTGCTACAATCGCCGCCCTCGACACAGGATCTCCAGATGCACACTCCCAATACCGAGGCCATGCAGGCCGCCATCGCGCAGAATGTCCGCGACGCCCTGGCAGAAGATGTCGGCGACGGTGACATTACCGCAGCGCTGATTCCCCCGGTGCGCGAGGCGCAGGCGCGAGTGATATCGCGCGAGGCGGGCACCATCTGCGGTCGCGCCTGGGTGGACGAGGTGTTCCGTCAGCTCGACGAAAGCGTGAGGGTCACCTGGCACGTGACCGATGGTGAGACCGTGGCGCCCGACCGCCTGCTGTTCGAGGTGGCCGGTCCTGCCCGTAGCCTGCTCACCGGTGAACGCACCGCGCTTAACTTCCTGCAACTGCTGTCGGGCACGGCAACCCGCTGTCACCACTACGCCAACCTGGTGGCGGGAACCGGGGTAAAGCTGCTGGATACCCGCAAGACGGTACCCGGGCTGCGGCTGGCCCAGAAGTACGCGGTCACCTGTGGCGGCTGCCACAACCATCGCGTCGGCCTGTTCGATGCCTTCCTGGTGAAGGAAAACCATATCGAGGCCTGCGGCGGCATTGCCGAAGCCGTGGCCGAGGCGCGCCTGCTGGCGCCCAACAAGCCGGTGGAAGTCGAGGTAGAGAGCCTGGAGGAACTGGAGCAGGCGCTGGCGGCAGGTACCGATCGCATTATGCTCGACAATTTCGATCTCGAGTCACTGCGCGAGGCAGTGCACCGCAGCGCTGGCCGGGCGGAGTTGGAAGCCTCCGGTGGCATTACCGAGAACACGCTGCGCAAGGTGGCCGAGACCGGGGTCGACTACATCTCGATCGGCACCCTCACCAAGGATGTGATTGCCCTCGACCTGTCCATGCGCCTGGAATAACTGCGCACGATATAGCGGTGGGCTGCGGTTTCGATGCAAACATAGTTTCCCGCAGCATCGACACGCTGGATCTCGTCAAACCTGAGCCAATGGGGCCACCGTCTGCGCTATGGAGAAGCAAAACCACAAGGCAAGCAGCGCGAAAATCTGTTGTCTGCCGATGCGCAGGGTCACTTCGGTAGCTGCAGACCAGGTCAGCAATTGGTCAAAGTAACCGGGCGGTCCTGATAGGTTGAAGTTGCCAGTATGTCAGACACCGCCACAGCCACTCCAGTGGCCCAAATCGAAATCGAGCCAGCCACCAGGTGGACATGACGATCTGGAAAACCCAGATCGCCAGCACCAGGATGATCTGGCCGCTGCGCTCAACCGACCCATACAATCCCAAGCCGTGACCGTAGAAGATCGTTGTGCAGATCACCGATTGCATGATGTAGTTGGTAAACGCCATTCTCCCTGTCGCGGCCAGCGGGGCGAGCGCGCGGCCGCTACCGGCATACTGGAATAACAGCATAACAATGGCTATGTAAGCGGCGGCCACGCACAGCGAACCCCAGTAGTTATACTGCGAGCCGATGAAGAACGAATAACCAAATGCCCAGTGGTGCTCAATGTTCTGATGTACACCATAACCGACCAACGGGATCCCGATACCTAAACCCACCAACAGCATGGTCAAATAGCGCTGGGCCGAGAGCTTTGCGGACAAGACACCCCACTTGAAGAGCGCCATACCGATCAACATCAGGCCACCGCACCGCCACAAGAAATAGTACAGCAGAGTAATGGTCTGCATACTGGCGGTGTCCGGCACGCGGTCTTTCATCTGTTCGAGATAGCTGCCACGGTAGGCCGCCAGTTCCCGCGCAATGTCGTCCTCGTTCGGCGCCCACGTATCGGAGATCATGGCCTCCCGCTCTTCCGGCGACCACTTCGGTTCCGTCATGCCGCCCAGCAGGTTGATTGTCGAGCCCACACTGATAATGAACAGGCCGAGGACAAGCAGGGTTACTGGCGAGCGATGGCGAAGCGGAAAGACCAGGAATCCGCATATTGCATAGGCGAAGAGAATATCCCCTCGCCACAGCAAGTAGCCATGAATCATGCCAAAAAGCATAAGCCAGAACATTCGCCGGTAGTGGATGCCTACCGCGCTCCCACCCCTGGCCTCAATCCGATCAGCGAATAGCACGACACCCGCGCCAAACAGCAGGGAAAAAAGTGTGATGAACTTCATGTCCGCAAACAGGTGGCCGCCGAGCCAGACCACCCAGTTGACGCCTGTCAAATCCCCGTACGCCGTCGGATTGAAGTACGCCGCACCGATCATCGAAAAGTCCTGCACATTCATGAGCAGGATGCCAAGCACGGCAAAGCCGCGCAGAACGTCGATGGAACCAATCCGCTCACTGCGTTCGACGGGGGATGCCTGGGCATTGCCGGTCACCGCTGTAACCTCTCCCCTGATCGGATAGTGGGGCCAGAGCCGTTTCCCTGTGGGAAAAGGACTCTGAACCCGGTTAGTCGTAGAGCTTGCGACCCGCTACCAGTACGCCGTTGTTGTCGGCGTAAACCCAGTCACCCGGGTGGATGTTCACACCGCCGAGATGCAGGGGGATATCCTGCTGTCCGTGGCCGAGCTTCTCGGTTTTCAGCGGGATGGTACCCAGCGCTTTAACGCCCAGTTGGGTCACGCCGATCTCATCGACGTCGCGAATCACCCCGTTGATCACCAGGCCGGACCAGTTATTGTCGGCTGCCTTGGCGGCGAGCATATCGCCCAGCAGCGCGCGGCGCTTTGAGCCACCGCCGTCGACCACCAGGACGCGGCCCTCGCCAGGCGTACCTACCAACTCCTTCACCAGCGAGTTGTCTTCGTAGCACTTGACGGTGACCACCTCGCCGCTAAACGCTTTTACCGCGCCGTAGCTGCGGAAATCCAGTTCAATGGCGTGAACGTCTTCGGGGAATTCGTCAGCGATATCCGGGGTCGGTTTCACAGCCAGTTCTCCGCGTAGTCCAGCAGTGCATCGCCGCCGGCGATAGCGCCGGCAAAGCCGGCCGCGCGCGGCAGCACGCTCTCGCAGTAGAATCGCGCGGTGACCAGCTTGCGCTCATAGAAGGGATTGTCGCTGCCCTCATCCAGGCGCTGTTTTGCAATCAGCGCCGAGCGCACCAGGTGCCAGGCCCCCATTACGTACCCGGTCTGCATCATGTAGTCGTAGGCACGTGCCAGCGCGGCCGGGCGATTGTCCTGCCAGTTGGCAAGGATGGTGGCCGTGGAGTGGCGCAGGTCGGCCAGCGCGGCTGCCAGCGGTGCCGCCAGCTCCGGCAGCGCGCCTGCCGCTGCCAGCGTGGCATCTACGTCTGCCAGCAG
>JASJBK010000179.1 GCA_030066555.1 Halieaceae bacterium
CCACCATCGCTGACAGCTCGTCCAGTGGCCCGACCAGAGGTACATTAAACCGCACCTCCCCTCCCTCGCCCGAACCGGTCACGCCAGCCGTGGTGAGTAGTGACAGCAGCCCAGCCAACAAGCCGTAGTTCACGTAGCCCTGAGCCTGCTTCAGCGCGTCTCGAAAGTGGCTGATAAGGATGTCGGCGCTCTCTGTCATTCCCTGCCCCGTGACTTATTGACGGGTATGTGCCCGCAATGAATAAACTGACTCTCCGCTACCAATTTCAGTCTTCATCAGAATGCCCTCTTCAACCAACAGCTCCAGCGCTGCGTGAAGGAGACTCTTGCTTACTGAGAATCTATCGCCTGGAAGCCACCAGGCGGCCACACCCAGCGCGTTGTCCTGCGCGCGCGGGTGGCTCTGCAGGTAATCAAGGATTGCCTGGCGTATCAGCAGGAGTTCTGACAATCTGCGTCCAGTCTTGGTTGACGAAGGAGTCCGCTACTGCATCGTCGTTATCCAGAGGTAGCCACTCCCTCTCACCAATTTTATTGTACGTATAAGTTCCGAAAGCACCGGTGACCAGCACAAGCACAACGAGATAAAGCATCACCATCCATCTGAATATGCTGACCTCTCCTGCCTTGGAACCCTCCCGTCTGGTCCGATGAATTTCGCGATGGCGATACTTCACTGGTTTGAATACCACCAACTCACGGTGAATCATTATTGCACCGGTAAAAGACAAGACGATAGCGAGACACATGGGAAGCAACGACACTGGATACAAGTGAATTGCGATGTCAGGTCGCAAATAGGGCACTGCCGACAGGAAGGCCACGGTGAACGTGAGTTTGTAGAGCGTGCCCCAGATGTGCTCGTGGCGATACTTGTATTCATCCCACACCAGCTCGGCTTCCTCGTATTCACTCATTGCATCATCGGTGGGCGTGCCATTGCCGCTCTGATTCTGCGCCGAGCGAACGTTTTCGCGAGGGGTAACAGCTTCTTCTTCGCTTTCTCTCTTGAGATCTTCGCCTTCAGCCATGCTGCCCTACCTCGCAGCGTATCAACCGCGTTTCAATTTGAAGATATCTGGTTTGGCGGCGCGCGGCACGATCACTCGCACGAAGTGTGTGCGGTGGCGACGCAGCCAGCGGCCCTTGGGTTCCGCCTTCTGGTGAATTCGAACCAGTCCGCGCTTGAGTGCCGCTTCCCGGGTAAAGTAAGCGATATGGTCGCCAGGGTCGGCGGCGGACAGGGTGACGTATAGTGCCTTTTCCTGGTCCGGGTCCTTCAGCTGTGAGTAGTAGCCGCCCTCGCACATCAAGTCGAAGCGGTCGATGTAGAGCGCACGCCGCGATCGGTCGGGTCGGTACTCATGCACGTTCTCCAGAACTTCTTCGTGAAAGTAGGAGCCCGCCGGGCTGAAGCCCTTCTTCAGACTGTACCAGTGCTGCTTCTGCTTGGGCATGAAGCTCAGGAAGTAGTCGGGGATGGGTTCGCCGAACTCATCCTCGACCTGCACATTGATCTGGAAATACTCATGGAAGTAATCAGCCGGTGTGCCGCGCTTGCGGAAGAATGCGTCCCGGGCGACCTGTGCTGCATCCTGTGCTCCGGCCAATGTCCGGGTCTGGTCAGTGACAGCCTGCCAGTCGCTATGCACTTGCTTGTATTGCGCAGCGGTGTTCACTTTGAGCGCCTGCAGTATCAGCGCCCCCAGACGCTGCTGTGCCTGCGGGTCTTTGCTGAATCCCTCTTTGTCGGGACGGACTATGTCGCCGTGGTTGCGATCGGGTAACAGCGCAAAGGGGAAGTCGTTGCTCTGGCCACCCCGACGTTTCCACTGGGTGATCTTGGGGTCTAGCAGGTTGGCCGGGTCGCCGCTGAAGTCGATTGTCAGGCCGTGGGTGTTCATATTGGCCGCGGTTGCCCGGACGGTACCGTCACTGCCGTCCTCGTGCACCAGCCTGGATGCGCGCTCTTCGTAGGGATGTGTGCCGGTAATTACAAAGGGCCGCACCTTGTCAGCCCCGTAGTGCACCGCGTTGCCGGCACCACTGCCCGCCTCAATCAGCAGGTCCTCCCGCACCAGGTCCCACTGGAATTCAGAGCTCAGCTCCAGCGCGTAGAGCATCTCCTCCCCGGACTCCAGACCGGTACTCCAGCCCTTGGCGACTCGGCCCAGCATGGTCCTGCCGATATGGGCGAGCTTGGAGCCGAAATTGGCCGGCGCCAGCATGACCAGGTTCTTTACGGGGCAGACCTGGTTGGCGTAGTGCTTGCTGATCCACCGGCGCGCCACCAGTCCACCGGTGCTGTGCACAATCAGGTCGAATGACTTGTCGAGTCGGTCGTTGGCGCCGGCAGGCCTCGCCTGTTTTTCGCGCACCACCTCCTCCATGCGCTTGACCACGTCGTCGATGTTGACGTCGTCGCGCAGTGAAACGTAATCCCCCAGGAAGAGGAATACCGTTTGAAAACCGTTCTGTTTGAGAAACCTGGCGAGGGGCTTGAAGGAGTCGGATTTGTCACTCCAGCCGTGAAGAATGGCAACCTGACGAGGCATCGTTATCTCCCTCCATGACGGGCATTGCAACCAGTATAGATGGCCGGGATACAGCTGCAGCCGCGAAGAGAATCAATACTCCGTGTTGCCACTCCCCTCAGGCTTATACAAACACGGCAATCTGGCTCCAACAATTCGACTGACGTATTAGGCAGGAAGATTAGGGCTGATGCGCTTGCCGGCAGAACCCCATCACCACGGCGACAAAACTGACCTTATGATGATCTAGAGCGGTTTATTCACCTCCGTGCGGCGGTATGCTCTGGCTGAATACTGCAACCAACACGGTCTATGGAACTGTTCTACATTCTGCTGGTGTTGCTCGTGCTGACGCGCGCTTTCGGTGAGCTGGCCGAACAGCTGGGCCAGCCATCCCTGGTCGGGGAGCTGGTGGCGGGCATCAGCCTCGGCGCCATTGTGGCCAGTTTCCCGGAGTCCTTTCCAGAGCTGAGTGACCTCGGCAACAACCCGGTATTCAATTCGATCACCGACCTGGGCATGTTCTTCCTGATGCTTTACGCCGGTGTAGAGATGCAACCCCACAAGATCCTCAAGCACGCCCAGGGCTCACTGGCGGTGGCGCTGGGAGGCATGCTGGTGCCGCTGGCGTTGGGTGTGGGCCTGGGCTGGGTGTTCCTGCCGGAGTCGGAACTGCGTGCCGCCCAGTGCCTGTTCCTGGGTGTCGCACTGGCCATCACCGCCGTGCCGGCCACCGTTCGCATTCTCACCGACCTGGGTCAGCTCAACAGCCTGGTCGGGCAAACCATCGTCTCGGCTGCAGTGTTCGACGACCTGCTGAGCCTGGTGCTGCTGACCTGGATGACCGGCGTCATCGTCGCCGACACGCCGCCGGGAACCGGCGAGTTCCTGCTGCTGTCCGGCAAGGTACTGCTGTTCTTCGTCCTTACGGGGTTTGGTGGCAGGATTATCTTCCCCTGGGGCGGGCGCTCCATGCACCGCCTGAAAATCAACGAAATGGAGATGAGCGCGGTGCTGGTCGGGGCCTTCGCCTTCGCCGTACTGGCAGAACTGCTGGGCCTGCACTTCATTGTCGGCGCCTTCATGGCAGGCCTCTATTTTGGCCGCAGCACCATCTCTGAAGAGAGCTATGAGCGGGTTCAACAGACCCTCTCGGGTATGACATTCGGCTTCCTGGCGCCGATCTTTTTCGCCTCCATTGGCCTGCAGATGCATTTCTCTCCAGTTGTCGACGCCCCGGTGTTCCTTATTGCCCTCACTCTGTGTGCCTTTGCCGGCAAGATCCTTGGAGCGGGCGCCGGCGCACGCGCCATCGGCTTCACGTCGACTGAGTCTGCCGCCATTGGCATTGGCATGAGCCCCCGCGGCGCGGTGGAACTGGTCATCGCCGGCATCGCCCTCGAAGCGGGGCTGTTTGACAGCGGAACCGGCGTGGTTGAGCACCTGTTTTCAGCGGTGGTCTTTATGTCGGTGATCACCACGGTTGTCAGTCCCGTCATGCTGGCGTGGGTGTTTCGCAAACGCGCTTCCGAGCCCCCCGGCAAGCTGCCGCACTAGTGGAGATACACTGCGGAATTGCCTCTCATCCGTTTTTGTGGATGATTAACGCACCAGAACAATAAGCCGGCTTTCACGCCGCCTTGCTCAAGGAGTCTCTAATGCCCCGTATTCACGTTTGCCTGCGCTGGCTGGCAACGCTTTGCCTTGTTTTGTCGGCCGGCGTATACGCCGATATCGACCCCGACACTTTCCCGGCCGATCTTCGCGCCCTCGAATGGCGCGAGATCGGCCCCTACCGGGGTGGCCGTTCGGCCGCAGTCACCGGCATACCCTCTGATCGCGAGACCTACTACATGGGTGTCACCGGCGGCGGCGTGTGGAAAACAGGCAACGGCGGCTCGTCCTGGGAGAATGTCTCCGACGGCTACTTTGGCGGCTCGGTGGGCGCTGTGGCCGTGTCGGAGTGGGACCCCAATGTGGTCTACGTCGGACTCGGCGAAAAAACCGTGCGTGGCAACGTGTCTCCCGGCAACGGCATCTGGCGCTCCAACGACGCCGGTGACACCTGGAAGAAGCTCGGCCTAGAGGACACCCAGCACATCTCGCGCATTCGCGTGCATCCGAAGAACCCGGACCTGGTGTACGTGGCGGCCATGGGTCACCTGTTTGGTGCCAACACGGAGCGTGGTGTGTACCGGTCACGGGACGGCGGCCAGAGCTGGGAGAAAGTTCTTTTCGTAAGTGATGAGGTGGGTGCAGTCGACCTGGCCATGGACCCCACTAACCCGCGTATCCTCTACGCCAGCTTCTGGCGCGTGAAGCGTACCCCCTACAGCCTGGAGAGTGGCGGTGAGGGTTCCGGCCTCTACAAGAGCACCGATGGCGGCGACAGCTGGGAACTGATCAGCGACAACGAAGGCTTCCCGACCGGCACCATCGGCATCATCGGCATTACCGTTTCCCCCGGCAACAACAAGAACCTTTACGCCATTGTCGAGGCCGAGGACGGCGGCGTGCTGCGCTCCCGCGATGGCGGCGAGACCTGGACGCGGGTGAGCGAAGACCGGAACCTGCGCCAGCGCGCCTGGTACTACACCCGCATCTACGCCGACCCGGACAGCGAGGAAGGCGTGTACGTACTGAACGTACGCTTCCACCATTCCAGGGACGGCGGCAAGTCCTTCGGCGAGATACCCACACCCCACGGTGACAACCACGACCTGTGGATCGACCCCAGCGACCCGCTGCGCATGGTGCAGGCCAATGACGGTGGTGGCAACGTGAGCTACGACGGCGGCAAGACCTGGTCTGTGCAGAGCAACCAGCCCACCGCCCAGATGTACCGTGTGTCCACCGATAACGCCTTCCCCTTCCGACTGCTGGGCGGCCAACAGGACAATTCCGCCGTGCGTATACGTTCTCACTCGGCGATGAGCTCGTCGATCACCCGGCGCGACTGGGAGCCGACCGCAGGCGGCGAGAGCGGGCACGTGGTTGCGAAGCCCGACAATCCCGACATTGTCGTCGGCGGCTCCTACGGCGGCTACCTGACGCTGATGGATCATCGCACCGGCGCAGAGCGTGCCATCGACGTATGGCCGGACAATCCCATGGGCTGGGGAGCGGCGGAACTTAAGTACCGCTTCCAGTGGAACTTCCCGATCGCATTCTCAGTTCACGACCCGGATGTGCTTTACGTGGCGGCTGACGTGTTGTTCCGCAGCGATGACCTCGGGCGCACCTGGCAATTGATGAGCCCCGACCTCACCCGCAACGACAAGTCGCGCATGGGCGCCTCCGGCGGGCCGATCACCAAAGACAACACCGGCGTCGAGTACTATGGCACGATCTTCGCACTGGCAGAGTCGCAGCACGAGCAGGGCGTGCTCTGGGCCGGCACCGACGATGGCCGTGTACACGTGACCCGCGACAACGGTGGCAGCTGGCAGGATGTAACACCCTCAAACCTGCCGGACTGGGCACAGGTCAACTCCCTTGAGATCGACCCGCACAACCCGGCGGGCGCCTACCTGGCGGCAACGCGCTACAAGTCCGACGACTTCGCACCCTACCTCTTCCACACCACCAACTGGGGCAAGAGCTGGCGCAAGATCACGCGCGGCATCCCGGCGATGCACTTCACCAGGGCGCTACGTGCGGACCCGGACCGCGAGGGCCTGCTGTATGCCGGCACCGAGTTCGGCATCTACTTCTCGCTGGACAAGGGCCGCAACTGGCGACCGCTGCAGCTCAACCTGCCCCAGGTATCGATTACCGACCTCGCCGTCAAGGACCGCAAGCTGGTGGCCGCTACCCAGGGTCGCGGTTACTGGATACTCGACGACCTGACGGTACTGCACCAGCTCGATGCGTCCGCAGACGGCACCCGGCTCTACACCCCTGAACCGGCGTGGCGGCGAGTCGCCGGCGCACAGCGCAAGGAGCAGCCCGCCAATGCCGGCACCAATGCACACCCGGGCGTCACGTTCTACTACACGCTTCCCGAGGGCCTCGCCGATGACGCCGAGGTATCACTGGAGGTGCTCGACGGCGACGATTCACTGTGGACCTGGACGCGCGAACCCGCACCCGGCGACGAGGAAGAACCTGCAGGCCCCAACGCCCCACCGGCGACCAACGTGCTACCTGCCAGGGCCGGCCTCAACCGCCATGCCTGGGACCTCTCGGTGCCGAGCTTTGAGCGTTTTGATGACCTGATCCTGTGGATCGATGTGAAGAGCGGCCCGCGTGTACCGCCCGGCAGCTACCGCGCCGTGCTCACCGTGGACGGCGAGTCCAGCTCCACCGAGTTCACGGTGGTGGCTGATCCGCGCTCTACCATGAGCCAGGACGACTACGATGCACAGTATGCGTTTGCAATTGGCACGCGGGACCTGGTCTCACGCACCCACGAGGGCATCACGACGATTCGCAAGCTCAAGGGTCAACTGGAATCGGCCAAAGGCCGCGTCGAGGCGGAGTCTGCTACCGCTACCAATATCACTGCGACCATCGACAAGCTCACGGCGATCGAGGAAACCCTCTACCAGACGAAAAACGAAAGCCGCCAGGACCCCCTGAATTTTCCCATCAGGCTCAACAACAAGCTGAGCTACGTGATGGTGCTCTCGGCAATGAGCGAGGCTGCACCGACCGCGGCAATGATCGCGGTGCGCGACGAGCTGGCCGGCGAGATAAATACAGCGCTCGACGAGCTGAGCGCCGTTATCGCCAGCGATGTTCCGGCTCTCAACGCCGAGTTGGCCGACCTGGACATGATTGCACTGGATGACGCCGGGGAGTAATCCAGCAGACATCAAGCTATGAATCTCCCATCATTGCGAACAGCCGCCGTTACGCTCCTCAAGGTCGTAGCGGCGCTCTTCGTACTGTTCTACCTGCTCGGTGTCTACATCACCCTGCAGCCACTCGATCCCGCCGAGAAGGCGCCAATCGATGACAGCGGGCCGCGTACCATCATCCTGTTCGGCGCCAGCGGTACCGCCGGCGACGGGATTCTCAGTGCGGCAATGGCAGACCCGCAGGTTGAGACCATTCACGTCATTACCCGTCGCTCCACACCCCGCATAGAGCGAGGTGTCGCCTCCGGCAAGGTAGAGATGACAAAGCACATGGACTACCTGGATTACTCCGCCCTGCACGAGATAATGGCCGAAGCTCACACCGTCTACTGGGCCATCGGCATCAGCGCGATGGGCGTGGACGAGGAAACCTACGGCAGGATCCACGTCGACTTCCCGGCACAGTTCCTCAAGGAGTGGCTGTCCGTGGCGTCGGACAATGAGCTGTCGTTCCAGTTCATCAGCAGCAGCGATATTTCGGAAGACTCGGACACCATGTGGGTACGGGAGAAAATCCGCGCCGAGAAAACCCTGTTCAGTCTTGCGGAGGACACCGGGCTGCGGGTTATTGCCCACCGCCCCGATTACATCCGGCCGGCGCAGGGCGAAGCCCACCTAGGGCAGAAGCTCATGTACTGGTTCTTTCGGCCGGTAGGCGCCGCTGTTCAATCAGAGGAAATCGGCCAGGCGATGCTCGAAGTCACGGTGCGCGGCAGCCAGTTCGACAATGGTTCGAAGCTGGG
>JASJBK010000180.1 GCA_030066555.1 Halieaceae bacterium
CGGACCGTCGATGGCCATGGATGGCCATCGCCGAGCGCGCCATGGACGGCATGCTTTTAGCGTGTCCGGGGAAGGGATAAACCTAGTTCGCGCCCGCCATACGGAGCACTGCCCAGCGGTAGCCATTGCCGAGCGAAACATGGGCGTCACGCTCTTAGCGTGTCCGGGGAGGGGGTCGGACCAGTTCGCGCCCGTCCTACGGAGCTAACTCCGGCCGAGCGATGTCAGGCGGGATAGCTGAGTGTGACTTTGCCGTGGCCGCAGTGTTCCTGGAGTTGCTGGATCAGGTCGTCAGTGGGACTGACGCGCCAGCGTTCGCCGAGGGGGAGTCGGGCGCGGTTCTCGGGTTGGCAGTACCAGAAGGCTACCGGGCAGTGGCCGGCGGCGGCGCGCTCCAGCAGGTGGTGGATGCGATCGGCGAAGGCCTCGTCTACCAGGTCGGCGGTCACCTCGATGGTGAGTTCGGCGCGGGCCGCCTGGCGGGCCTGCTCGAGACTACGCACACTGTTGGCGCGCATGCCCAGGGCGCCGCTGTAGTCGTCGTTGGCCACCGAGCCCTCGAGGATCAGGATGGCATCTTTCTGCAGCAGCTCCCGGTACTCGCCGTAGGCCTCGCCAAACAGGGTGACCTCCATGCGCGCACTGCGATCGTCGATGCTGAGCACCGCCATGGTATCCCCACGTCGGGTTTTCATGGTGCGCATGGCCACCACCAGGCCGGTTACTACCTGGTTGCGAGAGCCGTCGGCGCGCAGCTCGGCGATGCGGGTGGGGGCAATCTTGCGCAGCTCCGACTCGTATTCGTCGAAGGGGTGGCCGGTAATCCACAATCCCAGGGTTTCTTTTTCTCCAGCCAGCGTCACCTTGGCCGACCAGGGTTTGGCGCCGCGGTAGTTGGCGTACACATCGCCGCCGGGCACATCGGCCACCGGCCCGCCAAACATGTCTTCCATGCCGGCACTGGCATTGGCAGCGTCCTGCTGGGCCGCCTGCAGGGCGTCGTCCAGCGCCGCCCACAGCACCGCGCGATCTTCGCCCAGGGAATCGAAGGCGCCGGAGCGGATCAGCGCTTCCACCGCGCGACGGTTGACCCGTCTCGGGTCGGTGCGGGCGCAGAAGTCGAACAGGTCCGTGAACGGCCCGCCCTCCTGCCGCGCCTCCATGATGCTGCCGATCGGGCCCTCGCCGAGGCCCTTGATGGCGCCGAGGCCGTAGATGATTTCGCCGGCGTCGTTGACGGTGAACATGTAGTCGCCCACGTTCACATCCGGATGCCGGGGCGGCAGGCCCATGGCGTGGCACTCGTCGACAAAGGTGACGATTTTGTCGGTATTCTGTAGTTCCGAGCTCATTACCGCCGCCATGAACGGCGCCGGGTAGTGGGTCTTGAGCCAGGCGGTCTGGTATGAGACCAGGGCGTAGGCCGCCGAGTGCGACTTGTTGAAACCGTAGCCGGCGAATTTCTCCACCAGGTCGAAGATCCTCATCGCCAGGTTCGGGTCCACGCCCTTACCCGCTGCGCCCTCTTCAAAAACTGCGCGCTGCTTGGCCATCTCCTCGGGTTTTTTCTTGCCCATGGCGCGGCGCAGCAGGTCGGCGCCGCCGAGGGTATAGCCCGCCAACTCCTGGGCGATCTGCATCACCTGCTCCTGGTAGAGGATGATGCCGTAGGTGGGCTCGAGAATGGGCTGCAGCCACTCGTGCTGATACTGGGCGTCGGGATAGGAGATCGCTTCCCGGCCGTGCTTGCGGTTGATGAAGTTATCGACCATGCCGGACTGCAGCGGGCCGGGGCGAAACAGCGCTACCAGGGCCACGATGTCTTCGAAGCAGTCCGGCTTCAGGCGATCGATCAGGTCCTTCATGCCACGCGATTCGAGCTGGAACACTGCCGTGGTCTTTGCGCTCTGCAGCAGGCTGAACGTGGCCGCGTCGTCGAGCGGAATCTGTGAAATATCCAGCGGCGTCTCACCGGCGGCCTGGCGCTGGCGATCGATAATGTCCACCGCCCAGTCGATGATGGTCAAGGTGCGCAGCCCCAGGAAGTCGAACTTCACCAGGCCCACATCTTCGACGTCGTTCTTGTCGTACTGGGTAACCAGGCTGCCGCCGGTATCGTCACAGAACAGCGGCGAGAACTCGGTGAGCTCCGAGGGCGCTATGACCACGCCGCCGGCGTGTTTGCCGACGTTGCGGGTCAGGCCCTCGAGCTGCAGCGCCATGTCCCAGATCTCCTGGCCATCGGCATCTTCCCTGAGGAAGTCCCGCAGCACATCCTCCTGCTCAAAGGCCTTCTCCAGGGTCATGCCCACTTCAAAGGGAATAAGCTTTGACAGCTTGTCCGCCAGGCCGTAGCTCTTGCCCTGCACTCGCGCCACGTCGCGCACCACCGCCTTGGCGGCCATGGTGCCGAAGGTGATGATCTGCGACACCGCGTCGCCGCCGTAGGTATCGGACACGTACTTGATGACCTGGTCGCGGCGCTCCATGCAGAAGTCCACGTCAAAGTCCGGCATGGAGACCCGCTCCGGGTTCAGGAAGCGCTCGAACAGCAGGTCGTACTCGATGGGATCGAGGTCGGTGATTTCCAGGGCGTAGGCCACCAGCGAACCGGCGCCCGAGCCGCGGCCGGGGCCCACCGGGATACCCTGCTGCTTGGACCAGCGGATAAAGTCCATGACGATCAGGAAGTAGCCGGGGAAGCCCATCTGGATGATTACATCCAGCTCGAAATCGAGGCGCTCGCGATACAGTGCCCGTTTCTCAGCGAAATCGGCCGCCGAGCTGTCAAACAGGGTCTCCAGGCGCGCATCCAGGCCCTCGTGGGAGATCTGGCGGAAGTACTCATCCATGGTGAGCCCTTCCGGTACCGGGTAGTCCGGCAGGAAGGCCTTGCCGAGCTCCAGGCTGACGTTGCAGCGGCGGGCAATCTCAACCGTGTTCTCGATCGCCTCGGGAATGTCGCTGAACAGCTCCTGCATTTCCTCAGGGCTTCTCAGGTACTGCTGTTCCGAGTAGTTGCGCGAGCGGCGCGGGTCATCCAGGGTGCGTCCTTCGTGAATGCAGACCCGCACCTCGTGGGCCTCGAATTCATCCGCCGCCAGGAAGCGCACATCATTCGTCGCCACCACCGGGCAGCCGCTGGCGGCGGCCAGCTCCACCCCCGCGTGCAGGTAGCTGTCTTCGTTCTCGCGGCCGGTGCGCTGCAGCTCCAGGTAGAATCGGTCCGGGTACAGCGCCATCCAGTCGGCAAGTCGCTGGGCCGCCTGCTCGCGCCGACCCGCCACCAGGGCATAGCCGACGTCGCCCTGGCGCCCGCCGGACAGCGCGATCAGGCCCTCGCTGGCCTCGGCCAGCCAGCTGCGCTCGACCTGTGGAATACCCAGGTGCTGGCCTTCCAGGTAGGCGCGGGAAATAAGGCGTGTGAGGTTGCGATAGCCGCTATTGTCGGCTGCCAACAGGCTGATGAGGGTGGGCGCCTCGTCCCCCTCGCGCACCATGAGATCGGCGCCAAACAGGGGTTTGACCCCTTCTGCCAGTGCCGCCTTGTAGAACTTCACCAGGCCGTAGAAATTGCACTGGTCGGTCACTGCCACCGCCGGCATGCCCAGCTCTGCAACCTTCGCCACCAGCGGTTTGACCCGCACCAGGCTGTCGATCAGTGAAAATTCCGTGTGTACCCGCAGGTGCACGAAGCCACTCACGCTTGCTCAACCTCCGTACTGGCCAGCAACTGCCGCACCGGTCCAAAGCTCTTCCGGTGCACCGGGGTGACGCCCAGGGTTTTCAGGGCCTCCAGGTGCTGTTTGGTCGGGTAGCCCTTGTGGCGGGCAAGGCCATAGCCCGGGTAGCGTGTATCCAGTTCCACCAGCTCTGCATCGCGCTGCACCTTGGCGAGTATCGAGGCTGCGGCGATCGCCGGTACGCTGGCATCGCCACCGATCACCGGCTCCGCAGCATAGGGCCAGCGCGGCAGGCGATTACCATCCACCAGCACATAGGCGGGCTCAACGCCCAGGGCATCGACAGCCCGGTGCATGGCCAGCAGGCTGGCCTGGAGAATATTGATCTCGTCGATCTCGGCCACGCTGGCGCGCCCCAGGGACCAGGCCAGTGCATGCTCACGAATCTCTTCCGCCAGGGATTCACGGCGTTCCGCGGTCAGCTTCTTGGAATCATCAAGCCCCTGCACGGGGCGGTTGGGGTCGAGTATCACCGCAGCGGCCACCACGTCCCCGGCGAGGGGCCCGCGCCCCACCTCGTCGACGCCGACAAGGCCTTCCGGTGGGTAGCTACAACTGAATAGGTCCGCGTCCAATGGCGGTGCTCATCCCCTGATCGATGCACCAGTCGGTGCCGTCTTGCTTTTTTTCGCAGCATACCGCGGGGCAAAATTCCGGAAAAGCAGATCATGCCTCTGAGCGAAAAAACCGTTAGCAGGCTCGCAAAAGATCGAATTTGCCGATTTAGGTGTCTGGTTCTTGAAGACCATCAGCCTGGTTGGCGAGGTGAGGTACTTTCCTCGTGGAAAGCACATCACCTGTCCTCCAGACGGGCGGACATCAGCCACTCGCCGTGAGCAACCGCAAAGTGTTTGAACTGATCGCATGCTGCGGACTCGCAGCGGAACGGAACGATCGATGTGCTCTACACGAGGATCAATCGGCCAACCCGCCCACTAACTTAGCGGAACGGATTAGCGGTCAGCGCAGAGAATGGTCGCCGAGGCGCAGAGTTGGCCGTCAACGTCCGCGCTGACCTCGAACTTCCAGATACCGCGGCGCACCGACACAACCTTGGCGCGCAGCATCAGTCGGTCGCCGGGTACCACCTGGCGCTTGAAGCGCACATTATCGGCACCGACGAACATGTACATGGAGCCATCTGCAGGGGTTTTTCCCTCTGACTTGAAACCGAGGATGCCAGCAGCCTGGGCCATGGCTTCAAGAGTCAACATCCCCGGGAACAGCGGCTTTTCCGGAAAGTGGCCCTGGAACAGCTCTTCGTTCACCGTGATGTTCTTGTAGGCGACGATGGACTCTCCCAGCTCGATCTCCACTACCCGGTCCACCAGCAGGAACGGGTAGCGGTGCGGTAGCAGTTCGCGGATTTCGTCGATGTAGATCTCAGCCACGGCGCAGCCTCCTTTCCTCTCCAGCGCCGGCGGCGCTGGATACGATTACTCTGCTGCCGCCTGCTGGTTCAGCTTGTCGGTCACCTTGGCGGTGATGCTGTAACCGTTGTCTGCGTGAATCACCGCGGTGCGCTGGATCAGCAGACCGATGCCTTCACTGGCGATCAGGTCGCGCAGTACCGCCTGCACCTTGGGGGTCATTTCCTGAAGCAGTTCCTGGCCCAGCTGCTGCTCGGCCTGCTGCAGTTTACGCAGCACGTGCTCGAGGTCGGCATTCTTGTTGGCCAGGCGCTTGCGAGCCTGCTGTTGCTGCTCGGCGCTCATGACCGCCAGGTCGTTCTGAACTTCCTTGATCAGCTCTTCCCGCTCCTGCTGCAGGCGATCGAGTTCAGACTTGTCAGCCTTGTAGTCCTCGGTCTCGCGCAGTGCGTTGAGTCGCTGCTGCGCCTCATCGGTTTGCAGGATGGCCTGCTCCAGGTCGACCACGGCGATACGGCCCTGGGCCGCTGCCAGTGACGGTAGCATCGCCAGGCAAAGGCTGGCACATAGGATCTTAAGCGTCTTGGACACGGTTTTCTCCATTATCAAACAAAATCAAAAGCCTTGACCGAGGGTAAACTGAAACACCTCTTCCTGGTCAAAATCGCCGGCGTTAAGCGGCTGGGCAATACTGAAAGTGATGGGGCCGAAGCCGGTAATCCAGGTGGCGCCCACGCCCACGGAATAACGCAACTCGCCCATATCGACATCGAAACACTGCCGTTGCGATGATCGACAATTGGTACTGAACACGTTGCCGGCGTCGATAAAGAACGCGGAACGAATCTGCCGCTGGTCCTTAACAAAGGGAAGCGGGAATATTAACTCAACTCCACCCTCGACCAGAACGTTGCCGCCGAACGGCGCCTGGCGGCGGCGGGCCTGTGTGATACGCGTGTCCAGCGCCCCGTCGATCGCCTCATAGCCGAAATCTCGGCCGTCGGGGCCACCGATCTCAAGCGGGTCGCCGTTCTGGTCGATCTGGGTGACCGGCTGGTCGACGATGTACTCAACCGCCGGGGTACTCTGCGGCCCGAGGGTGTTGGGCTGATAACCACGCACCGAGCCAAACCCTCCCGCGAAGAAGTGCTGGTAGAAGGGCAGCTCGCTGGTATCGCCGTAGCCGTCGCCGTAACCCAGGTCGGTACGGAAATGCAGCGTCCATCGATTGGTGATCGGTAAGTACAGTTCGCCGCGGTAGTTCAGCTTGTAGAACTCGAGATCACTGCCCGGCATCGCCACTTCCAGGGAAATCGAGTTGGCCATACCGCGGGTCGCGAAGCGGCCGCGGTTGAGGGTCGACTGGCTCCAGCTGGTAGTGATTGACCAGTTCAGGTAGCTGTCACCGTTGATGTCGATAAAGCCGGGCTCAAGGTCCTGGACCAGGTAGTCCGGCGGCACGTCTTCAATGGGCACCAGTACCTCGGGGGCAAGATAAGCGCCGGTCGCCGGGTCGAAGGTGCTGTCGTAATAGAAATCCACCCCGTTGAGCAGGCGTGGACTGGCCTGAATTTCCTGCACCGCAAAGCGGCCCACGGTAATTTCCGTGTCATTGACGCCAATACTGAAACCCAGACGCTCGGTTTCGCGGATCGGGTAGCCGAAGTTGATCGAGCCACCGTAGCTATCCGTCTGGTAGCGCGCCACGTTGATCTCGTCCAGGTCGGTCGCCCGGTAGAAGACGTTGAAACCGCGACTAACACCATCCTCGGTAAAGTACGGATTGGTATAACTGAAATTGTAGAAATCCTGGAAGCGACTCGAGTTGGCCGAGATGCCCACGCGCTTGCCGGTCCCGAGGAAATTATTCTGCTGCAGGTTGAGGCCGAGAATCACCCCGGCATCCTGGGCATAGCCGAAGCTGGCACCGATGGAGCCCGAGGATTGCTCCTCTACTGTGAACTCGACATCGATCAGGTCGTCGTGGCCCGGCACCTCGGGCGTCTCCACGGTCGCCGAGGCAAAATACCCCAGCCGCTGCAGGCGAATCCGCGACGCCTCGATGGCTGAGGCTGAAGCGGGCGCGCCCTCCATCTGCCGCATCTCCCGGCGCAGCACTTCGTCAACCGTCTTGGTGTTGCCGCGGAAGCTGATGCGGCGCACATAGGTGCGCTTGCCCGGGTCCACGAAGAACTTCATGGCCACGGTCTTGTCTTCCTCGATGACCTCCGGGATGCCGGTGACCTTGGCGAAGTTGTAGCCCTCGTTGCCGAGGCGCTGGGTGAGGTACTCCTCGGTACTGGTCACCAGCTGCTGGGAATAGGTCTGCCCCTCGCGCACCAGCAGGAAGCGCCGCAGGTCTTCCTCCGGCAGCACCAGGTCACCGGACAGGTCCACCGAGGTCACCGTGTAGACATCGCCCTCGAACAGGTTGGCGGTGATAAAGACCGCATCCTTCTCGGGGCTGACCGCTACCTGGGTGGAGTCGATGCGGAACTGCAGGTAGCCGCGGTCCATGTAATAGGAGGTCAGCGTTTCCAGGTCGCCGCTGAGGCGCTCCCGGGAATACTTGTCGTCACTGGTAATAAAGGACAGCCAGTTGGTGGCCTGCAGTTCGAACAGGTCGACCAGTTCGTCGTCTTCGAACACCTGGTTGCCGACGATATTGATGTGCTTGATCTTGGAAACCGTGCCCTCGTTGACGTCGATATTGATCGACACGCGGTTGCGCGGCTCGGGAATCACCTCGGTCTCGATACCGGCATCGTAGCGGCCCTGCTGCACGTACTGGCGCGACAGCTCCATCTGCATGCCTTCCAGGGTGGAACGGCGGAACACCCCGCCCTCGGCCAGGCCCGCGCCCTTGAGGCCATTAAGCAGGTCCTCGGTCTCGATAGCCTTGTTACCGGAGATGATGATCTCGGAAATACTCGGCCGCTCGGCGACGATAATGACCAGTACATTGCCATCGCGACCAATCTGGATGTCATCGAAATTGCCGGTGCCGAACAGGGCCC
>JASJBK010000021.1 GCA_030066555.1 Halieaceae bacterium
GTTTTCCAGCTGGCGCACGTTGCCGGGCCAGTCCAGGCCCTGCAGGAAGGCCTCGGTTTCTGGCAGCAGCACCTTGGGCTCCACGCCCAGTTCCTCCGCCGCGCTGGCGAAGAAGTGCTTCATGAGCTGCGGAATATCTTCGCGGCGTTCCGCCAGCTTGGGAATGTGGATACGAATCACGTTGAGCCGGTGGAACAGGTCCTCGCGGAAGCTGTTGCCCTCCACCAGCTTTTCCAGGTCCTGGTGGGTGGCGGCGATAATGCGCACGTCCACCTTGATCGGCGTGTGGCCGCCGACCCGGTAAAACTCGCCGTCGGCCAGCACCCGCAGCAGGCGGGTCTGGGTTTCCGGCGGCATATCGCCGATTTCGTCCAGGAACAGGGTGCCGCCGTCGGCCTGCTCGAAGCGGCCGCGGCGCATATTGTTGGCGCCGGTGAAGGCGCCTTTCTCGTGGCCGAAAAGCTCGGACTCCATCAGGTCGCGGGGTATGGCGGCCATGTTCAGGGCGATGAAGGGCTCGGCCTTGCGCGGGCTGTGGCGGTGCAGGGCGCGGGCCACCAGTTCCTTGCCGGTGCCTGACTCGCCGTTGATCAGCACGGTGATATTGGAGTGGGACAGGCGACCGATGGCGCGGAATACCTCCTGCATGGCCGGCGCTTCGCCGATGATCTCGGTGTCCGCCACCGCGGTGTCCATGTCTTCCAGGCCGCCACCCTGCTCCCGGGCCTGGGCCAGGGCGCGCTGGGTGACCGCGACCACTTCCTCGATGTCGAAAGGCTTGGGCAGGTATTCGAAGGCGCCGCGCTGGTAGGACTCCACCGCGCTGTCGAGGTCGGAGTGGGCGGTGGTGATGATCACCGGCAGGGCGGGTAGCACCTGCTGGATATGCGACAGCAGGCTCAGGCCGTCCATGCCCGGCATGCGGATATCGCTGACGATCGCGTCCGGCTGTTTGCGCTCCAGGTGCTTGAGCAGGGTGGCGCCGTTGTCAAAGCACTCGGTTTCGAGCCCTGCCTGGCTCAGTGCCTTCTCCAGCACCCAGCGGATGGATCGGTCGTCGTCGACGATCCAGACTTTTTCAGGTCGTTGCATGTTCGGTTTCCAGGGGTAGATAGATATCGAATTCGGTTCGTCCGGGCTCGCTGTCGCACTCGATCAGGCCCTTGTGGCGGGCGACGATAGCCTGGGAGATGGCCAGTCCCAGGCCGCTGCCTTCGGGGCGACCGCTGACCATCGGAAAAAACAGGGATTCGCGCAGTTCCTCGGGTATGCCCGGCCCGTTGTCGGCGATGCGGATGCCGCAGACCAGTCGGTGGCGATGCGAGCCGATGGTGAACTGGCGATGAACCCGGGTCTGCAGCCTGATGATGCGCGGGCCCTCATTGCTGGCGGTGGCCTGTACGGCGTTGCGCACGATGTTGAGAATCGCCTGGATGAGCTGGCTGCGGTCACCCATCAGGTGCGGCAGGCTGGGGTCGTAGTCGCGCTCGAATTGCACCTGCTGCCCGGTTTCCGCCTGCTGCAGGGTGCGCACGTGTTCCAGCACTTCGTGTACGTTGAGGGGAGCGAGCCGCGGCTGTTTGTGCGGTCCCAGCATGCGATCCACCAGGTCGCGCAGGCGGTCGGACTCCTCGATGATGATGCGGGTGTACTCCTCCAGGGCCGGATCCGGCAGTTCCCGTTCCAGCAGCTGCGCCGCGCCGCGCAGGCCGCCCAGCGGGTTCTTGATCTCGTGGGCCAACCCGCGTATCAGCGCCTGGGTGGTCTCGTGTGAGGTAAGCAGGCCCTCCTCGCGGCTGATGCGGCGAATGCGGTCGACCGGGTGGATCTCGATCACCAGGCCCAACACGTTGCGGCCCTCGCCCACCAGCGGCGACACGGTGCAGTCCACTACCAGGGTGTGGCCACCGCTGGTCGACAGGTTGACCCCGCGGTTGGTGTAGGGACCGTCCGGTGGCGCTTCCCGGTGTTGACGGGCAATAAACTCAAGCTGGTCGGGCAATAGCTCGTCCAGCCGACTGCCCACGCTGCGGGCCTGGCTAAGCTCCAGCATGGCCTCGGCGGCGGGACTCAGGAACCTGAGGCTCAGGTCCGGGTTCAATACCAGAACCGCGGTGCTCAGGTTGTCGAGAATCTGTGCGTGAAAACTGCTGTCCATCATGCTTGCAGGCGGCGCGCGTGGGCCTGCCCGATCGTCCTTTGCAAAGCGTTTGCAAGATTAGCGCCAGCATTGGGCAGGACAGGGGCGAAATATATGCACCGCTAATGGTGCATTCTTCGCCGATAGTGGGTACTAACTAATCGCGATGGCTGCAAATTGCAGCTGCTTGAGCTGCCGTCCCGGCGCGGTTCAGCAATGAGTATGCACTATTTTGGTGCACAAGGGGAGACCGGCGAAGGTCACACCCGGGTGTGGTCGCGAAACTGTCGCAGTCTACCTGGGCGCCGGCCGGGGGTTATTCCTGAATTGGCTGGAGGGTCGGAACACGAACACCTTCACCGGCTCCGAGGTAGCCAGCGTCTTGCCCTCCTTGTCGATCACCGTGACGGTGATGTTGTGCTCACCTCGGAACACGTTGGTGAGTGCCCAGCTCGTGCTGGTCTGGGGCTCTTCCCGGGGCTGGCCGTCCATCATCAGCTGCAGCATGTGGTCGCGGCCCAGGGATGGTGACACGGTGGCGCTGACCGAGAAATTACCGGGCCCGCGCGGAATGATGGTCTCGTTGGCCGGCGCCGTAATAGCGACCTGGTAGCCGCCGCTTTCATCCTGCTCGTCGGCAGGTTTGGGTGGAGGCGCCGGGAAAACGCTGGTGTCGGGCGGTGCGGTGGTGTTGGGTTCGCGAATCTCCACCGGCTCCGCATCGCCCGGCGGCTTGTCTGTGAATGTCACGTTGCCATGTTCATCCACGACCCGGTAAACCTGAGCCGAGGCGGTCGTGCCCAGCAGGGTGCAGAACAGCAGGATCAATAGGTACTTCAAGGGCTCGATCCGGTTACCAAAGTCTCCTTAAAGTACAGCATGCACGCGGCGTCAGCAATTGCACCGATTGCCACCTGGAAACCGATGTCGGACCAGGGTGTGAGCTGTGCCCAAGCCTTCCCGGACCGTCAACGGCCAGGACGGCCGTTGCCGAGCGAGCCATGGACGGCATGCTTTTAGCGTGTCCGGGAAGGCTTGGGCGCAGTTCGCACCCGACCTACGAAGCAGCCCTACACGAGGCAAAAAAAAGCCCGCCAGAAGACGGGCTTTGCAAGGGCATTGGCGCTGTCGGAGAACCGACTGCGCCAGGACCTGGTCGTCGCTTAGACGGAGTAGTACATGTCGAACTCGACCGGGTGAGTGGTCATGTCCAGATTTTCGACTTCCTCGGACTTCAGCTCGATGTAGCCATCGATCATGTCGTCGTCGAACACACCACCGGCGGTCAGGAAGCCGCGGTCCGCGTCCAGGGCATCCAGCGCCATGCTCAGGCTGGAGGCCACGGTCGGGATCGCCTTGCCTTCTTCCGGCGGCAGGTCGTACAGATCCTTGTCGGCGGCATCGCCGGGGTGGATCTTGTTCTGGATGCCGTCGATACCGGCCATCAGCATGGCTGCGAAGCCCAGGTAGGGGTTGGCGGTCGGGTCCGGGAAGCGAACCTCGATGCGCTTGCCCCTGGGGCTCGGCTCGTAGGGAATACGAATCGACGCAGAGCGGTTACGGGCCGAGTAGGCCAGCATGACCGGCGCTTCGAAGCCCGGTACCAGGCGCTTGTAGCTGTTGGTCGAGGCGTTGGTGAAGGCGTTGATCGCGCGAGCGTGCTTGATGATGCCGCCGATGTAGAACAGCGCCAGTTCAGACAGGCCCGCATACTCGTCACCCGCGAACATGTTCTCACCGTCCTTGGCAAAGGACTGGTGCACGTGCATCCCGCTGCCGTTGTCACCGACCAGCGGCTTGGGCATGAAGGTTGCGGTCTTGCCGTAGGCATGGGCCACGTTGTGCACACAGTACTTGAGTACCTGGGTGGCGTCGGCCTTGGCGACCAGGGTGTCAAAACGCACGCCGATTTCACACTGGCCCGCGGTGCCCACTTCGTGGTGGTGTACTTCCAACGGAAGACCCATCTGCTCCATGGCGGCACACATGGCGGCGCGGATGTCGTGCAGGGAGTCGACCGGCGGTACCGGGAAGTAGCCGCCCTTAACGCCCGGGCGGTGGCCGATGTTGCCGTCGTCAAAGGCGTGGCTGGAGGCCCAGGCCGCTTCCTCGGAGGCGATGGTGTAACCGGCGCCGCTCATGTCGGCGTGCCACTTCACATCGTCGAAGACGAAGAACTCGGGCTCGTTACCGAAGTAGGCGGTGTCGCCCAGGCCGGTGGACTTCAGGTACTCCTCGGCGCGCTTGGCCACCGAGCGCGGGTCGCGGTTGTAGCCCTGCATGGTGCTGGGCTCAACGATGTCACAGCGCAGGATCACGGTGGGCTCGTCGGTGAACGGGTCCAGCACACTGGTGCCGTCGTCGGGCATCAGGATCATGTCGGACTCGTTGATGCCCTTCCAGCCGGCGATGGAGGAGCCGTCGAACATCTTGCCCCCCTCGAAAAAGTCTTCATCGACCAGGGACGAGGGAATGGAGACGTGCTGCTCCTTACCCTTGGTGTCGGTGAAGCGCAGGTCGACCCAGCGGGCTTCGTTATCTTTAATCAGACTCAGAGTCTTCTCTGACATCAGTGTTCCTCCATCAACGGATTGTGTTCTGTAGTAGAGCCAGCGTGAAAAAATCTATTGCGAGGCATCGATCCACGGTCTGACGTGGTCGATGTCGCGTCGACTCATGCAATGATCTCTGCAGACCTTGATAGCAAGAGCCGTGCCATGCCGGCGCGGGCGCTAAGTTCCTGTATTCAGGGCAATTGTTGCGCCGGGTGAGCCCCCGGCACCAGGTTTGTGCACCAACATCGAGCACAAATGCTCTATATTGGTGCAATATGCGCCCAATGGGTGCATGCCATTGAATTTATCGACCCCGGCGGCGACTTTGTCAAGCTCAAGTCCGCAGGTAGTGGGCTGGGGCCATAAATTCGGCCTGCTGCGCGCTATCCAGCCTGATGTGCGACGGGTATAATCGCGCGCTTTTTGAGCAGGCAGCCTCATGCCTATGCGCTGTCCCAGCAGGTGAACCCAGTGATCGACAAGCTCCGCAACATCGCCATCATCGCCCACGTGGATCATGGCAAGACCACCCTCGTGGACTGCCTGTTGCAGCAGTCGGGCACACTCGACCGTCGCAGCCAGGACGCCGAGCGGGTCATGGACTCCAATGACCAGGAGCGCGAGCGCGGCATCACCATCCTCGCCAAGAACACCGCCATTCGCTGGAACGACTATCGCATCAACATCGTCGACACCCCGGGCCACGCCGACTTCGGTGGCGAGGTGGAGCGGGTGCTGTCGATGGTCGACAGCGTGCTGTTGCTGGTGGACGCGGTGGACGGCCCCATGCCGCAGACTCGCTTCGTTACCCAGAAAGCCTTCGCCCGCGGCCTGTGCCCGATCGTGGTGGTCAACAAGGTCGACCGGCCCGGCGCGCGCCCCGACTGGGTGGTGGACCAGGTGTTTGACCTGTTCGACAGGCTCGGCGCCACCGAGGACCAGCTCGATTTCCCGGTGATCTACACCTCGGCCCTGGAGGGCATCTCCGGCGAAGATCACGAGGCCATGGGCGAGGACATGGACGCCCTGTTCCAGGCTATCGTCAACCACGTGCCGGCGCCCAGCGTCGACCTCGACGGCCCGCTGCAGATGCAGGTGTCGGCGCTCGACTACTCGAGCTATGTCGGTGTGATTGGTGTGGGCCGTGTGACCCGCGGTTCGCTGGCGCCGAACACCCCGGTGACCGTGGTCAGTCGCGACGGCGAAACGCGCAACGGCAAGATTCTCCAGGTGATGGGCTACATGGGCCTTGAGCGGGTCGAGGCCGAGTCGGCCACCGCGGGCGATATCGTCTGCATCACCGGCATTGAGGGCCTGCAGATTTCCGATACCCTCTGCGATCCGGCTGCGGTAGAGGCGCTACCGGCGCTGACCGTCGATGAGCCCACCGTGAGCATGACTTTCCAGGTCAACGATTCGCCCTTCGCCGGCAAGGAGGGCAAGTACGTCACCTCCCGCAACATCAAGGAGCGACTGGAGCGCGAGCTGATCCACAACGTGGCCCTGCGGGTGCGTCAGGGCGACAGCCCCGACAAGTTCGTGGTCAGCGGCCGCGGCGAGCTGCACCTGTCGGTGCTGATCGAGACCATGCGCAGGGAGGGCTACGAGCTCGGCGTATCCCGCGCCGAGGTAATCCAGCGCGAGGTCGACGGCGAACTGCAGGAACCCTATGAGCAGCTGGTGGTGGACTGTGAAGACGTACACCAGGGCGCGGTCATGGAAGAGCTGGGCCGCCGCCGCGCCGATCTCAAGAACATGGTGCCCGACGGCCAGGGCCGGGTGCGGCTGGAGTTCATCGTGCCGGCCCGCGGCCTGATCGGCTTCCGCTCGCTGTTCCTGACCCTGACCTCCGGCAGTGGCATTCTCACCCATGTCTTCGACCACTACGGTCCGGTCAAGGATGCCGAGGTGATTCACCGCACTAACGGCGTGCTGGTCTCGCTGGTCAACGGCAAGACCTTGGCCTACTCACTGTATAACCTGCAGGATCGCGGACGCCTTTTCATCGACCCCAACCTGGAAGTCTATGAAGGCCAGGTGATCGGCCTGCACAGCCGCGGCAACGACCTGACGGTGAACCCCACCAAGGCCAAGCAGCTCACCAATATCCGCGCTGCGGGCTCCGACGAAAATATCCTGCTGACGCCGCCCATTCGCCACAGCCTCGAGCAGGCGCTGGAGTTTATCGAAGACGATGAACTGGTGGAGGTTACCCCGGAAAGTATCCGCCTCCGCAAGAAGCTGCTGAAGGAACACGAGCGCCGCCGCGCGGGGCGCATTTAAGAAGCCTCTTCACAGGTTCGCAGTCTGTCTATACTGGGGTCATGCTGCAGCTGTACCCGGAAATAAAGCCCTATGCCACTCACCGACTGGAGGTGAGTGGCGGACATACCCTGTACGTGGAAGAAAGCGGCGACCCCGAGGGCCTGCCGGTAGTGTTTGTGCACGGCGGTCCCGGCGCGGGCTGTGACCCGAAGAACCGCTGCTTCTTCGACCCCGAGGCGTACCGCATCATTCTTTTCGACCAGCGCGGGGCCGGTCGCTCCTCACCGCACGCGGGCCTCAATGAGAACACCAGCGATGCGCTGGTCGCCGATATGGAAGCCATCCGCGAACACCTGGGGGTCGATCGCTGGTTGCTGTTCGGCGGCTCCTGGGGGTCGACCCTGGCGCTGCTCTATGCGCAGGCGCATACCGAACGGGTGGTGGGTATGATTCTGCGGGGGATCTTCCTCGCCAGGCAGCGTGACATCCACTGGCTCTACCAGGAGGGCGCCAGCCGCCTGTTCCCGGACTACTGGGAAGACTACCTGCGGCCAATTCCCGCCGCACAGCGCGACAAGCTGGTGACGGCCTACTACGACCTGTTGACCGGCGACAATGAGCTGGCGCGCATGGCGGCGGCCAAGGCCTGGTCGGGTTGGGAGGCACACTGCGCCACCCTGCGACCCAATCTCGAGGTCTATGAACACCTGGTCGACCCTCACGTGGCGCTGGCCCTGGCCCGCATCGAGGCCCACTTCTTCGTCAACGACTGCTTCATTCGCGAGAACCAGATTATCGAGGAGGCCGGCGTGCTGGCCGGCATCCCAGGGGTGATCGTCCACGGCCGCTACGATGTGGTTTGCCCATTGGACAATGCCTTCGCCCTGCACCAGGCCTGGCCGGAGTCGGAGCTGCACATCGTGCGCGACGCCGGCCACGTGGCCTCCGAGCCTGGCATTACCGACGCCCTGGTGCGCGCCACCCGGCGCATGGCCCAGCGTTTTCGTCCCAAGCCCGAACCGGCGTGAAAGCCCTGCTGCAGCGAGTCCGCTCGGCCCGGGTGGATGTCGGGGGTGAATGCGTCGGCGAGATCGGCACCGGCCTGCTGGTGCTGCTGGGCCTGGATCGCGGCGACAGCCTTGAGAACGGTCGTAAGTTGCTCGACAAGCTGCTGGCTTACCGGGTGTTCAGCGATGACGAGGGCCGCATGAACCGGAGCGTGGCCGATGCCGGTGGCGGCGTGCTGCTGGTGTCCCAGTTCACCCTGTCCGCCGATACCCGCAAGGGGCTCCGGCCCAGTTTTTCCTCGGCGCTGCCGCCGGCTGAGGCTGAAGGTTTATTTGCGGAGTTACTCGCCTACCTGGAGAGCTGCCATACCGATGTGGCCAGTGGCCGCTTCGGCGCCGACATGCAGGTGAGTCTGGTCAACGACGGGCCGGTCACTTTCCTGCTGGAAGTCGACTAGTCCCTGCCCCGGTTTTCCCTGGCGAGCCGCATCTTGATATGAGGTATGCCGTCCTCGTCGTAGGCACCGGAAGCGGTCGCAAATCCCAGTGACTGGTAAAACGCCTCGAGGTGGGCCTGGGCGCTGATGCAGATGCCGGTGTCCGGCCAGGTGGACCGGTTCAGCTCGATACCGCGCCGCACAATTTCCCGGCCCAGGTCCTGGCCGCGGGCCTCGGGGCTCACCACAATGCGACCCAGTGACGACTCCGGGTAGCTGACCCCGGGAGGCAGGGCGCGCAGGTAGGCCAGCAGGGTGTCGGCCTGCCATGCACACAGGTGCAGGGCCTGCTGGTCGAGACCGTCCAGGTCCTGGTAAAGGCAGTCCTGTTCGATGCCGAAGACCTGCTGCCTCAGGCGCAATATTTCGTAGAGATTACCGGGTGTGAGCTGGTCAAAATCGATGGCCTGCCAGCTGCTTGGCGCTGTGTGCAATTTCGCATTTTCCGCTGCCTGAATAGTGCTACTATACGTCGTATCAACACCTGAAAGACGCGGCCGAGGCATTAAGACCACAAGAAATGCCGCGAACAGACCAAGCAGGGAACATTGCCTGATGCTAGCGAACGCTGAACTTGCCCAGGATTTTTTCGTTCTGAACCAGCAGAGCAAAAAGCTGGTGAAGGCTTTGCTCGAGACGGTTGATATTCCCTCCATTCCACTGGAAATCGAGGCCACCGACAACGCCCTGTTGCGCGGCCTCGAATCCGACAAGATCTATTTCATCGAGAGCGGCTCCCTGAGCGCTCGCTACCGTGATCGCACGGTTTACCTGCTCGACGACGGCGACCTGCTGTTGCCCGACGTGGCCGGCGGCGCCGATCACGACGTGGCCGTGAGCTATGCCAGCGAAAACGGTGCCAGCCTGGTAGGCTTCCCCGGCGTCGAATTCATGCGCCGGGTGATTGCCGACCCTTCAGCCAGCAAGCTATGGACGCGCCTGATGATCACCCAGGCCGGCATGCAGCTCAGACTGACGGCCTCGCTTGCCGACGACGATACCCACGCCACTCCGGGCTTCGAAATCTACAACCCTGGAGACGTGATCATTCGCCAGGGTGATCGCGCCGACTACGTGTTCAATCTCACCGAGGGCTCTGCCGAAGTGGTGGTGGACGGCGTCACCGTCGGCGGCATTGAGGAAGGCGAGATTTTCGGCGCCATGGCGGTGCTGACCAATGCCGACCGCACCGCCACGGTTATGGCCAAAACCCGGTGCTCGGTGGTGAAGGTTCCCAAGGACCAGTTCTCCGACCTGATCAAGAGCAACCCTACAACGATTCACACCCTGCTGATCGACATGGCGAATTCCATCGTCAACCTCAACGAGCAGCTGGTGGGTCTGCGGGGTAGCTACGTAAATTAACATGCGGGGCCCGATCCCGGGCTCCCTTGCCGCGCGCTGTTTCTTGTCGGCGTCTTTGGCAATAAAGCAGCCTGCGGCGTCCATTACAATCGAGTTGTTACATGTCTGAAAGCGTAATCATCGACGAGGACGGTACCGAACAGGTATCGCTCAAGACCTATGCCGAGAAGGCCTACCTGGACTACTCCATGTACGTCATTCTCGACCGCGCACTGCCCCACCTGGGTGACGGGCTCAAACCGGTACAGCGCCGCATCATCTACGCGATGAGCGAGCTGGGCCTGAAGGCCAGCGCCAAGTACAAGAAGTCGGCGCGCACGGTGGGCGACGTGATTGGCAAGTTCCACCCCCACGGCGATAGTGCCGCCTATGAGGCAATGGTGCTGATGGCCCAGTCCTTCAGCTATCGCTACCCGCTGGTCGACGGGCAGGGTAACTGGGGCGCACCGGACGACCCGAAATCCTTTGCGGCCATGCGCTATACGGAATCGCGCCTGGCGGCCTATGCGGATGTGCTGTTGTCGGAGCTGGGGCAGGGCACCGTCGACTGGATTCCCAATTTCGACGGCACACTGAACGAACCGGCGGTATTGCCTGCCCAGGTGCCCAATGTTCTGCTGAACGGCACCACCGGGATCGCGGTGGGGATGGCCACGGACATCCCGCCCCACAACCTCCGGGAAGTAGTGGCCGCCACCGTTCGCCTGCTGGAAAAGCCCAAGTCCACGGTGGCCGATCTCTGCGAGCTGCTGCAGGCGCCGGACTTCCCCACCGAGGCGGAGATCATTACGCCCCGCGAGGAAATCCTCGCCATGTACGAGACCGGCCGCGGCGCCCTGCGCATGCGCGCCACCTGGGAAGTGGAGTCCGGCGAGATCGTGGTTAACGCGCTGCCCTACCAGGCCTCCGGCTCCCGGGTGCTGGAGCAGATCGCCCAGCAGATGCAGGCCAAGAAGCTGCCCATGGTGGCAGACCTTCGTGACGAGTCGGACCATGAGAACCCGACCCGGCTGGTGATCGTGCCGCGCTCCAACCGGGTGGACCGCGAGGCGCTGATGAGCCACCTGTTTGCCACCACCGACCTCGAGCGCAGTTACCGGGTCAACCTCAACGTGATCGGCATCGACGGCCGCCCCGGGGTAAAAGGCCTGGTGCCGATGCTCAAGGAGTGGCTCAAGTTCCGCACCGAGACCGTGCGGCGGCGCCTGGAGTTCCGCCTCGACAAGGTGCTGAAGCGCCTGCATATCCTGGAAGGCTTGCTGGTTGCCTTCCTCAATATCGACGAGGTCATCCAGATTATCCGTACCGAGGACAAGCCCAAGCCGGTACTGATGAAACGCTTCAAGCTGTCAGACGAACAGGCCGAGGCCATCCTCGAACTGAAGCTGCGCCACCTCGCCAAGCTGGAAGAAATGAAAATTCGCGGTGAGCAGGATGAGCTCAGCGCCGAGCGCGACGAGCTGCAGAAAGTGCTGGGCTCCGACGCGCGCCTCAAGACCCTGATCAAGAAGGAGCTTACCGCCACTGCCGAGCAGTATGGCGATGAGCGCCGCTCCATCCTGGCAGAGCGCGAGGAGGCCCGTGCCTTCAGCGAGCTGGAGCTGATGACCAACGACCCGATCACGGTGGTGATGTCGGAAAAGGGCTGGATTCGCGCCGCCAAGGGCCACGACGTGGACCCAGCATCGCTCAGCTACAAGTCTGGCGACGGCTACAAGATGTCGGTGGCCTGCCGCACCAACCAGCCCACGGTGATTCTGGATTCTACCGGGCGCGCTTACACGGTGACTTCCCACAACCTCCCATCGGCGCGGGGTCAGGGCGAGCCGGTGACCGGCCGCATCAACCCGCCCTCCGGCGCGACCTTTGAAGGGATCATGGCGGGCGAACCAGGCCAGCTTTACCTGCTGGCCTCGGACGCGGGCTATGGCTTTGTCGGCAAGCTCGAGGATATGCAGACCAAGAATCGCGCCGGCAAGTCGGTATTGTCTCTGCCGAAAGGTGCCCAGGTGCTCAACCCGGCCCGGGTCGATGCGGTGGAAGGGGCCTATGTTGCCGCTGTCAGCAACGAGGGCCGGTTACTGATCTTCCCGCTGGAGGATTTGCCCCAGCTGGCCCGCGGCAAGGGGAATAAACTGATATCCATACCTTCTGCGAGGGTGCAAAGCCGCGAAGAGTTTGTGGTGGCGGTGCAGGTGCTGACCGCGGAGGACTCGCTGGTGGTGTATGCCGGCAAGCAGCACAAGGCGATGAAGTTCGCGGAGCTGGAGCATTACCGCGGCGAGCGTGGCCGGCGCGGCAATAAGCTGCCGCGGGGTTACCAGAAAGTGGATCGCATGGAAGTGCTGGTCGGCGGCTAGCGAATACCCACAAGCCATTACCTACAAGCTAGCCCAGCTGCTGCGCCAGTAGCAGGCGCTGGCGCTCCAGCAGGTCACTGTAGGGCTCTTCGAAGCCCTTAAGCTCCGCATCACGCAGCAGGCAACGGTTGGCGACATCGCCATCAGCCATGACCGCTTCGTTCAGCGCCAGCGCATCGGGCTGCTGGCGTGAGGCCAGCTCGTCGATGATGTGCTGGTTGTACAGCGCCGGGTAGATATCCCGGCTGTCGTGACCGGCTTCTCCCAGTCCACAGGCAAGGCCCACGCTGTAACTCAGCCGGCGGCGTTCATCCAGGTCGCGGGCTACCTGCTGCAGCAGCCAGGCACAGGACACGGCGCGAAACCCCGGGCTGCCCGCTGCGTGCTCACCGGCGAAACTCACCAGGATGCCGAACTCCCGTGCCACCGACAGGTTGCCGCCGTAAAGGCCCGCGGCCGCGGCGATCATCTCCCGCTGGGCCTCGGTATATTCCAGCAGTGACTGCTCATCGAGGGTTTCCACATAGCGCGCCAGGCTGGTGAGGCTAACGTACAACAGCCCCGACTCCCGGTAGTCAGTGCTGGCTTCGCTCTCCTGTGGTGGTCTCAGTAGCTCGAGGGGCAAGGCCTCCACCGCCTGCGCCAGGGATTCCAGTTCGTCTTCGCTGGGGCCGTCCTGGCCCAGGGTTTCCCGCAGGGTATTGATGCGGGCTGCGTACTGCTGGCCCCAGCGACCGGCCAGGGCCGCGGCAAACAGGCTGCCGAGAATGCCCAGCACCAACAGTCCAAAGGACATGCCGCGCTGTTCTTCCAGCGCCGGGTCCGGTCTGGAGGCCAGCACCAGTTCGCCGGCAATGTTGCCGTCGATGGTAACCGTGGCGCGTGCGTAGACGCTTTCCTCGGTGACCTCATCGCCCGATTGCCCCAGCGGTCGTTCGTCGAGATCGTTGACCGTGATCTGCTGCAGCTCGTGGCGCTCGCGCAGGCTGCGCAGGGTGGCCTCGAGTCGCACCCCGTCGGAGGCCGCAATCACCGGCGCCACCTGGGCCGCCAACTGACCGGCCAGCGAGGCGAGGTGGGCATTGGACTGTTGCTCGAGAATATAGCGGCTGGAAAGGTTGCCGATCAGCACCAGCAGCAGTGCCAGGGCCAGGCAGAGACTTCCGCAGAGCAGTGCCAGTCGCTGGGAAATCCTGTGCATGTGCATCCTTATTGTTGAAGGCTGCGAAAAGGTCGAAGCCTGCGCTCTGCTGTTGGTCGCTGTAGAATAGGCGCTTTTTTGAGGCGGCGGGCGTGAAAGAGATATTGTTGATTAACATTTCGGGTGATGACAAGCCCGGTGTTACCGCAGCCGTCACCGAGATTCTCGCCGGCTACGATATCAATGTGCTCGACATCGGCCAGGCGGTGATTCACGACAGCCTGTCACTGGGAGTGCTGGTGGAAGTGCCGGGGCCCTCTCACCAGGCGCCGGTTCTTAGGGACCTGCTGGAGCGTATCAATGAGCTCGGCCTCACGGTGCGCTTCACCCCCATCGACGAAGACAGCTACGAGCACTGGCGTGGCGCCCAGGGCCGGGCCCGCTACATCGTCAGCCTGCTGGCCCGCAAGATCACCGCGCTGCAGCTCTCTCGGGTCACGGGGGTGGTATCGCGCTACGGCCTCAATATCGATGATATCCACCGCCTCTCAGGCCGCGTGCCGCTGGGCGAGTTGCCGCCATTGAGTAAGGCCTGCGTGGAATTCTCGGTGCGTGGCCAGTTGGACGATACGGCCGCGTTTCGTTCCGATCTGCTCGAACTGGCGGCGGACATGGACGTGGATATCGCCTTCCAGGAAGACAATATGTACCGGCGCAACCGTCGGCTGGTGGCCTTCGACATGGACTCCACCCTGATCGAGGCGGAAGTCATAGATGAGCTCGCCAAGCGCGCCGGCGTCGGCGACCAGGTGGCGGCGATTACCGAGCAGGCCATGCGCGGCGAGATCGATTTTTCCGAGAGCTTCCGGCGCCGGGTGAGTTTGCTGAAGGGCCTCGACGAGTCGGTGCTGTCGGAGATCGGCGACTCGATTCCGCTGACCGAGGGGGCGGAGCACCTGGTCACCACCCTGCGCTCACTGGGTTACAAGACCGCTATCCTTTCCGGCGGCTTCACCTATTTCGGCGAGCAACTCAAGCGCAAGCTCGGCATCGACTATATGTACGCCAACACCCTGGAGATCGCCGACGGCAAGGTGACCGGTGAAGTGCGCGGCGAGATTGTCGACGGCGAACGCAAGGCGGCGCTGCTTAAGGAGATTGCCGAGCGCGAGAACATCGACCTGCAACAGGTGATCGCGGTGGGCGACGGCGCCAACGATCTGCCCATGCTGCGCATCGCCGGCCTCGGCATCGCCTTCCGCGCCAAGCCCCTGGTCAAGCAAAGCGCCAAGCAGGCCATCTCCACCCTGGGCCTCGACGGCATCCTCTACCTGCTCGGCATCAGCGACAGATACCAACAAACCCAGTAGCTGTTCCCAGTCATCCCCGCGCAGGCGGGGATCCAGAATTCCCAGCCAATGTAACTGGATTCCCGCCTACGCGGGAATGACAAATAGAGGAGACGTAGCACATGAGGTAGCGTGTGGGGCCAGCCTCAACGGCGCATAGCTAGAGCGATTAGAAGGAAAGCGGAGACGTAGCGCCGCGGACTTACCTAAGAGTCGTAAGTCCCGAGCGGTTTTATAGACTAGAGCTCGTTCCAGATGGAGCTGAACTGGGTGTCCACGACTTCTGCGCGATCTCGCGCTGCCACCTCGTCGAGCTGCTGGATATAGCGGAACTCGAACTGGTTGTATGCGGCGGTGGAGGACACCTTCTTGAAGAGCTGGATATAGGACTCGGCGCCGCCGCGGACTAGGGTGACCTTCTGGCGTTCCTTGAAACCTACCCGCGGGGTGATCAGCGTATTGGGCTGGCCCACCAGCTTGATTTCGGGCAACAACAGGGCACGCATCAGGTCGCCGTCTTCGCCGGTCTTGTGCTGTACACGGGCGCCATAGGGCGTGGCCCGCGGGCTCAGCAGTTCAACGCCGAGCAGGGTGGTCTGGTCCTTGAGCTGGCTGACCCAGCGGATAACCGCGATGCTCCAGGCGCTGTTGTCGATCTCGCGCACGGCGATCACGTCGCCGGTCTTTATGTGGCTGGGAATATCCGCCGACCACTCCAGGCAGTAACCGCCAGGGCTGACGTTTGCCATGCGCACCGGGAACACCGGGTGGCGCTCGCGGCCGTTGGCATTGCCTTCCACGCTCGCTTCGCGGATGTGGAACTCCAGTTCTTCCAACGCCAGGCTTTCGTCGCGACCGGCGCTATCGAATACGTTGTCCCACAGCTCCTTCTCCTTGATCGCGTCGTCACCGGTGGGGGACATGTCGTTGTCCTGGTCGATGACGTGGGCGTAGGAGGCTGAAACCAGCGACTCGAAGTTGATGCCGCCGCTCACGTAAAAATGGGTATTGCTGAGGCCTACAGAGATCCACAGCTTTTCCTGGGCGGGCGCACGCGCGAAGTTGCGCTTGCTCATTACGCCCCAGGAGGTGATCACGTGGTCGAGTACATTCGGTGAGACTACCGTGTCCTTGTCGAACACGATGGACTGCTCGCCGGTGTCCATGCGCAGGTTCTGCAGGAAGTCGACCAGTGTGTCGGTGTTGATCAGGCGGCAATTGTCACCGGGAATCTCGCTATACAGCGACGCATAGATTGGCGGATGGTCGCTGGCGAAATCCACCAGGAACAGGCCATCGGCGCGCTCCTCCGGCATCATCAGGTCGACATGCTCGACCCATTCGCGCAGGCCCTTGAAGACACCAGAGAGGTCGCGTTGGCGCAGCTGGTTGGGCTTGCAGCTACCCAGCAGCAGGGCGCGCAGGTAGGTGTCGGTAATGTTGCCGTCACCGGCAATGTCATCGACCACCAGCTGGCTGGATAGCTTCTGCCGCTCGGCCAGCAGAAATAGCTGGTGAAGCTCCATCCAGGCGTTGATTTCCACCGGCTGGTAGAGCTGGTAAGACACCAGCAGCTTCATGCTGGCGGAGGTAATGGCGCGGTGCAGGGCCATGCACACCAGCTTGGCCGGGTTGGCGCCGGAAATTTCCTGGCGCCGCTGGATCGTCTGGATGCCCACGATGGTGTAGGCCGTGGTGACCAGCTCGAAGAGATTCTGGGCCAGCTTGGCGGCCTTGCGCGGCTCGTCCGGCAGCACAATGGGCTGGTTCAGGTAGAACTTGGACAGGGTTGAGAGCGCGGTGTGAGTGACCGGGCGCAGGGCTTCGAGAATTTCAAAGCGGATGTCGGGGCGCATGTCGACGCGATTCAGGTCGCTCATCGCGCTGCGCAGCTGCTGGGCCACCTGGGACGGGTTGGCCATCGGCAGGCTCTCGGCCCAGTTGGCGGCCTGGTCTGCGGTCAAGCCAAACAGGACGAATTCCGACAGATCCTGCCGGGGTATTCGCAGCTTGATTGGCTCGTTCTTACTCATAGCACAGGCTCTGCCTTATACGTTGTTTTCGGCCGATGCGTAATGGTACTTAAGTAGCTGTTTTAAGTACACTTTTTGCTTTACGCCGAGCGTGGCAAACAGGCGCGTTACAGGCTTGCTGCCGGCTCCGCAGACCTATCCTGCGTCATCAGCCATTCAGTTGGCTCTCAGTTGGCTCAGGTGTCGCCGCTATATCTCTGCAACTTCGCCACACCAGGCCAGGATGACGCGGGATTTGCCCTCCGGTTACCAACCCCTCGAGTGCTCAATACTAGCATCGAATTTTCAGCCCGAGAGAGGTAATCGGTTGGTTACTCGCAAGAATCCCCACCCGACGAGCAACAGCGACAGTGAATCACCATTGCAGGGGGCCTGTCCAGAGACAGTGTGCGAAGTTGGGACTCTCTCCGCAGGCCCACGGACTACGAGGGGTGTGGGGCAGCGCATGGGCTGCCATAGCGGTTCGCTTCGCGGTATGATAGCCGCCCTTTTCAGCACGCAGATTGCACAGGTACACACGAGCTTATGGCCAGTTTCTCCACCAATGAATTCCGCTCCGGTCTCAAGGTCATGCTGGACGGCGACCCCTGCAGCATTATCGAGAACGAATTTGTGAAGCCGGGCAAGGGCCAGGCCTTCAACCGGGTCAAGCTGCGCAACCTGAAATCCGGTCGCGTCTGGGAGCGCACTTTCAAGTCCGGCGAAAGCCTGGAAGGCGCCGACGTCATGGACCGCACCATGGAGTACCTCTACAGCGACGGTGAGTTCTGGCACTTTATGGAGCCCGACACCTACGAGCAGTACCAGGCCGACAAAGATGCCGTGGGCGATTCATCCCAGTGGCTCAAGGAAGGGGACCGTTGTGAGGTGACCCTTTACAACGACTCGCCGCTGGCGGTAGTGGCCGCCAACTTCGTAGAGCTCGAAATTACCGAAACCGACCCGGGCTTGAAGGGCGATACCGCCTCTGGCGGCAGCAAGCCGGCAACGCTGAGCACCGGTGCGGTGGTCAAGGTGCCGCTGTTCCTGAGCCAGGGCGAGGTCATACGTATCGACACCCGCACCGGCGAATACGTCGGCCGCGGCAAATCCTGATTGGCAACAGGCCCGGATTGGCGCCCCTCGGCATCCCGGGCCGCGCTGGCGGCACGCGCTGAACTCCTCAAGACCCTGCGGGCGTTTTTCGACGCCCGCGGCGTGCTCGAAGTTGAAACCCCGCTGCTGTGCAGCGGCACCATCACTGACCCCGCCATAGCGCCGGTCTTCTGTGGAGGGTCCAGCGGCGAGCGCTGGCTGCAGACTTCCCCCGAATACCCGATGAAACGCCTGTTGGCCGCCGGTAGCGGGCCGATCTACCAGGTCTGTAAGGCCTTCCGCTCCGGCGAGGCCGGCGCCCGTCACAATCCTGAATTCACCCTGCTGGAGTGGTACCGCCCCGGCTTCTCGCTAGCGCAGCTGATGCAGGAGGTTGGCGATCTGGTACAAGCAGCACTTGGCGAGAAGCAAGTGCAAGTACTTACTTACAGAGAGCTGTTCCAGCGCAGCCTGGGCATCGACCCCCTCACCGCCGACAGTGATGAGCTGGAAGCCTTTGTCCGGCAGCGGCTCGATTACGGTGGCGGGGCAGAGGCTCGTGACACCTGGCTCGACCTGCTACTTACCCACCTGGTGGAACCCGAACTGGAGGGGCTGGTTTTCGTCCACGACTACCCCGCCTCCCAGGCGGCGCTGGCGTGCCTGCGTGAGGAGGGCGACGTGGTGGTCGCCGAGCGCTTCGAGCTCTATGTCGACGGCGTTGAGCTAGCGAACGGCTACTACGAATTGACCGATGCCGACGAGCAACGCGCCCGCTTCGAAGCCGACAACCAGGTGCTGGCAGCCCGGGGTGAAGCGACCCGGCCGCTGGATGCGCGCCTGTTGGCTGCCATGGCGGCTGGTCTCCCGGCCTGCGCCGGCGTGGCACTCGGTCTCGACAGGCTGTTGATGATGAAGCTCGGTGTCGAACGTCTCGAGGACGTGCTCAGCTTCGACTGGTCACGCTGCTAGCGTCTGAGACGATAGCGGGGCCGTAGCCCTCGATAAATTCCTGAGGCAACCGCCTGGGCTTGCCGCTCTCGAGATCCACGCAGGCGAACTGCATGCTGGCCCGCAGCACGGTGCTGCCGTCGGCGGGCCTTTGCACCTGGAAGTGACGGCGCATGGTCAGCTTGCCGTCCCACTCGACGATCCAGGTTGCCGCCACCAGCTCATCGCCCAGGTAGGAGGGCTTGAGGTAGTCGAACTCGCTGCGAGTAATCACCATGGCGCGGTTGAGGCGCTGGTAGGCGGCCAGGTCCAGGCCCAGACTGGTGGAGTGGTCCCAGGCCACCTGCTCGCACCAGGTCACGTACACCGCGTTGTTGGTATGGCGCAGGCCGTCGATATGCTCCGCCGCCACGTTGACCGCCAGGGTGTGTGGCCGGGGCAGGTCCCAGTCCATCAGCCGGGGGCGGCTTCCGCCTCGCCTTTCAGGGTCTCCAGCGGCTTCTGGCCGATCTGCCAGTAGCCGTAGATGACTGCAATGAACGGGCAGGCGATGTTGAAGATGGCGAAAGGTGCATAGGTCAGGGTGGCTACACCCAGGGTGGCCGACATGTAGGCGCCGCAGGTGTTCCAGGGAATCAACGCCGAGGTCAGGGTGGCGGAGTCTTCCAGGGTGCGCGACAGGTTGAGGCGCGACAGGCCACGGCGCTCGAATTCTTCGCGGTACATGCCACCGGGCAGGGTAATGGCGATGAACTGGTCGGCGGCGGCCAGGTTGGTAGCGGTGCAGGTGGCCACGGTGGTGGCCACCAGGCCGCCGTTGGTCCTGGCGCGCTTCAGTGCCCCGTCGACCATGTATTGCAGGATGCCCACTTTTTGCAGGGTGCCGCCGAAGGCCATGGCACTGATGATCAGCGAAATCGTGTTGAGCATGCTCAGCATGCCGCCCTTGGACAGCAGCTTGTCCATGAAGGCATTGCCACTCTCGGACACATAGCCGCTGAACAGGCTGGTCCAAACGCCTTTCACCAGCAGCACGCCTTCGCCCAGACGCTCGCTCGCGCCCGCCAGTCGCAGCACCGCCTCGGGCTGGAATATCATCGCGAAGATCACGGCGAACAGCGAGGTGGAGAGGATGGCCGGCAGGGCGGGCACGCGCCGCCATACCAGGAACAGCATCACTATCAGCGGCAGGAGCAGGTGCAGCCCCATGTCGAACTGGCCGGCGATGCTCGCGCGCAGCTCGGCAATCTGCTCCGGCTCGGCGGCATCGCCACCGCTGAGGAAAATGAACACCACCAGCGCCAGCAGGAAGCTCGGCACCGTGGTCCACAACATGTGGAGGATGTGTTCGAACAGGTCGACGCCGGCGGTGGCCGCCGCCAGATTGGTGGTATCGCTGAGTGGCGACATCTTGTCGCCAAAATAAGCGCCGGAGACGATGGCGCCGGCGGTGATCGCCGGTGACAGGTTGAAACTCGCGGCAATCGCCATCAGCCCGATTCCCACCGTGCCGGCCACGGTCCAGGAGGAACCGATGCTCACTGCAACCACCGCACAAATGATGGCGCAGGCGGCGTAGAAGATTTCCGGTGAGAGCACCTGCACGCCGTAGTAGATGAGCGCCGGGATGGTGCCGGACAATATCAGTGCGCCGATCAGCATGCCCACCGACATTAGGATCAGCATCGGCACCAGGGTCATGGCGATGCCGTCCACCAGGCCTTCCTCGATCTGGCGCCAGCTATAGCCCAGCCGTATGCCCACCAGGCCAACGGCACCGGCGCCCAGCAGCAGGGCGATCTGGTTGGCGCCGTAAGACGAGTCGGCGCCGTACAGGTACACCGACAGGCCCAGCAGGTAAATGACCAGTGCTACAGGTGCAAGAGCAAGGCCGGGTGTCAGCGGTTTGATCGGGGGATTCACGATAGAGTCGTCAGTAAAACGCGAATTCAGCTTGCCTGAGTTTTGCACAATGGTACAGCCCGGGGCCTTGGAGTAAACTTGGCGAGCTCAAAAATCCCGGTTTGTCTCGCTATGTCGCGCCTGCTTTTTCGCGTTTCGTCCCCGCTGATTCTCGGTTTCCTGTTGATTGGCATGACCGCCTGTAGCGGCGCCGACACGGTGGAGGCCGACCAGTCCAAAGGCGCCATAGTCGACGGCAACCTGCGCATGGAGCCAGTACAGATCGACCTGGAAAGCCCCTGGGGCATGGGCTTTATCGACGAGCAGCAGCTGTTGATTACCCAGCAGGGCGGCACGCTGCTGCACCTGTCACTGGCCAGCGGTGACCTGGTGACTGTGGAAGGCGTACCCGAGGCTACCGAGCACGGCCAGGGCGGCCTGATGGACGTACTGGTCGAGCACACTGATGCTGGCACCGTGGTTTACCTGAGCTACACCCACGCCGCCGACCAGGGCTACACCACCCGCGTAGTCCGCGGTGTGCTGCAAGGCACCCGACTCGAAGATGTGCAGGTGCTGTTCACGGCCATGCCCTACTACGACACCCGCTACCACTTCGGCAGCCGCCTGCTGATCATCGACGACTACCTGTTTATCACGGTGGGGGATCGCGGCAACCGCGACTACGCCCAGGACATCAGCCGCCACAACGGCAGCGTCATGCGCATCCACAAGGACGGACGGGTGCCGGCGGACAACCCTTTCGTAGGCCGCGATGACGCGCTGCCGGAAATATGGAGCTATGGCCACCGCAACCCCCAGGGCATGGCCCGTCACCCGGACGGCTCGGTGTGGGTCAACGAGCACGGCCCCAAGGGCGGCGACGAACTCAACCGTATTGCCCCAGGCAATAACTACGGCTGGCCGATCATTACCTACGGCGAGGAGTACCGCGGCGGCAAGATCGGCGAGGGCACCGCCAGGGCCGGTATGGAGCAGCCCGAGAAATACTATGTGCCCTCCATCGCCACTTCGGGCATGGCCTTCTACAGTGGCGATGTTTACCCGGGCTGGACCGACTCGGCGCTGTCCGGCGCCCTTGCCCTCACCCACCTCAACCGGGTTGAGCTGACCGAAGACGGCCTCGGCAAGGAGCACCGCCACTTCGACGACAGCGAGCTCAGGTTCCGCGATGTGCGGGTCGGTCCCGACGGCTACGTTTATGTGCTCGCGGGCAGCACCCTGTACCGGGTGGTGCCCCAGTCTTCAACAGCAGCCGAGGGCTGAGCCCCAGGTGCACCCTGACCGGCGTGCATTGCTACTGGGCCTGTCGGCGGTCTTCTTCTGGTCCACGGTTGCCACTGCCTTCAAGGTCGCCCTGCGCTACCTGGACGTGTTCCAGCTGCTGTTCTTCGCCAGCCTGTTCTCGGCTGCGGCACTGGTGACCGCCGTGGCGCTGCGCGGCCAGCTCGGCAAACTGTCGGCGGAGCTGCGCAGCTATCCCGGTTACTACCTGGGCATGGCCGCGCTCAATCCCTGCCTCTATTACGTGGTGCTGCTCAACGCCTACGACATGCTGCCGGCGCAGCAGGCCCAGGCGATTAACTACACCTGGGCCATCACGCTGTCGCTGTTGGCCATCCCGCTGCTGGGGCAGCCCCTGAAAGGTCGCGATGCGGTGGCGGCCGCCGGCGGATATTTCGGGGTGCTGATTATCGCTACCCGCGGTGATCTTTTGGGGCTCCAGTTCGACAGCTTGCCGGGCGTGGGGCTGGCACTGTTCAGCACCTTGCTGTGGGCTTTCTACTGGATTTTCAGTGCCCGCAATCCGCGCGATGGCACCGTCGCCCTGTGCCTGAATTTCCTGCTGGCCGTGCCGATGACCGCGGTCTTGTGCCTGCTGTTCTCGGATCTGCAATGGCCGGGCTGGCAGGGTTTCGCCGCTGCCAGCTATGTCGGCCTGTTCGAGATGGGGGTGACTTTCCTGCTGTGGTCGGCGGCCCTGCGCACGGCCACCCGTGTGGCGCTGGTGGGCAACCTGATCTTCCTGGCGCCGTTCCTGTCGCTGGTGTTCATCCAGGTGATTCTCGGTGAGACCATTCACCCCGCAACCCTGGTGGGGCTGTGCCTCATTGTGCCCGCGGCCCTGTTCCAGCAAATGCAGCGGCCCGCCACCCAGTGAACGCCGAAGTCGAGACCCACACTACTGAGCCGCCGCTCTCTCCCTTCTACTACCTCGATAACTTCCAGCGCCTGTGCGACACGGTCGAGAGCCAGTACGGTGACCTGCTGACCGAGGCCGAACACGGTTTCCTCGATCTGTTTGCAGGCGCACCACGCGACGTGCGTTGCCTGTACGTGCGGCTGGTATCCAGGCGCGGTCCGCTGTTCCGGCGCGAGCAACTTAACTACCCGGAGCTCGATGACCTGGAAACTGCACTGGAAGACGCACGGGTGCTGGGCCTGCTCATGCGCGAGGACGAACCCCCGCTGGAGGTTCTGCAGGCGCTGCTGCGCAAACCGGAACTGGTGGCGATTTTCGGCGACCTGCTGCCCTCGGCCTCGGCTCGCAAGCCGGAGCTGGTGGCGACGATCAATGCGCAGCTCACGGAAGCCGAGTGGCTGACCCGCTGGCAGCGCTGGCGACGCGAGGACGGCTGGCTGGTGGGAGTGGAGCACGTCGAGGTGGTGGCGCTGTTGCGGCTGCTGTTTTTCGGCAACACCTGGCAGGAACTGACCGAGTTTGTGCTGACCGACCTCGGTCTTGCCCGTTACCACCCCTACCCCTTGAACCGGGACGACCGACTGTTTGAAACCCGGGAAGAGATTGACGAGGTGCTGGCCCTGGATGCCTTGAAGGCCGTGTACAAGCTCGCCGCCAGCGAGGGCGATGCCGGCACTGTGCTGGCCGCGGCCCGGGCGCTGGAGGGAGACAGCGCGGGACCCTGCGCCGCCGGCCTGCGCGATCGCTTGCGCAACCGCATAGCAAGACAGCTGGAGCGTATGGATGCCACAGCCGACGCCGAGGCCCTCTACGCAGCCAGCCGGCAACCGCCGGCCCGCGAACGCCGTGCGCGGCTGCTGACAACGCAGGGAGACTACGCAGCAGCGCTGGAACTGTGTGAGGCGATCCAGGCGAGCCCCTGGAGCGAGAACGAGGTCGATTTTGCGGCCCGCCAGTTACCGACGCTGAAGCGCAAGCTTGGCGAGGCGGCAAACCCAAGGCCGCGGGATAGCTTCGCCGAGGACCGCCTGGTGCTGGAGAAGGAATTACCGGTGGAGCTGGCCGCGGCGCGGCACTATGCGCAGGCCTGGCAGCAGGTTCACTATGTCGAGAACCTGCTGATCAATGCCAGCTTCGGGTTGGCCTTCTGGGAGCAGATTTTCACGACTGTGCCGGGCGCCTTCGTGCATCCGTTCCAGTCTGCTCCGCTGGATATGTACAGCCGCAGCTTTCACGCCGCGCGCCGCGAGCAGGTGGACCGACGGCTGGCAGAGCTGGAACGCGTCGACCTGGTGCAGGCGCTACTGGAAAATTTTGATCGGCACTTCGGTGTCAGCAACGCCTGGGTGGGCTGGCGCGGCCTTGACCGTGAGCTGCTGGAAACCGCGTTGGCGACTATCCCTCGCCAGCACTGGCTCGCGATCTGGCGTCGCTTGCTGTTCGATCCTGAAGCCAATCGCAACGGCTGCCCCGACCTGATCGCGCTGGACCCGGGCCAGGGCTACTGCCTGATCGAGGTGAAAGGCCCCGGCGACGCCCTGCAGCTGCACCAGCGTCGCTGGTTGCGCTTTTTCCAGGCCCAGGGCATCCCCGCCCGGGTGGCCTGGATCGAATGGAGAGACGAATGGAGAGCTGAATGGGAAGATGAAAGGGGAGATGAAAGGGGAGATAAAAGGGGAGCGGAATGAGCGGCGGAATCAAGCCTGAAATCCGCCTGCCGGTGCGGGAGTTGGCGGCCTTCTGCCATCGCAGCGGCGATATCGACTATCGCTTTACCCCCTCCCCCAGCGCCGAACAGGGCATTGCCGGGCACCAGCTATTACAGGGCCGGCGCGGCCCCAGCTACCAGGCGGAGTATGCGCTGGAGGGCGTGGTCAGCTTCGACGGTTTTGATCTGCGGCTGGCGGGGCGCGCCGACGGCTGGGACGCGGACGCCGGGCTTCTCGAGGAGATCAAGACCTGCCGGGTGGATCGCGAGGCGATCCCCGAATCGGTCGAGGCCCTGCACTGGGCGCAGTTGGCCCTCTACGGTGGATTGTTGTGTCGCAGCGAGCCGGAGCTGCCTGTGTTAACCCTGCAGCTCACCTATTACCAGGTCGACAGCGGCGAGGAATGGCATCGCACCGAAGAAGTCGATCGCGGCTGGCTCAGCGAATTCCTCGATGACAGCCTGGCGCGCATGGCGGATTGGCTGGCCCGGGAACAGGCCTGGCGCGAACAACGCGATGCGAGTCTTGCCGCCCTGGCATTCCCCTACGGCGAGTTTCGCAGCGGCCAGCGCAAGATGGCCGAGACCGTCTACCAGTGCATTGCCCAATCCGGCCAGGCCTTGCTGGAAGCACCCACCGGCACCGGCAAGACCGCAGCGGTGCTATACCCGGCATTGAAAGCGCTCACCACCGGGCGCCATGAACGGGTGGCATTCATCACCGCACGTACCGTGGGGCGGCGAGCGGCTGAGCATACCCTGCGCGACTTCGAGGCCGAGGGCATGGCCCTGCGGCGGCTGAGCCTGACCGCCCGGGACACGATCTGCTTTTCACCGGGAAAGGCCTGCCACGCCGAAGACTGCCCCTTCGCCGACGGCTACTACGATCGGCTACCGGCGGCGATGCAGGCTGCCGTGGAGGCCGCAGACCTCGACCGCGCAGCCATCGAGGCCATCGCCCGCGAGCACCAGGTCTGCCCTTACCAGCTCGCCATCGACCTGATTCCCTGGATGGACCTGTGCATTGCCGATATGCACTACGTGTACAGCTTCCAGGCCGGGCTGGCGGCCAGTTACGCGGAACAGGGCCAGGGCTGGAGCCTGCTGCTGGACGAGGCCCACAACCTGCCGGAGCGTGCCCGGGATATGTATTCCGCCACGCTCCACAAAGCTGACCTGATGGCGGCGCGGCGGGAAGCCAGTGCTGCTGTGCGCAAGGCGCTGGATGCCTGCAACCGGGTGCTGCTGGCGCTGGACAAGGAAGACTGGCTGGAAGCGGACTACGACAGCCGCGAGGCAGCTCCCGCAGCGCTGGCCGATGCCCTGCAGCGGTTTGTTGCTGCTGTCGGAGAACAGCTGGCGACCACGCCGCTGTTCCTGCAGTCACGGCCGCGGCTGCTGGACTTCTACTTCGACTGCCTGCAGTTCCAGCGGGTGCTGGAGGTGTTCGACAGCGATTTCCGCTTCGAAATGACCCGCTCCGATGAGGCCCAGGGCCTGGCGGTGAAGTTGCGCTGCCTGGATGCCGCCCGCCTTCTCGCCATTCGCCAGCAGGAGCCGGTGTCGGTGACGGCCTTTTCCGCCACCCTGTCACCGCCGCGCTGGATGTTGGAAGAACTGGGACTCGGGGAGGAGGCCATCTTCCAGTCGCTGCCGTCACCGTTTTCCGCCGGGCAGTTCCCGGTCACGCTCAACACCGGGCTGGATACCCGCTACCGGGCCCGCCAGGCCACCACGCCCCAGGTGGCCGAGGCCATTGCCGAATGGCTGGCCAATAACACCGGCAACTGTATCGTCTACTTCAGTGCCTACCGCTATATGGAAGACGTGCTGGCGCAACTGCCGCCTACCGGTCGCCAGTTGCTGGTGCAGGAGCGCCGCTGGCGCGAGGCAGAGCGACATGAATTGCTGGATACGCTGACCCACGAACGCAATGTCGCGGCCTTCTGCATTCTCGGCGGGGTATTCGGGGAGGGCATCGACCTGCCCGGCGACGCGCTGGCCAGTGTGGTGATCGTCGGCACCGGCCTGCCGCAGTTCAACCGCGAGCGCGAGGTGCTGAGAGACTACTACCAGGCAAAGCGCGGCCAGGGCTTCCAGTACGCCTACCTCTACCCGGGCATGCAGCGGGTCAGCCAGGCCCTGGGGCGGGTGATTCGCAC
>JASJBK010000181.1 GCA_030066555.1 Halieaceae bacterium
GCCAGGAATCGTACTGCGGCTGCATGATGTGGCAGTTCACGCACACCTCGGGGTCGTCGCTCATGTAAGACAGGGCGTGCGCGTAATACATCGTGTAGAGACCGACGCCAAGACCCACGCCGGCCAAGAGACCCAGTGCCCACAGTGATCGTGGCATCTGCCGGTTCCTTTGTTATGTCGCTGCAACCCCCTGCAGCGCCCCGCAATCAAGTCTAGCAGAGCCTGGCTGACCGGCTACCGGCAATGCTCTACGAAACCGGGTCATCGGGTTTCAGGCTTTCAGCTTGATCAACTTCCCTGATCGCATTCGACAGCCAGCAGGCGCAGGTCTTCATAACCCGGCAAATCACCTTCCTCCGCGGGCCAGCCCAGCGCCACACGTCCCGCACGGTCGAGGGTAATCCAGGGCAGCTCGGCGAAGCGCGGGCGCTTGTAGATCTCCACTTGCTCGTAGCCGCGGCTGCGCAGGCTATCGCGTACTGCGATGGCGCGCCGTTCGCTGCGGAACAGGCCCACAGACAGGCTGCCCGCCAGCGGGCCACTGTTGATCGGGAAATTGTCGATGCCGACCTGCCGCAATTCCTGCGACAGGCGCCTTACGTCGGCCTGCTCGCCGGAGGTGGGCAGGTGCACCCAGCTGTCGGGCGTAATCTCGGTGGCCTGTAACACCAGGTCCATGCTGACACCGGCAGCGGCAAAATCCACGGTCAGCTGCTCATTGAGCGCATCGTTGTCCACCGGGCCCGCCAGCCAGCAGCGCCATGGGGGCTCGGGCCCCGTGAACTCCGGTGCAGGACTTTCAGCCTCTTCAGGCTCGCCGCTACCGGCAACCGCGGCGGCGAGCGCCGACTCTTCATTGTCGACGGGCAATGGGCCGGTCTCCGGTTCGGGACCACCGGCAAGACTTTGCTCCGGCACTGGCTCGTTCTGCATCGGCTCCGGCGTCGGCCGCTCTGCCGGAGCCGGCACTTCGACCGGCGGAGCGGGCAGGTAAGTAGCTGCAGCCAGCTCATCTTCATCAACTTCACTGAGCAGCTTCAGTTCGCGCAAGCCGCCAGTATCTACGCGGGCCACAGAGGCAGGCCTGGTCTGCTGCCAGTAAAAAACCGCAGCGTTGGCAAGCAGCGCGACAGCGATCAACCAGTGAACCAGGGAAAACTTCATGCGCTGGCGACACCCGCCGGGGAAAGCTCCGCGGCCAATAGCTCGAGGCCATCCAGCACCAGCTCGGGCCGGTAGCTGCCACCCATGGCGAGCAGTTGTTGGAGAATCTCACCGTTGCCGCCGCAAAATACCAGCTCGGCACCTTCGCCGTATCGCTGCAGGGCGGCAGTCACCGCGCCGACCTGGGCGAGTTGCAGGCCATTGAAGACCGCAGCCTCGGTGGAGCGACCGGGCTCGATCAGGTCGCGGGGAGCATCACCAAACCTCACCCGGGCGGTTTCCCCCAGCAGGGCGCGCTCCATCATCGCCATACCGGGAACGATATAGCCGCCGCGGTGATTCCCCGACGCATCCACAAAGTCGATGGTCAGCGCACTGCCGGCATCCACCACGCACACAGCGCCCGCAGCGAGCTGGTAACCGGCAATCATTGCCAGCCAGCGGTCAACGCCCATACGCGCTGGCTCTGAATAGCTGTTGGTGACACCGCAGGCACTGGCGACACTGCGGGCAAACCAGGGCTCGGCCGCCCAGTGCTTACGGAGCTGCTGCGCAAGCACCTGCTCCTGCTGCGGTTCGGCAACGCTGGCCACCCAGACTGCTTCGGGGGGCTGTTGGAGTTCGGGCAAGGGACTGCCCGGCTCGAAACTGCCCTGCTCGATATTGCTGCCCCCCTGGCGCAGCCGCCATTTCACGGCACTGTTGCCGATATCCAGCTGCAGGATCAAGACACCGGCCTCAGGCTAAGTTCGCCGCCGTTGAAGGCCTGTACCGTGCCGCCCAGGTCGAGCAGCAGCGCACCGGTTTCATCTACTCCGCGCACCGCGCCAATGACTTCCTTGTCACCGCTGCGCAGGGACACGGTCTGACCGGCATGGGCATTGCGTGCCAGCCAGCGCTCCCGCCAGGGGCCAAAACCCACGGCTTCAAAATCTGCCAATAAAGGAAGCACGTTATTGAGCAGGGTCGCCAGCAACAGATTGCGGCTGCCCTCGATCCCGCCAGCACGCTTCACGTCGGTCCACTGCTGGTCAATGGTTGCCGCTTCGGACTCGGGCATCGCAAGGTTCACGCCGATGCCCACCACGGCACTGGTCGGGCCTGCGGCATGGCCGCTGGTTTCGACCAGGATGCCACCCAGCTTGGCACCGCCATGCAGCAGGTCATTGGGCCACTTCAGCGCCACGGCCGGAAGGCCCCGCTCGCCCAGGGCATCCGCCACCGCCACGCCAACCGCCAGGCTCAATCCGTCCATGGCCTCCACGCCCTGTCGGAATTGCCATACCACCGACAGGTAGATATTCGCGGCACGCGGGCTGACCCAACCGCGGCCGCGGCGGCCGCGGCCGGCAGTCTGCTGTTCCGCAGAAATCACCAGGCCGGAGGTGCCGTCGCGCTCGATACGGCGCATGGCCTCGGCGTTGGTGGAATCGATGGCGTCGTGCAAGTCCAGCTCCCGGAGCAGCGCCCTGGCCTGGGGGGTCAGACCGGAGTGGATATGGTCAAGGTTGAGAGTGTCGCTGACGATCATGGTCTGCATAGGGTAAATGACGCTGGATCATCGGGCATGGAGCAACCGCTTGTCAAAACAGTGGTCACGGCCTGGGCAACCCCGCAGACAGGGCCAGCGACTCCTGCTAATGTACGCGCCCTGAATGACCCACACGGGAAGAGACCTGTAGTGCTAAAGACTGAGCCCACGACCTTGTTGCTGAAATTCCTGTTGGCCTGCGGCCTGTGCCTGGCCCTGGCCGGCTGCTTCCAGACCAGCCTGACCGGCACCACCGGGGGTACCATCGTGACGGTTTCACTGCTGCGCGAGCCCGGCAATGTGATCGGCGAGCAGATCGTCACCCGCACGGAAAGCGACTGGATTACGGTGCTGGGCGAGGCGACCTGGAGCGGTTACCCACGGCTTGTGCAACTGATCTTCCTGGGCAGCAGCCCGGCATTCGACACCGCGGGCATTGACCCGGACGGCCTCTACCTGCTGACCGCCAGCGGCGGCGAGGACTACTTTTCAAACGCAACGGCCTTCGACCCTGGCGAGCCAGAGCCGGTGCAGGGCAGCTGGCATGCCATCGTTCCGGGACAACGCCTGATCGAGGGCAATGTACAGATTTCCGTGCTAACCGAGGCCACCTACCGCCAGGCCGTTGGCCGCCTGGCGCAGCTCAACGACGCGCAGGTACTCGAACAGCTCGACGCTGCGGCGCGCCTGCTGGTCACCGATATCGACAACGACGACAGCGTCGACTACAACGACGTGCTGGGCTGGAATCCCCGCGTGCACGGCCCCCGCTACCTGGGCGACATATTCGCCCAGGAAGCACTGGCTGATGGTATTCGGGCCAACCAGCCCGCCGGCAGCCTCGACACGCTGGCCAAGGCAGTACTTGGAAGCCGGCGCGTGGTGATGGAGACCAATTTCGGCACCCTCACCATGGACACGCTGAACTGGGAGGCGCCCGTCACCGTCGACAACTTCCTGCAGTACGTCGAGTCGGGTTTCTACGAAGACATCATCTTTCATCGTGTGATCAGGGACTTTGTGATCCAGGCCGGCCTGCTGACCTATGACCTGGATAGCGAGACCTTTGATGACCCCACCCCCGGTGCACCGATCCGCAATGAATCGCGCTGGAGTATCTCCAATGCCCGTGGCACGGTGGCGATGGCACGTACCAGCGATCCCGACAGCGCCACCGCCCAGTTCTACATCAACCAGGTCGACAACGACGGCCTGGACTTCCCGGCCTTCGGCGGCGGCTACGCCGTTTTCGCGGTGCTGGACAGTGGACTGGATGTGGTAGATACCATCGCCAACGTCCCGACAACGTTCTTCAGTGGCCTGGCCGACTTTCCCCGGCAACTTATCCAGATTGAATCCGCCAGCATAGAAGACTGAGCCCCTGCGTTCTGTGGAGGCTTTGTCCTCTCTGGTTGTCTCCACTCTTTGACGTTTACGTTAACGTAAACTATAGTGCTGCCTGCTCACACGGAGGCAGCCATGTCAGATCGCGTCTACAGCATTTCCGACCTCGCCAGCGAGTTCGATATTACGCCGCGCACCATCCGCTTCTATGAGGAAAAGGGCCTGCTCGCCCCCGCTCGCCAGGGCCAGAAGCGCCTTTTCAGCCACACCGACCGGGTGCGGCTGGCGCTGATACTGCGCGGCAAGCGCTGCGGCCTGAGCCTTGAGGAGAGCCGCGACATCATCGACATGTACGAGCCCGGGCAGAACAACGCCGAGCAGCTACACTCGCTGTTGGGCAAGATCGAAGAGCGCCGCGCCATCATCACCACCCAGCTCACCGACCTGAATGAAATGATGCAGGAACTGGACGCCGTCCAGGCCCGCTGTCAGGCGGCACTGCAAACCATGCAAGAGGAAGCCACGTCATGAATACGCCCTACCCCACCCTGAACTTCGGCCTCGGCGAAGAGATCGACATGCTGCGCGACGCGGTCTACTCGATGTGCCAGGCGGAACTGGCGCCGCGGGCCGAGCAGATCGACATCGACAACGACTTCCCCGCCGACATGTGGAAGAAGTTCGGTGACCTGGGCCTGCTGGGCATCACCGTGGAAGAGGAGTACGGCGGCAGCGGCATGGGCTACCTGGCCCACTGTGTGGCCCTCGAAGAGATCTCGCGGGCATCCGCATCGGTGGGCCTGTCCTACGGCGCGCACTCCAACCTGTGCGTCAACCAGATTCGCAAAAACGGCAACGAAGAGCAGAAACAGAAGTACCTGCCCAGGCTGTGCAGCGGCGAACACGTCGGCGCCCTGGCCATGTCCGAGCCCGGTGCCGGCTCCGACGTGGTGGGCATGAAACTCAAGGCCGAGAAGAAAGGCGATCGCTACATCCTCAACGGCAACAAGATGTGGATTACCAACGGCCCCGATGCCGACACCTACGTGATCTACGCCAAGACCGATCCCGATGGCGGCCCCCGGGGAATTACCGCCTTTATTGTCGAGCGTGGCTTCCCGGGCTTCTCCCAGGCCCAGAAGCTCGACAAGCTCGGTATGCGCGGCTCCAACACCTGCGAACTGGTGTTCGAGGATTGCGAAGTGCCTGAAGAGAACATCCTCGGTGCCGAGGGCAAGGGCGTGAACGTGCTGATGTCCGGCCTCGACTACGAGCGCACCGTGCTGTCCGGCGGACCGGTGGGCATCATGCAGGCGGCTCTGGACGTTGTCGTTCCCTACATCCACGACCGCAAGCAGTTCGGCCAGAGCATTGGCGAGTTCCAGCTGATGCAGGGCAAGGTCGCCGACATGTATGCCGACATGAACGCCTCGCGGGCCTACCTCTATGCCGTTGGCGCCGCACTGGACCGCGGCGAGGACAGCCGCAAGGACGCCGCCGCAGTGATCCTGTTTACCGCCGAAAAGGCCACCCAGGTCGCCCTGCAGGCCATCCAGGCCCTGGGCGGCAACGGCTATATCAACGAGTACGCGACCGGCCGCCTGCTGCGCGACGCCAAGCTCTACGAGATCGGCGCCGGCACCTCCGAGGTGCGGCGCATGCTGATCGGCCGGGAACTGTTCAAGGAAACTGCCTGACGTCATGTCTGCCGCTAATACTAAGATCCATAGCAAGATCAATGCCCGGGATACGGCTTTCGCCGACAACCGGGAACACATGCAGGCCCAGGTCGAAGACCTGCGGCAACTGGTAGCGAAGATCAAGCAGGGCGGTGGCGAGAAGTACCAGCAGCGCCACAAGGCCCGCGGCAAGCTGCTGCCGCGGGAGCGACTGGATGCGCTGCTGGACCCCGGCTCGCCGTTCCTGGAGCTGTCACAGCTGGCAGCCCACAAGGTCTACGACGACGATGTGCCGGCGGCCGGCATCATCACCGGCATCGGCCGGGTGTCCGGCCAGGAATGCATGGTGTTCGTCAACGACGCCACCGTGAAGGGCGGCACCTATTACCCGTTGACGGTAAAGAAGCAGGATCGCGCCCAGCGCATAGCCGCCGAGAACAACCTGCCCTGTATCTACCTGGTGGATTCCGGCGGCGCCTACCTGCCGCTGCAGGACGAGGTGTTTCCGGATCGGGAGCACTTCGGCCGTGCCTTCTACAACCAGGCGCGCATGTCGGCCCGGGGTATTCCACAGATTGCCGCGGTACTGGGCTCCTGTACCGCGGGCGGCGCCTACCTGCCGTCCATGGCCGATGAGTCCATCATCGTTCGCGAGCAGGGCACGATTTTCCTGGGCGGCCCGCCGCTGGTGAAAGCGGCTACCGGCGAGATCGTCACCGCCGAGGAACTGGGCGGCGCCGACGTGCACTGCCGCACCTCCGGTGTCACCGATCACTACGCCAACAACGATGCCCACGCGCTGCACCTGGTGCGGCAGTCGGTGGCGCGCCTCAATCGCGTCAAGACTATCGACCTGGATATCCGCGAGAGCCGCGAACCGCTATACCCGGTGGAAGATATCTACGGCGTTATTCCCAAAGACGCGCGCCAGCCCTACGACGTGCGCGAGGTGATTGCCCGTCTGGTGGACGCCAGCGAGTTTGACGAATTCAAGGCCCTGTACGGCACCACGCTGGTCTGCGGCTTTGCCAGACTGCACGGCTACCCGCTCGGCATCGTCGCCAACAACGGCATCCTGTTCGGTGAATCGGCGCAGAAAGGCGCGCACTTCATCGAGCTGTGCGCTCAGCGCAAGATCCCGCTGCTGTTCCTGCAGAACATTACCGGCTTTATGGTCGGCAAGCAGTACGAGTCCGGCGGCATCGCCAAGCACGGCGCCAAGATGGTCAATGCCGTGGCCTGCGCCGAGGTGCCCAAGCTCACAGTGCTGATTGGCGGGTCTTTCGGCGCGGGCAACTACGGCATGTGCGGCCGCGCATACGACCCGCGCTTCCTGTTCATGTGGCCCAACGCGCGGATATCGGTGATGGGCGGCGAGCAGGCCGCTGGCGTGCTGGCGCAGGTAAAGCGCGACCAGAAAGACGCCAACGGCGAAGACTGGCCCGAGGCCGAAGAGCAGGCCTTCAAGCAGCCCATCATCGACAACTACGAGGCCCAGGGCCACCCCTACTACGCCTCGGCGCGGCTGTGGGACGACGGTGTCATCGACCCCGCCGACACCCGCATGGTACTGGGCCTCGCCCTGTCTGCCTGCCTCAACCAGCCGGTCGGGGAAACCCGCTTCGGCGTGTTCCGGATGTAAGCATGACCAGGAGACAGTCCCGTGTTTAGCAAGATACTGGTGGCCAACCGCGGCGAAATCGCCTGCCGGGTCATTCGCACCGCCCACCGCATGGGCATCGCCACCGTGGCGGTGTATTCAGACGCCGACGCCGGCAGCCTGCACGTGGCCATGGCCGATGAGGCAGTAGCCATTGGCGCGGCACCGGCCCGCGAGTCCTACCTGCGTATTGAGAAGGTAATCGAAGCCGCCAAACAGACCGGCGCCCAGGCCATTCACCCCGGCTATGGCTTCCTGTCGGAGAACGCCGCCTTCTGCGAGGCCTGTGAGGCAGCGGGCATTGTGTTTATCGGCCCACCCACGCCGGCGATCGAGGCGATGGGCTCCAAGTCTGCTGCCAAGCGCATCATGGAAGAGGCCGGGGTACCCCTGCTGCCCGGCTATCACGGCGAGGACCAGGACCCGGCCCTGCTGCTGGAAGCCGCCGGGAAAATTGGTTTCCCAGTGCTGCTGAAGGCCGTGGCCGGCGGTGGCGGCAAGGGTATGCGCCGGGTGGATGAGCCCGCCCAGTTCAGCGAGGAACTGGACGCGGCCCGCCGCGAGGCCGAGAGCAGCTTCGGCGACAGCAAGATGCTGGTGGAGAAATTCCTGACCCGCCCGCGGCACGTCGAAATCCAGGTGTTCTGCGACGGTCACGGCAACGGGGTCTATCTCGCCGAGCGGGACTGCTCCATCCAGCGTCGCC
>JASJBK010000182.1 GCA_030066555.1 Halieaceae bacterium
GGCGACTCGCCACCATCGAAGACGAAATCACCGAGCTGGCGGCGAGTCGCCTGCCGGCTGAGACACCAGGGGTTGGGGTGTAGGGCGAGATTAAGGGGACAGTATATTGAGAGTCCATAGCGGGCTGCTCCTTGCTCTTATATACTGTTTAAATATACAGTATTAGAATTATATTTCTATACAGATCAGTATGTTAAACATCCTTTTTAAGTCAGATTTTATCATCCCAGACCACGCCGACGTCAGGGCCCTCGTAGGCCACCGGCCATACCCTCAGCGGCCGACAGTCTTCGCGGGTCGACTCGATCAGGCGACCGGTCAGCAGTGAAAAGCGGTAGCCGTGCAGCGGGCACAGCAGTTCGCCGTTCTCGAGCCAGGCCTCTATCAGCGGGTGTTCCAGGTGCGGGCAATTGGCCTCGACCAGGTAGTGCTCGCCCTCGTGCTGCAGCAACAGCAGCCGGTGGTAGTCGACCCTGAACTCACGGCGATAGCCGTCGTGTAGATTGATGAGTTTTTCCAGGGCCAGGAATCGCATGTCGTCGCTACAGGCAGTCCAGCACCTGACAGGCCGCCGTGTAGGGGGTCAGCTCGCGAGCCAGGACCCTTTCCTCCAGTTCCGGCAGCAGGCGCTGGGCCTCGGGGTTGTTGCGCAGGCGCGCCTTGAGCATTTCTCCGATGAGCTGATGCATCCAGTCCCGGGCCTGGTGATCCCGACGCGCCGAGAAGGCACCGGCGTCACGACTGGCCTGCTCGAATTCAGCAATCATCGACCAGACGTCCGCAATACCGCTGCCCTCGATGGATGAACAGGTGGTCACCCGGGGTTCCCAGTAGGCGGCGTGCCGCAGCAAGCCCATGGCCGCCTTGTAGTGACGCTGGGTCTGCTGGGCGAGATTGAGGCTGTCGCCGTCCGCCTTGTTGATCACCAGGGCATCGGCCAGTTCCATGATGCCCTTTTTGATGCCCTGCAATTCATCGCCGGCATTGGGCAGCATCAGCACCATGAAAAAATCCACCATGCCCGCCACCTGGTATTCGGACTGCCCGACCCCGACGGTTTCCACGAGGATCACGTCGTAGCCGGCCGCCTCACACAGCAGCATGGTTTCGCGGGTTTTCTGGGCAACGCCACCGAGGGCGCCCGACGCTGGTGAGGGCCGGATAAAGGCGTCCTGCCGACGCGACAGCTCTTCCATGCGGGTCTTGTCGCCGAGGATGCTACCGCCGGCTATCGGCGAACTGGGGTCGACCGCCAGCACCGCCACCCGCTTGCCCTGCTCCAGCAGGTGCAGCCCGAAGGCCTCAATGAAAGTGGACTTGCCGACACCGGGGATACCGGTGATGCCGACCCGAATACTGTTGCCGGTGTGGGGCAGGCACTGCTCGAGGATATGCTGGGCGCGCTCGCGATCATCGTCGCGACTGCTTTCGACAACGGTGATGGCCTTGGCCAGGGCGCGACGGTTGCCGCCGCGCAGCGCAGCCAGGTCGAAATCAGCCACCCGTTTACGCGGCGTTCGCGGCGTTGATGGCGTTCAGGACTTCCCGGGCAGACTGGGGTATCGGCGTGCCGGGGCCGAAGATGCACTTCACGCCGGCGTCATAGAGCACGTCATAGTCCTGGCGCGGGATGACGCCGCCGGCGATGACGATGATGTCCTCGCCGCCCTGCTTCTTCAATTCTTCGACCAGCTGCGGCACCAGGGTCTTGTGACCTGCCGCCAGGGAAGAGGCACCGACTGCGTGTACGTCGTTCTCGATGGCCTGGCGAGCCACCTCTTCCGGGGTCGAGAACATCGGCGACAGGTCGATATCAAAGCCGACATCGGCGAAGGCGGTAGCCACCACCTTGGCGCCGCGGTCGTGACCGTCCTGGCCCATCTTGCACACGAGCATGCGCGGGCGACGGCCGTACTTGTCGACAAAGGCATCGATGTCGCCGGAGATCTCCTTCCAGCTATCGTCCTCCTGGAAGGCGGCACCGTAGACACCCGACACCGTCTGGGCGCTGGCATTGAAACGACCGAACTCTTTTTCCATGGCGTCCGAAATCTCCCCGACGGTGGCGCGGCGGCGAATGGCCTCGACTGACAGGGCCAGCAGATTGCCCTGCTCGCCGGCGGCCACACGCGTGATCTGCGCCAGTATATCCTCCACCGCCGTCTGGTCACGGCTGGCGCGGATGTCTGCCAGTCGCTTGAGTTGCGCCTCGCGCACCGCCTCGGTTTCGATCTCGAGAATCTCGACCTCGTCCTCGTGGTCGAGCTTGTACTTGTTGACGCCGACAATGACATCTTCGCCACGATCGATGCGCGCCTGCTTGGCAGCCGCTGCCTCTTCGATTCGCAGTTTGGGCAGGCCGGTCTCAATAGCCTTGGCCATGCCGCCCTCGTTCTCGATTTCCTCGATCAGTTCCCAGGCCTTGTCGGCAATGTCATTGGTCAGGCTCTCCATCATGTAGGAGCCGCCCCAGGGATCGACCACCTGGGTGATACCGGTTTCTTCCTGGATGATGAGCTGGGTGTTGCGGGCAATACGCGCCGCAAATTCGCTGGGCAGTGCAATGGCCTCGTCCAGCGCATTGGTGTGCAGGGACTGGGTGCCGCCGAATACCGCGGCCATTGCCTCGATGGTGGTGCGCACCACGTTGTTATAGGGGTCCTGCTCGGTTAACGACCAGCCAGAGGTCTGGCTGTGGGTGCGCAGCATGGAGCTCTTGGGGTTTTGCGGCTTGAACTCGGAGACGATGCGGGCCCACAGCATGCGCGCTGCCCGCATCTTGGCGATCTCCAGGTAGAAGTTCATGCCGATACCCCAGAAGAACGACAGCCTGGGGGCGAACTGGTCGATATCCAGGCCGGCGTTGATCGCCGTGCGGATGTACTCCTTGCCGTCCGCCAGCGTGTAGGCCAGTTCCAGCGCCGCATTCGCCCCGGCTTCCTGGATGTGGTAGCCGGAAATCGAAATGGTGTTGAAGCGCGGCATGTTCTCCGAGCAGTAGGCGATGATGTCGCCGATGATGCGCATACTCGGGGCCGGCGGGTAGATATAGGTGTTGCGGACCATGAACTCCTTGAGAATGTCATTCTGGATGGTCCCGGACAGCTGGTCCTGGCTGACACCCTGCTCCTCGGCGGCGACGATGTAACCGGCCAGCACCGGCAGCACCGCACCGTTCATGGTCATGGACACCGACACCTTGTCGAGCGGGATTCCGTCGAACAGGATCTTCATGTCCTCGATGGAGTCCACCGCCACGCCGGCCTTGCCGACATCGCCTGCCACCCGCGGGTGATCGGAGTCGTAACCGCGGTGAGTGGCGAGGTCGAAAGCCACGGAAATACCCTGGCCGCCAGCGGCCAGGGCCTTGCGATAGAAGGCATTGGATTCTTCGGCGGTGGAGAAGCCCGCGTACTGGCGGATGGTCCAGGGGCGCCCGGCATACATGGTGGCCTGGGGACCGCGGATGTAGGGTGACATGCCCGGCATGGTATCGGTGTACGGAAGGTCGGCAATATCGTCCGCCGTGTACAGGCAGCGCAGCCGAATTTCCTCCGGGGTAATCCAGGTCAGCTCATCCGGGGTCAGCCCCTTCATCTGTTTGGTTGCCAGCGCTTCCCAGCTCTCCGGGGTCGCGGCGTCCTTGTTGTAGATCGGGTCGTCGCTCATGGCTGTCTCCTTGCGCTCACGGCTGTCTCCTCGCGCTTGTGCCCGCGGCTCAGTGGTCTTCGCCGGGCTGGTTGAGTTCAACCAGTATGCCGTCGCAGCTCTTGGGGTGAATGAAAATGGTCAGGGAACCGTGCGCACCCGGCGCCGGCTCATCGGCCAGGAACTGGTAGCCCTTCCCCTTGAGGCGTTCCACATCGGCATGGATGTCGTCGGAGCGAAAGCACAGGTGGTGCAGGCCGCCACCGCGCTTCTCGAGGTACTTGGCCACCGGCCCTTCCCCGCGCAGCGGGTGGATCAGCTCGATACTGGTCGGGGGCAGTGGGAAGAACGCGGTGGAGGTTTTGGCTGCTTCCACTTCCTCGGTGCCTTCGAATTCCAGCCCGAAGTCCTCCATGAAGCGCTTGATGGCCTTCTCCAGGTCAGGTACGGCGACAGCAATGTGGTCCAGTGCGGTGATCATGGTTACCTCTTGTTCTTTGGGTGCCCGGGGCACGCCCGGGACCGGTGTATCAAAGCTCGCCTGAACTCAGGCCAGTGTTGCCAGGAAGGCATCTGTCGCTGTGCGGCGGCGGGCACGGCGACCTTCCGGGGTCTCCTCGACGATCACCTCATCCGGGGTGATCTTGTAGAGCGGCTGCCCCTTGCTGATGATAATGCCGTCTTCGTCCACCAGCACCTTCTCGATGGTACCGGAGAACGGTGCGTAAACCTTGTTGAACATCTTCATCACTTCGACGATGTAGAGCGGATCGCCCTCCTCGAAGTGGCTTCCCTCCTGTATATATGGCTCGTGCTCCGGCGTTTCGCGTGAGTAAAACATACCGCCGCTCTCAGCGAGGATCTCGTCGCTCTTGGCCACCGGCGGCGGTACCAGCACCTTGGCCATGCGCTCCTGCAGCTCCGGATCGGTGAGGCGCTCGGGTATCTCCATGGTGAGGTCTGCGTTCACGCCAAGTGCATAGAAGTCGCAGGTTTCCGCCAGGGCCGGCAGCACGGCGAGCATATCCAGGCCCGCCTGGAAGCCAGTGTGGGACGCCTGCACTGCGCTCCACAGCTCGGCGTCAAAGCCCTCTGCTGCCTCACCTTCGCGCAGCAGGCTGTCGAGCTCGATCCAGTCTTCCACGGACAGGCGATTATTCAGTTCATTGTAGAAGTCGATGCCGGCTTGCAGCAGGTCGTGATCGTGGTCCCAGATCATGTGCGCTGCGGGCTGGCCTTCCTGCAGGTTCATATCCAGGTAGTGGTAGGTGTCGGCCAGCAGTTCCAGTGGGTTCTCGTTCCAGCTGATGCGGCCGTCGATCATCGTATAGCAATCGCGGTTGACGCTGAGCCAGCCGGCCAGCAGGTGCGGCTCCGACATCAACTTCTGCAGCGGGCGCCGCAGCAGGCTGTACTTGCGCTCGAAGCAGGCGCGCAGGTCGGCCCTGCTATCCTCGGCCACGGCGCCGAGGGCCTTCTGCATCAGCTGATCGTAGGCGTATACCAGGTCGATGTGGTTGGCCTGTTGCTTGAGCTCCCCCACCGCGGTCAGGTACGGCACGATAAAGCGCGTGGTGGGCCGGGCGTTGATATTGTTGCCGATAAACCAGTTCACCAGTCCGTAGTGAAACTGCAGGTTGGTGGCGAGGTCGCGGCCGCGCATGCTGGTGCGACGGATCACCTCCGCCATGTTCTGGTAAGTCTCAAGCCGGGTATTGCCGACAGTGAGTAGCAGCGCAATATTGGAATCGTAAGCGCCGGCCAGGGTGTACTTCATGAACACGTCGGTGTCCGGGTTGTGCAGGCTAATGCCCTGGTCGTCGCGAATCTCGCCTTCGATGGCGTCGGACCAGAACTCCACCACGCCGCCGGCGTGGGGCTGCAACGCCTGGTTGGTGGCATTGAGGCGCGCCTCGACGGAGTCGTTAAAGCGCGGCACCCGGTTGGGCCGCGGCAGCTTCTGGCCGTGAGCGGCCAACAACACCATGGCCTCCACCAGGGATTCCACCAGGAAGCTGTCTTCGGAATTATCCGGGTTGCTGAATTCCAGCGCGTAGCAGAGCTCCGTGACCCGGTGTTCCACCTGGATGCGGGTGTTCATTTCCATGAAGAAGTGACTGTCGCGGTCGACGATACACTCGAAGGTCGATACCGAATCGAGTCCGGTGGCCTCGCCGAAGCGCTCCGCCTCGGCCTCCATGGCCGCCAGGGTCTCGACGTCCTGGCGCAGTACCCTGGCCTCTTCATCGAGGCCCGCCGCCTCCGCCTGCTCCACCGCGCGCACCAGCGACTCGTTTGTCACGGACACTTCCAGCAGCTTCTGCTCGTGCATCTGCAGGGAACAGTCCCGGCCGCCCATCGACAGGGTCCATTGGCCGTTGCCTATGACCTGGATCTCCTGGTGGCGGGTGGTCTCAATGTTCAGCTCCACCAGCACGTTCTTGTTGTCACCGACACCGGTGGTTTTCACCTCGTTGAGAATCTCGCGCACCATCTCCGCGGTGCGGTCGGCCTCGCCGATGCCGAGAATGCGCTGGCCCTTGCCGCCACCGCCGCTGATGGCCTTGAGGCGCACCCGGTTCTCCGGGTAATCGGCAGCCATCCGCTGTACCGCTTCGGTCAGGGTCTCGCAGAGCTCGTCGATGGTGTAGAGATCGATATGGGCGGCGTAGCTCGCAGCCAGCACCTTGTCCGCCTTGTCTTCCAGAGCGATAGAGTCATCGTCGAGGGCACCGCCCAGGTCGAGGCCGTGCTCCGCACACAGCGCCTTGAGAGCGTCCACATCCGGGTACTTCTTGAGCAGGGTCAGCGCAGTGCCGTTGTCGATGCCCGGCGTGACGCTGACGCCAACAGCGAGCGCGGTGCGTTTGGCTTCGTCCTTGAGGCCCGCATCGTGCACAGTGCGAGAACAGGGGCCAATAAAGTTGAGCCCGGCCGCTTCCAGGGCCGCCACCATACTCTCGTCCTCGGCCATGAAGCCATAGCCGGCGAATACCGAGTTGTAGCCATTGTCGTGGGCAATGGCGATGATCTGCTTGATGCGGGCGTTACGCTCTTCCTTGTTGGCGCCGGTGTAGTCCGGCACCCGGTGCACCCGGTCGGGATCGGTCAGCTGCCGCAGCTCCGGGGCCAGCGCGTTGCGGTAAACGATGGAGTCCTTTTCCGACAGCAGGATGCCGTAACCGGTAATGCCCATTTCCTCGAACACGTCCATGGCTTCCTTGCGAATCGGGCCACGGCAGATGATCAGCGGCTTGATGTGCTCGCAGCCGAACTGGGAGACCCAGCTGGACGGGCGTCGCCCCAGGCGACGATCGCGGTGAATCAGCGGGCTATTCAGGTAGTGTTCGTTGGACACGTGGGATTCCTAGTTGGCTGATAGAGAGTTGGCTGATAGAGAGTTGGCTGACGAAGAGTTGGCTGACAGTGACAGCTGAGAAGACAGCAGGCCTAGTGGAACTCGCGCTGCACGCCGCTCATGGGGCTGGGCTCATAATGACGCAGGTGGAACGCCATGTTCTCAGCCAGCACCTCTCTCAGGTCAGAAGGCATCACAATCTGGGAGATCGAGCCCAGGCTCAATGCCTCGTTGGGGTTCATCAGTTCGCGCTCGTAGCGCTGGGCCAGCTCTGCCTCCTGGGCCTTGACCCACTCGGCCACTGCAGCCTGCGCCGCCTCGGCGGCGGCCTCGGCAGACAGGCCCTCGGCCAGCTGCTGTTGCTCGACCTCGCGGGTGCGCCCCGCCACCTCGCCGCGGATCCTGCGCAGTTCGTCCTTATAGACGTACTCGACGCCGGCGGGCCCCATGACAGCCAACCGGGTGGTGGGCAGTGCCACCACGAAATCGGCGCCGGTCGGGTAGTTGTTGTAGCTGGCGTAGGCACCGCCGAAGGCGTTGCGCACGATGACCAGGAAACGCGGGGTGCGCAGGTCGACTATAGAGTCGAGCATGGCGCGGCCAGCCTGGACGATACCGCCCGACTCCTGCTCCCGACCGGGGAGGAAACCGGTGGTGTCTTCGAGGAATATCACCGGGATGTTGTACAGATTGCAGAAGCGGATAAAGCGCGCATTCTTGTAGGCTGCGTCGATATCGATCTGCCCGGACGCCACAGCGCTGTTGTTGGCCACGAAACCGATCACATTGCCGCCGATGCGGCCCAGCGCGGTGACGGTATTGCGGGCCCGGTCGGCCTGGATCTCCAGGAAATCACCGTGGTCACAGAGCTGCTGGATCAGGATGGAGATATCGATCGGGGTGTTGAAACCGGTGGGCGAATTGATCGCCTTCTTCAACAGGATGTCGATATCCCAGGTCTTGCGCGTCACCGGGTCGGAAGACGGCTGGTGCGGCGCAAACTCCGAATTGTGGCTGGGCAGGTAATTGAGCAGTTCGCGCACCTTGCGCAGAGCCGAGACCTCGTCGGGCACCACAAAGTCGTTCACACCGCTCTGGCTGTGCGCAAGGTGCGCGAACTGCTCAATTACCTGCCCAGCCACAATTCGGAGTTTGCGCCGCACCAGCCGTCTTCCGACCCGGTGACGCGCAAG
>JASJBK010000183.1 GCA_030066555.1 Halieaceae bacterium
GCTGGTATCCACCACCGCTCTCGGCGACATAAGAGCCTTCAGTACAGGGCCGGCCATTGAGGACTACGGCCCGGCTGCACTGGTACCGGGCGCCCTGCCGATTCCAACGGGTACGACCTTCAAGATCGCTTTCGATGTGCGCGTTGCCGGGGAGGGCGACAAGCCCAACCGCACCCTGGAGGCAGCGGCGCGTTTTTTCAATATCCGTTCTAGGTAATCAGTACCGGGTAGAGCGAGCCCACCAGCAACAGCGCCATTACAGCGTTGAATACTCGCAGTCGGGCGGGTTCGGCAATCACCCTGCGTAGCTTCTCGCCCAGAACCGCCCAGGCGCTGACGCAGGGCAGGTTGATCGCGCCGAACACCAGGGCCACGAATGCCACCGCCAGCAGGCTCTGGCTGGGGGCGTAGATCGCCACCGAGGTCAGTGCCATGGTCCAGGCCTTGGGGTTGACCCACTGGAAAGCGGCGGCCTGCCAGAAGCTGAAGGGCCTGCCCTGGGCGCGCTCACCGTTGGCGGGGGGCGCGGCGGTGGCCACCTTGGCGGCGAGGTACAGCAGGTACACAACGCTCACCACCTTGAGCGCGGTGTAGCTCGCGGGTATTGCATTGAAGACACCCACCAGGCCCACGCCGACCATTATCACCATGAATACAAAACCCAGCCCCACACCCAGCATATGGGGCACGGTGCGGCGAAAGCCGTAGTTGGCGCCGCTCGCCATCAGCATCAGGTTGTTGGGCCCCGGGGTGATGGAAGAGGCAAAGGAGAAGGCCGCCAGCCCTGTAAGAAGTTCGATATTCATGGGAAGCAGTATCCGCGAACACTCGCCGAATGTGCTTGCTTTATTGCGCCTATATCGGATAAAAACGCAATATATGAAAATTTTAGACAAGATTAATAACAGAATATTGCATGAATTGCTGGCCGATGGCCGCATGACCAATGCCGAGCTGGCAGACCGGGTCGGCTTGTCGCCCTCGGCCTGCCTGCGGCGGGTGCAGGAGCTGGAGCGCAGCGGCGTAATTACCGGCTACCGGGCGGTGCTGGATCGGGCGGCGCTGGGGATCGGTTTTACCGCCTATATCGCCGTGGGCCTGTCCAACCACACGGCGGAATCCCAGCACGCCTTCGAGCGCTCGATCGTGAAGTCACCGGAGGTGCGGGAGTGCCACAACATCACCGGCGCCTTCGAATACCTGCTGCGGGTGGAGACCGCCGACCTTGCCGCCTACAAGACCTTCCACACCGATGTGCTGGGCACTCTTCCCCAGGTCAGCACCATCACCACCCACGTGGTCATGGAATCCGTTAAAGACGAGAACGCTTAGGCATCCTCACCAAAACTGTACTCCCGGCGAATCTCCACCACCTGCACCCGGTAGCCGCGGTACCAACCATCGCGGCCGAGTTGCTGGCCCGCGCTGTGCTCCGGGTCGTTCTTCCAGCGGCGAATGGACTCCTCGTCATCCCAGTAAGAGATGGCGATTTCGGTGTCGCCCTCGGTTACGGCGACAAAGTCGCGGCAGCCATAGCGTTCGAAGGCCAGCTCGCGCATGCGACTGGCCATCTCGTCGTAGTGCGCATCCTGCTCACCCACCCGCGCTCGAAATATCACCGCATACATAGTCGCTCCTTGCTTGCCAGTCACATCAGGCCGGTCACCAGCCCCAGTCCCACCGCCAGTAGCAGGGCGGACACGATGTAGCGTACGGTCTGCAGGGTGATCTTCTCTAGCCATTTCCGGCCCAGGTAGGCACCGAGGAAGGCCGACAGACTGGCCGCGGCCACCAGTGACCAGTCGATGCCTGACTGTGCGCCCAGGTGCAGGCCGTAGAGGCCGAGGCGGGCACAGTCCACCATCACGGCGATGACCACGCCGGTAGCGACGAAGGCTTCCTTGGTGAGTCCGGCCTTGATCAGGAACATGCTGCGAAACGCGCCCTGGTGGCCTGACAGGCCACCAAAGAAGCCGCTGAGCAGGCCGCCGAAGGGCAGGAATTTCGGGTCGATGGCAATTGCCGCAAAACGCGGCCACAGCTCCAGTGCCACAAAGCCGATGATCAGCAGGCCCACCACCAGCTTGATTGGGGTAATAACCAGTTCCCGGCCCAGCGCCTGGTATTCATGCAGTGGCGCCGCGTCGCTCAGGCCCGCCAGCAATACCGCTCCCACCAGGGCCGCCAGCACCGCCGGTATGCCAAAGCGCAGTATGACGCCGGGGTTGGCCTCGCGGCCGACCAGGCCCAGCTTGAACAGGTTGTTGGCCAGGTGCACCACGGCAGTAATGGCTACCGCGACCTCCAGCGGGAAGAACAGCGCCACTACCGGCATCAGCAGGGTGCCCAGGCCGAAGCCAGAGAACAGGGTCAGGCCGGAGGCGAGGCAGGCCGCGGCGCAGACCAGCAGGTATTCCATTATCAGTCCTTTCTGTGAGTCCCGAGACTAGAAGGCAGAGTAGCGCCAGGAAATATAGAACCCGTAGCCGAGTACCAGCAGCCAGCCCTCCACCCGGCTGAAGCGCTGGCTGGCGGAGAACGCGAACACACCCATGATCACCGTGAACAGCAGGCAGGTCCAGATATCGATCAGGGGCCCGGGGCCGATCGGCAGCGGCATGATCATGGCGCTGATGGGCAGTATCAGCAGCGTGTTTACCAGGTTGGAGCCGATCACGTTACCCAACGCCAGGTCGGACTCACCGCGCAGGGCAGCAGTAATCGACGTCACCAGCTCCGGCAGGCTGGTGCCGATGGCCAGCACCGTCAGGCCCACTACCGCCTCGGAGATACCGAAACCCAGCGCAATCTTCTCGGCGTTGTCGACCGCCAGGTCGCCGCCCAGCCACAGGCCGGGAATGCCGACCAACACATAAAACAAGTGCCGGGTCTGCACCTCGGTCGGCGCGCGGCCGCTGGCCTGCTCAAACAGCGGGTCTTCGCTGCGACCGGCGAGAATGTCAGTGAGGTTGATGTAAATGAACATCAGGAACAGGAGCAGGAAGACCACCGCGTCGCCGCGGTCGACCTGGGGGGCGACGCCACGCAGCACCCCATCCAGCGCCACTACCAGGGCAATGGCGGTGATCAGCAGCAGCAGGGGAACCTCGCGGCGCATCACCTGGCTCTCCACCCGGAAGCCGCGCACGGCCACCGTGGCACCCAGCACCAGGCCAATATTGGCGATATTGGAGCCGAAGATATTGCCCAGCGACAGCTCGGCGGAGCCGGCCCGGGTAGCCGAAATGTTGACTGCCAGCTCGGGCAGGCTGGTGCCGAAGGCCACCAGGGTGAGGCCAATCACCGCCGGCGGCACCCTGAAGCGCAGGGCGATATTGGAGGCGCCGTCGACCAGCAGGGCGCCGGATGCCAGCAGGGTGGTCAGTCCCGCCACCAGGAGCAGCCAGGTCATGCCCGGTCCTTGTCTCAGCTGTCTGTACTGCAGTGTAGTTCAGGGGCGAAGTGGTCGTGTATCTCCCCTTGAAATCGGGGCACGCGTCCCCATATGGCGTTGATAACGCCATGCAAGCCAGAGGAGACACGGCATGACCGCAGACGCGCACAAGGAAACCCTGGGCTTCCAGACCGAAGCCAAACAGCTGTTGCACCTGATGATTCACTCCCTGTACAGCAACCAGGAGGTGTTCCTGCGTGAACTGATCAGTAACGCCAGCGATGCCATCGACAAGCTGCGCTTCGAATCCCTCAACAACGAAGCCCTGCTGGAGGGCGAGGGTGACTACGCCATCCGGGTCGAGGTCGACAAGGAAGCGAAGACCATTACCATCGCCGACAACGGCATCGGCATGAACCGCCAGGACGTTATCGAGCACCTGGGCACCATTGCCAAGTCCGGCACTGCCGCCTTCCTGGAACAGCTGTCTGGCGACCAGAAGAAGGACTCCCAGCTGATCGGCCAGTTTGGCGTGGGCTTTTATTCCAGCTTCATCGTCGCCGAGCGCGTCGAGGTGCTGAGCCGCAAGGCCGGTGAGCCGGTGGAAGCGGGCGTGCACTGGGAGTCCAGCGGCGAAGACGCCTTCTCGGTGGAAGACGTCGAGAAGGCCGGCCGCGGCACCACCATCATCCTGCACCTGAAGTCCGACTGCGAAGAGTTCGCCGACGACTGGCGGGTGCGCAGCGTGATCAAGAAGTACTCCGACCATATCTCCGTGCCGGTCATGATGGAGAAGCCGGCGGCGCCGGTTGCGGGTGAAGAAGGCGACGAAGAGGGCGAACAGAAAGCCGAGGAAGCGGCGCCCGAATTCGAGGCCGTCAACGAGGCCACCGCCATGTGGACCCGCTCCCGCAGCGAGGTCAGCGACGAGGAGTACCGTGAGTTCTACAAGCACGTCTCCCACGATTTCGACGACCCGATGACCTGGAGCCACAACCGGGTCGAAGGCAAGCTGGAATACACCAGCCTACTGTATATTCCCGCCCGGGCGCCGTTCGACCTGTACAACCGCGAGATGGTGCGCGGCCTCAAGCTGTATGTGCAGCGCACCTTTATCATGGACGACGCCGAGCAATTCCTGCCCCTGTACCTGCGCTTCGTGAAGGGTGTGGTGGATTCCAACGACCTGTCGCTGAACGTGTCCCGCGAGATTCTCCAGCAGGACCCGCAGGTTGACGCCATGCGTTCGGCGCTGACCAAGCGCGTGCTGGATATGCTCGAGAAAATGGCCAAGAAGGAACCCGAGCAGTACCAGGCGTTCTGGGACCAGTTCGGTGAGGTGCTGAAGGAAGGCCCCGCCGAAGACTTCTCCAACCGCGAGAAGATCGCCGGCCTGATGCGCTTCTCAACCACCCACACCGACAGCGAGGCGCAGGACCAGGGCCTGGCTGCCTACGTCGAGCGCATGCAGGAAGGCCAGGACAAGATCTACTACGTGGTGGCCGAGAACTTCAAGACCGCTAAATCCAGCCCGCACCTGGAAGTGTTCCGCAAAAAGGGCATCGAGGTGCTGCTGCTGTCTGACCGCATCGATGACTGGTTCATGAACCAGATGCAGGAGTTTGATGGCAAGTCCTTCCAGGACGTGGCCCGCGGCGAACTCGACCTCGGCGAGGAAGAGAAGGAAGCCCAGGAAAAGCTCAAGCAGGAAAGCGAGGCACTGGTAGAGCGGCTGCAGTCCGCCCTGCAAGCCCAGGTACAGGAAGTGCGCGCCACCTCCCGCCTGACCGATTCACCGGCCTGCCTGGTAGTGGGCGACTACGACATGGGCGCCCAGATGCGCCGCATGCTGGAAGCCGCCGGACAGGAGGTGCCTGAGTCCAAGCCTATCCTCGAGGTGAACCCCACCCACCCGCTGCTGGAAAAGCTCGACGCCGAGGCCGACGAAGACCGCTTCGCCGACCTTGCCAGCATCATCTTCGACCAGGCCAGCCTCGCTGAGGGCGGAACCCTGGAAGACCCGGCGGCCTACGTGGCGCGACTCAACAAGCTGCTGCTGGAACTCGCGGGCTGATCATAATCCTGTGAATCCCGGCGCGGACCCCCGCGCCGGGTTACTGTTACACTGTCACGCTCACGGGGGAGATGGGGCAGTTTATGCCTGCAAAACACTGCGTCGCTGTGCTCGGTGGCGGCAGCTTCGGCACGGTTATCGGCAACATCATCGCGGCAAACGGCCACACCACCACGCTGTGGATGCGCAGCGGCGAGCGCGCCGATATCCTCAACGAGAGCCAGGAAAACCCCACCTACCTGCCGGGATACAAGCTTGAGCCAACGCTCAAGGCCACCACCGACCTCGCGGCCGCCGTCGATGGCGTCGACATTGTTTTTGTTGCCGTGCCGAGCAAATCCTGCCGGGCGGTAGCCCGCGACCTCGCCACCTGTATCGATCCTGCGACGCTGGTGATCAGCACCACCAAAGGTATCGAGGCCGACGGTTTCAAACTTATGAGCAAGGTGCTGGAGGAAGAGCTGCCGGAAAACCCCATTGGCGTACTCAGCGGCCCCAACCTGGCGCGAGAGATTGCCGCCGGCCAGATTACCGGCTCGGTGATTGCCAGCAGTCATACGCCGCTGTGCGACACCATCCAAGACCTGCTGCAGAGCGGCACGTTCCGTGTCTATTCCAGCAGCGATATGTACGGCGTGGAACTGGGCGGCGCGCTCAAGAATGTCTACGCCATCATGGCGGGCATGGGCGCAGCACTCGGGGTGGGTGAGAACACTATCGGCATGCTGCTGACCCGCAGCCTTGCGGAGATGTCCCGCTTCGCTGTCAGCCTCGGTGCCGACCCGCTGACCTTCCTGGGCCTGGCCGGGGTCGGCGACCTGATCGTCACCTGCGCCTCGCCGCTGAGCCGCAATTACCGGGTCGGTTATGCGCTGGGCGAGGGCCAGGCCCTGGACGACATCCTTGCCAACCTCGGGCAGGTGGCCGAGGGTGTGAATACCCTGAAGCTGCTAAAGGCCGAGGCGGATCGCCGCGAGATCTACATGCCGCTGGTCAGCGGCCTCTATGCCATTCTCTATGAACGTCGCAGCCTCGATGAAGTGATTGGCAACATGATGCTGGCAGAGCAGCCCCAGGATGTGGAATTTTCCCTGGGGGCCGGACACTGATGCGCGTTTATGTGGTGCGACATGGCGACGCGGCACCGCCCCGCGGCGGCGGCGAGAGGGCCCTGACCGATCACGGCACCCAGAACGCCAATGACGCCGGGCGCCTGCTGGCCGAGGAGGATTTTGATTATCTCCTGTGCAGCCCGAAGCTGCGAACGCGCCAGACTCGTGACTGCATCCTTGCGGCTGTTGGCAGCGTGGAAAGCCGCGAGGAGCTGAGCCTGCTGCCACCCTCCACCGAACAGTCGGTAGCCGATGCCGTGCAGGCCTGCGGTGGCCAGTCCGTGGTGCTGGTCAGCCACCTGCCACTGGTGGCAGAACTGGTAGGCTGGTTTACCACCGGCGATCCCCGTGACTACCGGCTGATGGGCTTTCCCCCGGCGGGCATCGTGGCGCTGGATATGGACGTGGTGGGGCAGGGCATGGCGACCCTGGCCTGGCATGCTTTCCCACCGGAATTCGACAAGCAGTAGTTGATGCGGGAACGTCACTTCGAGGTCTACGGCCGTCGACTGGCCGCGCTGGAGTGGGGTGAGCCCACGGGCATACCGGTGCTGGCGCTGCACGGCTGGCTCGACAACGCCGCCAGCTTCCTGCCATTGGCCGAGAAACTCATGTCACTGGGCGCGCCACTGCATATCGTCGCGCTCGACCTCGCTGGCCACGGCCAGAGCGACCACCGCGCTGCCGATGGCGAGTACAACGCCTGGAGCGACCTGCCTGACCTGGAAGCGGTTGTGGACCAGCTTGGCTGGCAGCGCTTCTCGCTATTGGGCCACTCCCGCGGCGCCATGATATCCACCCTCTATAGCTCGGCGCGGCCTGCACGTATCGCCCGCGTCGCCTGGCTGGACGGCATCGTACCGCCGTCGGCGGAAGCGGCGGACTATCCGCAGCAATTGGCGGAATTCCTGGTCGACAAGCACAACCTGCTGGACAGGCCCGGCCGTACTTTTCGGCAGATTGAAGACGCAGTCATGGTGCGCGAGCGCAAGGGCCTGGCACCGCCGGCGGCGCGCTTGATCGCCGAACGCAACCTGCGCCCGGTCGAAAACGGTTGGTGCTGGTCCCACGATGCCCGTTTGCAGGGCGCCTCGGCGATGAAACTGACCCGCGACCATATCGACGCGGTGCTCGCCGGGCTTTCGATGCCCGGGCTGCTACTATTGGCGGAGTCCGGGATGCGCGACCGCTTTGACACCCCGGACCTGCCCGCGGATATCCGGGTAGAAATTGTGCCAGGAGGCCATCACTGCCATATGGACGACGCCGTCGAAATCGCCGCTGAGCATTTGCAGGCATTCTTCGCCGCTGATCAGGAGCCCGTCTCGTGAGACTGGTCTGTTGCCTGTTGCTTTCGCTGTCGATGGGACTGTCGATGTCTGCGGGCGCGGCGCCGCTGGATGCCACCTGGCGCTACGCCGAAGTCTTCAGCGAGAGCGGCCCAGATACGCTCGACTACCTGCTCGGCCTGGGTGCCTATCAGAAAATCCACAGCCGCTGGCGACTGGCCAACAGCGAGGTGGTTCGCGGTGAACTGACTCGCGTTACCTGGCAGGTGCAGGAGGGCTTCACCGCCGACGAGGGCTACGAGTGGTACCTGGAGCAGCTACC
>JASJBK010000184.1 GCA_030066555.1 Halieaceae bacterium
CATCCGTTTCCAGTAGTCCTGGCGCGTACGATCCTGGCGACTGAATTGCACCCGCCACGGCTCGGAGGCAGTGCTTTCGGCAGCCGCGATATGGGTCTGGAACTTGATCGCATCGGCCCCTGCATCGGCGACCGCATCGATAAAGGCGTGCGCGAGCCCGAGACTGCCATCATGGGCCTGGGCCACTTCGGCGATGATCAGGCATCGCTCTATGCTTGGTTGTGGGCCGGGTAAAAAACGAGCGCGAAAACCATCTTCGGGACCCCTGGTTCGTTTGAGCCACATCCGTCAATCCGCGCCCATTTTGATGAGTTTGCTCTTCTCGATGGCCTCCAGCAAACCTCGCATATATCCAATAGCGAGAATCCGGCCCTGCACGGCGTATCCGGGATTTTCGTTGCTCTCCCCTTCCATAGTCGGCGCATGATCGGGGCGCATTGGGCCTGCGAAGCCGATTTCGTGATAGGCTTGCATGGCCTCGAACATGTCGAGCTGACCGTCGTCGTGAAAGGTCTCGACGAAATCTTCGGCTGTTCCCCGAATGTTGCGAAAGTGAGCGAAGAAAATCTTTCTTTGTTTGCCAAAGTGCCGGATGTAGGTAGGCACGTCGACACCCATTTCACCAAAGCACCCCTGGCAGAATGTCAAGCCGTTAGCCTCACTGGGGACAAGGTCGATAACTCGCTGCAAGGCCATAGGCGACGTAAGAATACGCGGCACGCCTCGCACCGGGGAGAGCGGCGGGTCATCCGGGTGTATGGCCAGCTGTACGCCGCTTTCCTCAGCCACAGGAACCACTGCCTGTAGAAAGTACTCCAATCCGGCCCAGAGTTGTTCTGGATGAATCTCTCCCAGCGCTGCCGGGGGAAGGTTCTGCATTACCTCATGATTGTACGCCGTGGACAGGGCATCGCCACGTACCGGTGTCGCTACCGAGGTCCGAAACCAGGTGAAGCCGACCATCCAATTGTAAGCCATCACCCGTATGCCCGCATGACCGAGGTTACGGACCGTTTGACAGAAATGGTCTATCTCCTCGTCACGTCCGCGTAAGCCGAGCTTCACTCGATCTGAGATGGGAATGAGCTCGATCACCGTCAAGTGCAAACCAAAGTCCGCGACCTTCCGCTGCAGCTCGAGCATCGAATCCAGGCTCCAGACAGGCCCAGTGTCGCCAACTGGGCGCCCAGTGACCGCATCGGTGACGCCCATCTGCCGCATGAGCCGCAGTTGCCTATGCGACGCATCGGTACGAAATGCCAGTCTGATCCTGGGCACCTTGCCTGTCTACCTCTTGTTCGGGATCTGCGGTTGTATGGCTCGGGAATTGCACATGAATTTATTATTTGCGAAGATTACCAGCCTAAAAGGATTTTCCCAACACCTTTTATCCTGCCGAATTTTTCGATGGGCACCCAAAGAAACATAGCACGATTCGCCGAAGAAATTAGCGGTAGTCCAATGAAACCCGGCAGGGGCGTGTATACGCTAACAATAAGGGAAGATTATGGAACGGCAGACGTGCTCAATCGACTCAAGAGGTTCGCGCCTAAAAAGAACAGTATCCATATTGGCTGGGGTAGCTTGCGAAATCTGGATATCGTGGCGGCACGGCAACCTCAGTACGCTCTCATTTGCGATATCAATCAATACCAATTAAATATCTGGTCTGTCGTCAGGCAAGCGCTCCTCAACACGAAATCGGCGGAGCAATGCCTTCGTCTGTTAGCGAAAATACTGCCTAGGAATCCTCCATTACGCCAGTTCGCTGAATCGACCGAGGACTGGTTATTGGGTGACATGAGTCGGCCGGAAAGCTGGTTATTTCAGGGCGCACCCGATCGATTCGAGCACGTGCGCTCGCTTTTTCTAAACGACGCTATAGGTTTCGCATGCTTGGACATTCGCGGTGAGAAAACTCGTGCAAAGGCAATTACCAGTCCCGCTCTAATACGACTTAAGAAATGGTTGAGCAAGGACGAGCATGATTGCCGCATCCATGTAGACACCGTATATGTGTCGAATATTCCCCATGCCTTAAAGGGGGAGCAAGACTTTTACTACCGATCAAATGATGAATGGCTGGTCCAGCTCTTTGACCAAGATGGAGAGCGCTATTGGTTGTCTGCCTACGAAAGGATGTGGTGTAACCTTGCAGAATTGTGCAACAAAGACACCTTTCTAGTCATTGCAGAGTATCTATATCCCACAGGTGATGACGACCTGCAATGGGTGACCGAAACAGGCCCGTTTTTCGAACTGATGAGGCAACATTTAAATTGCTTTTACCAGGCATTTCCAGATAGAAAAGTGAAAAGTCACGCGGTGCTTAACGTTTGCTGATTTCGAAGGGCTCACTCCCGTTTATCAGGTAAGCGATAACGTTATGATTCTGATCGAAACCCGACCTGCTTAGGACCAAACGGGAATTACTAGCTCGTTAGGAGCCCGAGTATCCGCGTGTCAAATCGTGTTATTGCCTGATTCCTAGTTCAAGGCCGAAATATGAAACGACGCATCGCTATTCTGTTCCACAAAGAGGATCGTCGACGAAAGCTGTCCTGCTATCAGATCTATCATTTATCGAGGATCTGGCGAGAGCTGGGAATCAAGGTAGATTTCGTTTTCGGCGTCGATAAGTTCGTACCGGCTGACCTGGCGATCCTGCACATCGACCTCTCGGTTGTCCCGGATGAGTATCTTGAGCTTGCGCGACGGTACCCGTTCACCCTCAACCGCGATGTTGTCGATATCCGCAAGTCTACGAACAGCCGAAACCTGCTTCGCGCGCAAGACTTCTACCGTGGACCTGTCATCGTAAAATCGAATCTCAATTATGCCGGTCTACCTGAGCGCAGACTCAAACAGCGCCGTTTAGCACACAGCTCGCGATTACGCCACTGGCTGCACAACTGGTATCAAACCCTCAATCCTGAGGCGCTGCGTTTCGACTCAGCACAGGATTACCGGATCTATGACGACATTCATGACGTTCCGAAAAAGTACTTGAAGAGACCGGAGTTGGTAGTCGAGCGATTCTTGCCGGAGCAAGAGGGAGAGTTATTCTTTGTTCGCATCTACCAGTTCCTGGGTGACCGGGAAACCTGTACGCGAATCACCTCGAAGCATCCGATCATATCATCGGTAACCTGTATCGGAAGAGAAACCGTCGAACCGCACCCGGAGATTGTCTCCCTTCGCCATAGCTTGGGTTTCGATTATGGTAAATTCGATTACGTGATTCACAGGGGAATGCCCGTTTTGTTTGATACCAATAAGACGGTTGGGAGAGGGTGGTCAAATATTGCGTCCAATCAAGAGGCTCGCTGGCGCCACCGGGCTGAGGGGATATTTACATATTTCGATCATTAAGGGAAAAAGAAGGGTTGAAAAGGGGTCGAAAACTTAATTCATGCCCTAATCTAATTTGCAAGCGTAGATACGCACCACTTATTGTTTTGACAAGCGCGCCCGAGAGGATTCGAACCTCTGACCTCTGCCTCCGGAGGGCAGCGCTCTATCCAGCTGAGCTACGGGCGGTTTGTTCTGCAGTGACATGCGGCTTGGGTGCCGCGTGCCGATTTTAGCAAGTCTTCGACTTGCCGCGCTCCTTGCAGCCTTTGGGCTGCAAGCCCGGCCCTCGCTGATCGGGTCGGGGTCGGAAAGCTACGCTTTCCTCGTATCTCTCCCCGGCTCGGTCGCAGATTGCTCTGCGATCTGCCCAGCTGAGCTACGGGCGGAAAGGGCGGCAATCATACCGCCGACGGCCCGGCGCGTCCATGCCGGGCCGGGCCTCGGCTGTCCGTAGCTGCCATTCTGGCCCACGTACCGTGCATGCGTCGCAGAATCCCGGAATACCCGCCGCTTAATGGCCATTCGATTGATGTTGATCAGGTCGACTTGCCCGCCAGCGCCAGATAATGACTGGCTTGGAAAAGGGGAAAAGTATGTCAGACAAGGAAAAACCGAAGGTCGTGGACCTGGAAAACGCCCACGGCGGCGAGTTGCGGCACCTGCAGGCTGAGATTCGGCATAGCCCAGAGGCTATCAAGGAGCTTTTTAAAAGCGGTGAGTACCCGTATCACTCGCGTATGCCGCGGGCCGACTATGAAGAGAAGAAGATGGCCCTGCAGGTCGAGCTGCTCAAGGTACAGGCCTGGGTCAAGGAGACCGGCCAGAAGATCGTGGTGCTGTTCGAGGGGCGTGACGCAGCCGGCAAGGGCGGCACCATCAAGCGCTTTATGGAACACCTCAATCCGCGCGGTGCACGAGTCGTCGCCCTGGAAAAGCCGTCCGAGCAGGAACGGGGCGAGTGGTACTTCCAGCGCTATATCCGCCACCTGCCCACCGAAGGGGAGATCGTGCTGTTTGACCGCTCCTGGTATAACCGCGCTGGCGTTGAGCGCGTCATGGAGTTCTGCACCCCTGAGGAATACCTGGAGTTCATGCGCCAGACCCCGGAACTGGAGCGGATGATGGTCCGCAGCGGTATCCAGATGTTCAAGTACTGGTTCTCGGTGACCCGTGACGAGCAGACCACGCGCTTCAAGCGCCGCGAGAGCGACCCGCTTAAGCAGTGGAAGCTGTCGCCCATCGACCGTGCCTCCATCGAGCGCTGGGACGACTACACCGAGGCCAAGGAGGCCATGTTCTTCTACACCGATACCGCCGATGCTCCCTGGACGATCATCAAGTCATCCGACAAGAAGCGTGCGCGGATTGCCTGCATGACGCATTTCCTGAGCTGCCTCGACTACCCCAACAAGGATCGGCATTTGGTTAAGCCTCCGGACCCGCTGATCGTCGGGCACAGCCAGCACGCTATTGGCCGGTCGCGCCATATCCTCGGTCCGTCGCTGCGCGAGTGGTAGATGCGGCGAAGTGATGCCATAGCAAGACAGGGCGTATAGCGCGAAAATTTGACTCCGCGCAGACTGGTGTTGTCAGGGGGACTGATAACAGGACAACACCATGAAAACCATAATACGCGGCGCCCTGTTGGCGCTATGGGTGGTAAGCGGGTCTGGCCAGGCCCAGGACGCGGAGTTCGATGTGGGTGCATTGATCGACCGCGTGGTAGACGCCTACGGCGGCAGCGCGCTCACCGAGATGCGCAACTACGAGATCGAGGAGGCCTATATTGGCCCCAACCTCAACCAGAGCTGGTCACCGGCACTCACCGACCTCAACAAGAACAACCTGCGCCTGATCCACGATATCGAGGGCGGTCAGGCCTACTTCGAGAGTTACTTCAAGTCGCGCGGCGGCATCTTCCCGAACCTGATCATCGCCAGTGGCGAGGACGCCTGGACGGTGAACCTGGTGAACGGTACCTACGGTGAGGCGCAGTCTGGAGACCCCTACACCTTCGGCGGTGGCACCATGCGCACCACCGATACCCTGCTGGCCCTTGAGTTACATAAGGGTCGCGACACGGCGGAGTACGTGGGGTCGGCGAGCTGGCTGAATCGGCCGCATGAAATGATCAAGATGCAGTTTCCGCTCAGCCCGGAACTCACCGTATTTATTGATGCCGAGACCCACCTGATCACGCGCATGACCCGGGAGAATCCCCAGTTTGGCGCGCTCGACTACGTGTTCGACGATCACACCGAGGTTGACGGCCTGATGGCTGCGAGCAAGGTATCGTTCTCGGTGGCAGGTGATCCCAACCTGATCGGCACCGGGCGCAGGCTGCGTTTCAACCGGAACCTGGCACCCGATACCTTCGCCCTGCCTGAAGGGCTGGAAGCGGAGGGCGAACGCATCGATGTCAGCGAAATGGTGATCAACCGTCTGGCGCCCAATGTGTATCACGTGGGACAGAACGCGGGCTTCTCGATCTTTGTGGATACCGGCAACGAGGTCGTCGGTTGTGGTGGTTACCCCGGGCTGACCGACCGGCTGGCGGCATTTCAGGAAGCCACCGGCTCCCACAAGCGACTGTCTTACCAGGTGGTCACCCATCACCACGGCGATCACCTCGGCGGTATCGATGAGGCGCTGTCACTGGGCGCTACGCTGGTCACCGTGGACAACACCATCGGCGCGATTCGAGACCTCAGCCAGCTTGAGCCCGAGAGCAGCCGCTTTCTCTCGGTCAATCAGCGCCTGACGCTGGGTACCGGCAAGAACCGGGTGGAGGTCTACGACGTGTCGACTATTCATTCCTTGAGCAACCTGCTGTTTTACGTGCCCGCCGTGCGTACGCTGTTCATGGCCGACCATTTCGGCTCACCCTATGCCACCGGTGTGCCCACCGCGAATCGCAACACGGTGAGCATGGCGGCGGCGCTGGAACCGCTGGATCTCAACTACAACCGCATCGTGACGGCCCACAACGCCAGGGTTTACACCGCGCGCGATTTCGAGCGCTCGGTGCAAAGTTTCCGCGACTTCGACTGCCCGGATGACCGACCGCTCTGCTCCCGCTAGCGCGGCCGTGCCACTCAGGTAGCCCGCAGGTTCGCACCAGGCCCCCATAGCTTTGGTGCGAGCCTTTCTGCCCGGCCGGGCCCTCTCCCTGGGCCCGTGCCGGGCCTTCTTATTGGTATGATGCGCCGGTAACGGACGCGAGCCATGCCAGACCTTCTTATCGCCGCCATCAGTTTCAGCCTGTCCCAGGTCGCCCTGGGCCTGGCCCTGCTGCTGCGCCAGCCGGGCTGGGGTATCCGCGAACGCTTGTACCTGCTGCTGATGTTGGCGATCTCCGCCTACCTCTGTATGCCACTGGTGCCGGGCACCGTGTTCGAAATCCCCACCGCGACGCTGCAGACTGCGGCCCCCGGCTGTTTTTACCTGTTCAGCGCCAGTGTCTTCGACGACGATTTCCGGCTCAGGCCCTGGCAAATCGGTATGGTGGCTTTCACGGTGCTGATGCCGCTGGCCGGCATGCTGGCCCCCGCGCTGCCACACTGGCTGTTTTTCACGCTGCCCCAGGGGGTGGAGTTCATTCTGCTGGGCCTGACCCTGTGGGTGGTATCGCGCCACTGGCGTACCGACCTGGTGGAAGTCCGCCGGCGGCTGCGGCTGGGGTTCGTGGGCCTCAATGGCGCCTACCTGTTGTTGCTGATCCTGTCCCGGGAAATCCTGTTTCCCGGTGCGGCCTGGCTCGCCACCTGGGAGTACCTGCCGCCGGCGCTGCTGCTGTTTCTGATCAACCTGTCCCTGCTGCAGTACCGCAGCGGCCTGCTGTTCCAGCCCGTCGAGAAGGCGCCGGAGTCGGAGTCGCCTGCGGTGAGCGTGGATCCCGGCCTGTTGGCCCGCCTCGAGAACCACATGCAGGCGGAGGCGGCCTGGCGCCAGATGGGCCTGACCCTGGGCGAATTGGCCAGCCAGGTGGATGTGCCCCAGTACCGGCTGCGGCAGGCCATCAACGGCGGACTGGGCTATCGCAATTTCAGCGACTTTCTCAACAGCTACCGGGTGAAGGAGGCGGCCGAGCGCCTCGCCAGCCCGGAGGATGCCCAACTGCCGGTGCTCACTATCGCCATGGACGCCGGGTTTCGCTCCCTCAGTTCCTTCAACAAGGCCTTCAAGGCGGTGCACCAGCAAACCCCTACCGCCTGGCGCCGGGCCCACCTGGATAACGCCGACGCCGCCTGACAGGTCTTATCGGGCCAAGATTCCGGCCCAATCCCGAAAAAATGCTGACGGATTTTTAAAATTCGGCAGATTTCCACGCTCACGGCGCCATAATCTGCGCAATTCGCTCGGGGGAGCGCGTTCGGGAACCGCACATGATCTTTCATGACACAAAAATGAAATGGGCTTTCGTATGCCTGGCTTACACGCTGGCCGCTTTTGCCCACGGGCAAGACCTGGAGGCGGGCAAGGCCAACTACACCACCTGCGTCGCCTGCCACGGCGCGGATGCCACCGGCAACCCGGCACTTAACGCACCGGCTCTGGCGGGGCAGTCCGCCGACTACCTGGCCCGGCAGATCGGCCACTACCAGTCCGGAGTTCGCGGCGCCGACGCTCGTGACACCGTGGGGCGCCAGATGCAGGGTATGGCCGCCACTCTTGCGAGCCCGGAGGCGGTGGCCAATGTAGCTGCTTATATAGCCAGCCTGCCTGCCGGCGATGGCGGCGACGCCGGCGAGCACGACACCCGCAATGGCGAGGTGCAGTACAACGCCGCCTGCGGTGCCTGCCACGGCGCCAATGCCCAGGGCAATCCCTCGCTGAACGCGCCCAATCTCGCCAGCCTGGACGAGGCCTACCTGCGCCGCCAGTACGCGAACTTCCAGCAGGGCATCCGCGGCAGCCACCCGGATGACAAGTACGGCCGCCAGATGCAGATGATGTCGAGCATGCTGGCCACCGACAAAGACCTCGACGACGTCATCGGCTTTATCCTCGCCCAATGATCACGCGCGGCCGCAAAGTCCTGCTTTCGATATTCGTGGCCGTGTGGG
>JASJBK010000185.1 GCA_030066555.1 Halieaceae bacterium
CTCAGCCAGTCGGTCTGGCGCGGTGTCATGCAGGGGCGCCTGGCGGAACTGGGCGATGCCGATTCGCAGCAGTCGAGCTTCGACAAGGCCGCCGAGGAGATGTTCGCCAGGTTCCCGCCTAGCGGTTTCTTCAACCGGATTTACTGAGCCTGGCGTGGCTCCCGCCACATGAACGTCAGGGGTGGCCCGCCTTCGCCAATCGGCTCTTCATCCTGGATTTCAAAACCGTGCCGCTGGTAGAGCGGAATATTCAGTGGTGAGCTGCTTTCCAGGTAAGCGGGCATGCGCTCTTCGTCGCAGCGGCGGGTGACTTGCTTGATCAGCGCCGATCCCAACCCCAGCCCCTGGCTTCCGCGCCTGGCTCCGATTGCGTGCAGGTAGTAGTGGGGCTCCCTGGGATGGCGGCGCGCCATCACTTCCTGGGCCTGCTCCAGCCGTGGCAGCACGCGGGTGCCGCTGTGCAGCAGCAGGCGAATGACCAGCAGCAACTGGTCGAGCCCTATGGCTACCCGGTGGTCGACGCCCGGCGGCAGCCACATGGCCGCCGCGCGCGCCTCGCTGTCCATGAATACCAGCCCGTGGGGCATATACAGGCGCCTGGCCAGCATCGTGTAAAAGCCCGGATACAGGCCCACGTGAGGTATCACCCAGTTCATACAGGGATCCTCCGCAAAGGCATCGGCGAGTATGTCGGTAATGCACGCGGTGTGGTCGGCCCCGACCTGGATGATGTCTGGTGTTTGCATGAGTTGAGCTGACTACCCCGATTCTCGCAGCGGCCTTCGGCTGTGCCGACGAACTGGGCTATAGTAGGTCCATTCCGGGACAGACGAAACGCCGATGGACGATTCAACCCCACCCAGTCAGGGGGTGATTGATGAGCTGAGACGCCGCAAGGTGTTGCGTAGCACGACCATCTACGCGGTCGGTGGCTGGTGCCTGCTGCAGTGGAGCGATTTCATTTTTACCCTGCTCGGCTGGCCGGACTGGTCCGTTACCCTGGTACTGACCGCGGTGGTGCTGGGCTTCCCGGTTACCGTTGCCCTGGCCTGGGTGTTCGATATCACACCCCGGGGTGTCCGCCTGTCGGACCCTGCCCAGCTCTCCAAGGGCATTCGCACCCCGATCAGCTGGATCGTGGATTCCGTGGTCGGGGTGTTCTTCCTGGCCACACTTACAATGCTCTTCCTGCAGGGCGCCGGGGGCTGACCTGGAATGGTGATGGAGCTGGAAGACTTCCGCCGGGAATACCTGCAGGGCGGCCTGCAGCGAGAAGACCTCAACGACGACCCTATCGAGCAGTTCAACCTGTGGCTGTCCCAGGCCGTGGCCGGCGGCATCACCGACCCCACGGCCATGGTGCTGGCGACGGTGGAAGCGGACGAAAGCGGGGTGGGCCGGCCCTGGCAGCGCATGGTGTTGCTCAAGGATCTCAGCGAGGAGGGCTTCGTGTTCTATACCAACCTCGAGTCCCGCAAGGCCAAGGCCATCGCCGCCAACCCGCAGGTCTGCCTGCAGTTTCCCTGGAACGTGCTGGAGCGGCAGGTCATAGTCGGCGGACGGGTAGAGCGGCTGTCCAACCTGGAGGTCACGCGCTACTTCCTGAGTCGCCCCCGCGAGAGCCAGCTGGCGGCCTGGGCCTCGGCACAGAGCCGCCCCATCTCCGCCCGCGCCGTGCTTGAAGAGAAGTTCGAGGAACTCAAGAACAAGTTTTCCCGCGGCGAGGTGCCGCTGCCCAGCTTCTGGGGTGGCTACCGGGTGGTGCCTGAGGAAATCGAGTTCTGGCAGGGCGGCGCCCACCGGCTGCACGACCGCTTCCTCTACACCAGGCAGTCCGACCTGTCCTGGTCTATCGAACGACTTTCACCCTAGGGGATCATCATGCCCAGAATCCTGAGCGTCCTGTTCGTCGCGCTTCTCTCCCTTCCTGCGTTCGCCTCCCACCTGTCAGAGGCCGAGGTTGTCGCCATGGAGAACGCCTGCCAGAAACTACGCCAGCAGAAACTGGCGCCTGAGAAGGCCGCCGTGCTGCAGCAGTGCCTTGCCGGTGGCGAGAAGAGCGAGTCGGAGTGTAAGTCCGAGGCAGCGGGCTATGGTGAAATCCAGACCGGCGCCATACGCCGACTCGGCAAGTACTACGACCTGCCGGAGTGCCAGGAAGCCTACCGCGCCCGCGAACACTTCAAGATTAACCCGGGACGCTGAGCATGGCCGACCTGTTGCTGCATCAGTATGAGGTATCCCCTTTTGCCGCCAAGGTGCGCCGTGCGCTGCGCTACAAGGGCCTTGCCTTCGAGGTGCGCAATTACCGGGTGGTGGACGCCGGCAAGATTCGCAAGACCATCAGCCCCACCGGCAAGACGCCGGTACTGGAAGACGAGACCGGCCTGGTGGTCGACAGCACCGCCATCCTCCGGCACCTGGATGCGCGCTATCCCGAACCGCCGATCCTGCCGTCATCGCCGGCGGATCGCGCCCGCACGCACATCATCGAAGACTGGGCCGACGAGAGCCTGTTCTTTTACGACCTCGCCATGCGTGGCTGGCCCAACAACATTGACTGGCTCAAGCGCGACGTGCTCAGCCATGACAGCGGTTTCATGCGCTGGCTGCTGTACCGCTTGCTCGACGGGTTTGTGAAGAAAACCGGGCAGGCCCAGGGCGTTGGCCGCAAGGACCGCGACACTATCTGCAGCGAAGTGGCTGCCCACTTCGACGCTATCGTCGATATGCTGGGTGACGGCGACTGGCTGGTGGGTAATCACCTCACGGTGGCGGACATTGCCGTGGCCAGCATGTGCACCGTGATAGAACGCGCCGAGGAAGCCGCCGCCCTGATGCAGAAGCGATCGACCCTACAGGCGTGGCGTGAGCGCGTAGACGAAGCGACCTTCGCACCGGGCACCGCGCCGGAGGCGCGCGCTACGACCTAGCGCTGGCTGCGCTGCGCAAAGTAGCGCGGCTCCGAATCCAGCCCCAGCAGCATGCGCCGGATCATATCCAGGGCCGCGGCAGCGATCATGGTCTGGAACAGGGTGCGCGCCACCGGCCAGCACAGCCCGCGGGTGCGGATATCGCCCTCGCGACCCCAGGCAAGCCATACGGTGCCCACCGGCTTGTCCTCCGTGCCGCCGTCCGGACCGGCTATGCCCGACACCGCAACAGCGTAGTCGGAGCTGGAGGCCCGCAGCGCGCCCTCTACCATTTCAAGCACCACCGCTTCACTGACAGCGCCCTCGGTTTCGAGGGTGGCTTCGCTCACCCCCAGCACCGACGACTTGATGTCATTGGAATAGGTGACAAATCCCGCATGGAAGCCCGCGGAGGACCCCGGTACCTGGGTCAGCATGCTGGCAATCAGGCCGCCGGTGCAGGACTCTGCCGTGGCCAGGGTTTTACCCTGTTCCGCCAATAGTTCCAGCACCCGCTGTGCCAACGTTGTGCCGCCTTCGCCGATGATGTGATCGCCAAAGAGCGACTCCAACGCCTCACGGCACCGTCGCTGGGCGGCAAGCTCAGATTGGTCACTGACGGTCAGCTTGATTTCCATTTGTGGCGCGCCGGCGCGAAAGCCCAGGTCGACGCTGGCGGGCCAGTCTATGCCGGCATCGTCGATCAGCTGTTGCGCGGTGGATTCTCCAAGCCCGAAGGTCTGCAGGCGCAGCACGTTGCCCGGAGTGAAAGCCCCCAGATGCTCAGCCATGCTACCCAGTACATCCGGCATCATGGCGCGTAACTCTCCGGGTACTCCCGGCGTGCAGATCACCAGGCAGTCGCCTACCACCAGCTTGAAGCCCACCGCACTGCCGATCGAATTGGGCACCAGCTCGCAGCCTGCCGGCAGCAGTGCCTGCTTGAGGTTGGCCGCATTGGGGGTGATGCCCCGGCGCTGGCACCAGCTCTCGACATGCGCCCGCGCTTCCGAGTGCTCTGCCAGTTCAACGCCGGCAACCGCGGCCAGAATCTCGGCGGTCAGGTCGTCCACGGTCGGCCCCAGGCCACCGTTGATAATCACCACGTGCGATCGCGCCGCCAGGTCTGTTAGCTCCGCCTTCAGCGCCCCCGGGTCGTCGCCCAAGGTCACCTTGCGCGCGATCGACAGGCCCTGCTCGCCGAAGTGCTGGGCGATCATGGCGGAGTTGGAATCGACCGTGTCGCCGCTCATGATCTCGTTGCCGGTGAGCAGCAGTTGAATGTCTGGAGATAACCTGTCCATTTGCTGTCCTGGTCGTCGGGCGCCCTAGCATAGCCACCACGCGCCAGCTCGCCTAGGGGCGCTTGCGATTGGCTGATTGTCGCTTACTATCTGTGCATGCAAGGAACGATCGCCTGCCACGCCTGCGACCTGCTGGTAGACGTGAGCGAACTGAAAACTGGCCAGCGCGCCAGTTGTCCGCGCTGTGGACATTCCCTGACGCGGATACGCAAGGACGCCCACAGCAAGGTGCTGGCCTATTCGGTGGCGGCGCTGATCGCGCTGGTCACGGCCAATGCCTTTCCTTTCCTGTCCTTTGCCTCCAGCGGCCTGGAGAGTGTCATGACCCTGCCGCAGACACCGGCGATGCTGTGGGGCAACGGTTTGCCGATGGTGGCTATCCTGGTGGCGGCTTTCATTATTTATATCCCTGCCACGGTGTTGGTACTGCTCATCCTGTTGTGCATGCCCCTGCGCGGGGAGCGCTGGCGGCCCTGGCTCAAGCCGGTGGGTCGCTGGGTCTTCACCCTGCAAAGCTGGTCGATGGTGGAAGTGTTCATCATCGGCGTGATTGTCTCGCTGGTGAAAATCATGAAGATGGCGACGGTCACTATGGGCCTGTCATTCTGGGGTTACGTATTCTTCGCCATCCTGTTTACCATGGCGATCGCCGCCCTGGACAAGTACCAGATGTGGCAGGAAATCGAGGCGCTGGAGGAGCAGCGTGGCTGAAGTCGAAGGCTCGACAGCGAAATCTGAGGGACTGGCTTCCTGCCACACCTGCCTGAAGCTGGTGCCGGAGGATACCCACACCTGCCCGCGCTGCGGTTCCGCCGTTCACCAGCGCGAGACCGATAGCCTGCAGCGCTGCGTTGCCCTGCTGATTACTGCCTGCATTCTCTATATACCCGCGAATGTGCTGCCCATCATGTACACCGACCAGTTGGGCAAGACCGAGGCCAGCACCATCATCGGTGGGGTCGTCCTGCTCATCAAGCTGGGCAGCATCCCTATCGCGGCGATCATTTTTATCGCCAGCGTCATGGTGCCCTCAGGCAAGCTGATCGCCATGTTCTACCTGGTGTGGTCGGTTAAATCGCACTCGCAGCTCAGCCCGCAACAGCGGACAGTGATGTACCAGGTCACCGAGTTCATCGGCAAGTGGTCCATGGTCGACGTATTCGTGGTGGCTATACTGGTGGCGCTGGTTCATCTGGGGGGCTTGCTGGTGATACGGCCCGGTTTTGCGGCACTTGCCTTTGCCGGTGTGGTGATTGTCACCATGATCGCGGCGGAGATTTTTGATTCCCGGCTGATCTGGGACCAACTGGAAGATAATAATGACAACAGCGCAACCTGAGGTGAAAGAAGGCGGCGGCTTCAACGCGATCTGGATCATCCCGATTGTCGCCCTGGTGCTCGGCATCTACATGGTGGTGCACACCTGGATGACCGAGGGTCCCGAGATCACCATCGCCTTCGACACCGCCCAGGGCCTCACGGCGGGCAAGACCAAGATCAAGTACCGCAATGTCGAAATGGGCCTGGTGACCGAGGTGTTCCTGACCGACGACTTTGAGGGGGTCAAGGCCAAGGTCAAGATGGACCTGCAGGCCAAGCCCCTGTTGAAAGCAGACACCGAGTTCTGGGTGGTCACCGCCCGCATCGGCGTGGGCAATATTTCCGGCCTGGATACCCTGCTGTCCGGTGCTTACATCCAGATGGCACCTGGTGTGGAGGGGAAGCCCGGTGCGCGTGATTTTGTGGCACTGCCGCGGCCACCATTAACGGCAGTCGACGCGCCGGGGCTGCGCCTTAACCTGCTTAGCGATCACGCGGGATCCATTAGTACCGGAGACGCGGTGCTCTATAAGGGCTACAAGGTGGGCCGCGTCGAAAGCAGTGAATTTGACTCGAGTGCCGAGCGCATGCGCTACGAGATCTTCATCGATGCGCCCTACCACGAGCTGATCGACAGCTCGGTGCGCTTTTACAACACCAGCGGCATTTCCCTCAGTGCCAGCGCCGAGGGCCTGAAGCTGAGCACGGGCTCCATGGATACGGTGCTGTTAGGGGGTATAGCTTTCGCCCGACCGCCGGACGTCCCCGAGGGTGATCCTGTAGCGCCTGGCACCGAATTCAGGCTGTACGACAGCCTCGACGCGACACACGAAAACCCTTTCAACAATGGCACGCACTTCGTTGTTCGATTCTCACAGTCCCTGAAGGGTCTGCTACCTGGAGCGCCCGTGGAATACCGGGGTATTGTGATGGGTCGTGTGGAGCGGATCATGCTTAAGGAGATGATCCAGATGGGACTGGAGGCGGATAGGGTGGCGGGTGAGGTTACAGCGACGGGCGACCCGATCCCGGTGCTGATTTACATGGAGCCAGGCCGCATGGCCCTGCCTGATACGCCTGCTTCGGTGGACTTATTGCGGGCGGTGGTTGAAACCGGTGTTCCGAACGGCATGCGAGCGCGTCTTGAAACCGGCAATTTGCTAACTGGCGCCCAGTACGTCGGCCTCGATTACTACCCGGGCGCAGATCCTGCCGAGGCCGGTACCTGGGGTGATTACACCGAGATTCCCACGATTGGCGGCGGACTGAATCAGATCATGGTCAAGGTCAACAGCATTCTCGACAAGATCGACCAGGCGCCGCTCGAGGAAACCCTGGTCAACGTCAACGACGCGGTGGCACAACTCGACAAGGCGCTCGTTGGGCTTGAGAGAATCCTAAACAGTGAGGAAACCCAGCAGCTGCCGGAAGATCTCAGCAAGACCCTGGAAGAGCTGCGCCAGACCCTGGATGGCCTGTCGCCGGATTCCGACCTGTACCAGAACGTCAACAGCAGCATGCGCCAGTTGAACCGGACGCTTAACAACCTCGAATCATTGACGCGCACCCTGTCGGGCCAGCCCAACGCCGCGGTGATGGGCAGCAAACTGCCGCCTGACCCGCAACCGGAGGCCAGGCAATGAAAGCCGGAGAGCAGATAATGAGAGCAATCATCCTTGTGTTTGCGGTCCTGTTGGCGGCCTGTTCCGGAACCCCGGTGCAAACCCAGTACTACCTGCTGCGTTCCGACATTGAGCAGCAGAGCCGCGACCTGGCGCCATCCAGGACCTATGCCATGGGTCGGCTCGTGATCGCGCCCTATATCGAGCAGCCGGGTATCGTGCTGGAGACCAACAGCGGCGAGATTCGTCCTGCAATGCACAACCAGTGGGCCGAGCCCATGAACCAGGGCTTGCAGCAATTTCTGCGCATCGAGGTGTCTGCCGCCGTGGGCGAGGATATCTTCCCGAAAGAATACAGCGAGGGCGACCTGGTCTTCGATGTGCGCATCGATCAGCTACATGGCACCGCCGATGGCGATGCCCTGCTGGTGGCCTACTGGTGGGTGCAGCGCGATGGGGAAATCCTCGCGTCCTACCAGTTCTCGGAAACCGCGGCCCTCAGCCGTGATGGCTACGGCGCGCTGGTGAGCGCCGAGAAAGCGCTGCTGGGCAAGCTCGCCGGGCGGATCGCCGAATCACTGGTGGCGGCCAACAGCGCCGACTAGTCCGTGCGGCGGTAATACCCCTCGAACCAGGGCTGCCAGGCCCCGTCTCCGTCCTGCTGCTCGAAAAATTGCCGCACCCGGCCGTCCTCGAGCGGTGTCCAGCTACCGCGAAACGGCGCGGTTTGCCCGTTGGCCAGGTAGTAAATGCTGCCTTCCATGACCATCGAGCCATCTACCATGCCGCCGGCGGTGTGGATGATGCTGTTGCCGCTGTCCACCCAGTGCTGGTGCCACTGGCCATCGGCGGGATTGAAATAATTGATGCTGGTGCCGGTACCGCCGCGGCTGCTGAGCCATTCTTCCAGCAGCAGGCAACCCTTGTCGCGTGAGCTGATGCGGTTTTCGCCATAGCGCTGCTCACTGGCGGCATCGGTGACTTCCCAGCGTCCCAGCCAGAAGTCGAATGCCCGGTGGGCCGCAGTATTTTCGCAGCTGTAGGGGGGCGCCTGCTGGGCCAGGACCGGCAGGCTGAGACAGGTACCGCACAGTAGTTTTAGGAGTGTTTTCATTAGAATCCTCCATGCTTGTCGAGGTGGGCCAGCTCGTCCGCGCTTGAGGCCCGGCCGAGGATGGCATTGCGGTGGGGAAAGCGCCCGAAACGCTCGATCACGTCCCGGTGCGCCAGCATGTAGCGGTGGAAGTTGGCGACCTGCGTG
>JASJBK010000186.1 GCA_030066555.1 Halieaceae bacterium
AACCCGTCTATGTGCTGATTTCGGCGAAGACCTTCTCGGCGGCAGAAGCGTTGGCCTACAACCTGCAGGCCCTGGACCGCGCCACCATTGTTGGGGAAACCTCGGGGGGCGGCGCCCACCCCTTTGACTACCTGCCCGTGCATGCGCACTTCGTGTTGTGGTCGGTGACCGCCCGCAGCGTCAACCCGATTACCGGAAGCAACTGGCAATCGGTGGGTGTGCAACCGGATATCGAGGTACCCGCTGGAGACGCCTTGCGCGTGGCGCAGGAGATATTCCGAAAGCGGGACAAAACCTGAACGAAATTCTCTCGCCCTGAACCATCTCTCACGCCGCCACGTCTAATCGGTAAATTCCTACCCGCATGGGGAAATACCGATGTTCAAGTCCAGAGTTCTTGCCCTCCTCGCCTGTCTCGGGCTGGCCGCTTGTGAACAGGCACAGCTGCAGGGTCCGATCGGCGGTGGCGAGGTATTCGTCAGCGAATTCCGTTCCGGGGAGACGGTGCTCACCGGTCTCAGCACTACCGACGAGACCAGCCTCATTGCCCTGGTGGGGCAGGAAACTTTCGACAGCTACAACGCCCTGCAGATCATGGCGCTGGTGGGCCTCAACACCTTTGATAACCCGGACTTTGATCCGGACACCTGGTACGTCATGGGGGTACAGGGCGGCTTTGACTATGACGCCGACGGCAACGGCCTGCCCGACCAGGCGCCGATCCAGGTGTTCGGTACCGTGCACGCACTGGTCACCGGTGAACACCTCAACGAGGGCGGATTCTCCATTACGCCGGTAACGGAAGCGGCCTATCGCTACGCCGTGGAAATGGCCGACGGTATCTCTGATGAGGCGCTGCACGACCTGCTCGACGACGCAGCAGGGGCGCTGGTTGAAGACACCGACGATGACGAGGATGTCGACTACGACGATGTCATCGGCTGGAATCGCCTGCTCTACAGCCAGCAGTTGCTAGCCGATATCGACGCCCTGACCAGTGCGGTCGCCGCTGGCGCCAGCGAGAGCACGATCATTGCCGCCGCCCTGGCCCTGTTCCCGGAAGCGCCGCCCGAGCCGGCACCGGAACCGGAGGCCGATCCGGAGGAGTATTTCGCGCAGTTTGCGTCTGACGTCGTGCAACTGCGCTGCGGCGGCTGCCACCGTGTGGGCGGCAGCGCCTCGCGCACGCGCCACGTACTGCAGCCCACCTCCAACCGCAATCACATCGCGCTCAATACCGACATGTACCGCGCGCTGGTGCAGCAGGAAGGCGCCGACTACATCCTCAACAAGTCACTGGGCAACCGCCACGGCGGAGGCAACCGCCTGGGGCGCTTCCCCGATGACTTCGAAATCCTCGAAACCTTCCTATCGCTGCTGGAAGACGGCTAGCATGATTTCGCTCTGCCCGGGGCGGCACAACCGGGCAGAGCCGCAGGGCCACTGATTATCTTGATCTAACGCAGCGAATCCCCTGCGAAGCAGCCTGTGCGTTGCCCGCCGGCAAGCCCAGTGGCTAGACTGGCCGCTCACAGACTGTTTCACAGTGGATATGAGTACAACCCCGGCGGCCATCGCCTCTGAATCCCCCTATACCGTCGCCGCCGGCAAGCGCATCGCCGAAGCGGGCGGCAACGCGATCGATATCGCGGTGGCCTGCGCGGTTACCGCCACCGTTGCGGAAACCATCATGTGTTCCCTGGGCGGTTCGGCGTTCATTGCCATCAAAATCCCCGGCGCGCCGCCGGAGTTGATCGACGGGGCCGACGCCATGCCGCAGGTGCCGGGCGGCGGCGCCGGCACCGCCTGGAAGCAGGCGCATATCCCCTACGGCGACGGCATCACGGTCAATGTCGGTCATGCCTCCATCGCGGTGCCGGGCATGCTGCGCGCCGTGGAACTCGCCTGGAAGCGGCATGGTTCGCTCCCCTGGGCGGATGTCGTCCTGCCTGCAGTGGAGCTGGCACGCTCCGGCCTGGTCGCCAGCCACACCCTCGTGAAGTGGCTGGACATGGCCGGCGAGGCGGTGTTCTTCGACCAGCAGGAAAGCCGCGACAGTTTCTTTCCCGATGGCAACCATGCGCTGCAAAGCGGTGATTTCTACACACCGCCACACCTCGCGGACTCCCTGGACCTGATCGCACGTGAGGGCGCCGATGCGCTCTACCGGGGCGATATCGGCCGTGCCCTGGAGCAGGAAACACAGGCCAACGAGGGCTTTGTCACCATGGCCGACCTGGGGGCCTATGAAGCCCGGGTGCGCAAGCCAATTGTGCTGAATTCCCACGGCTTCAAGCTGGCACTCAATCCGCCACCTGCGATCGGCGGCGCCATGGTGGGCTCCATGGTGCAGATGTATGACAGCCTGTGGCGCCAGGACATGAGCGAGGCCGAACGCGCACTGGCTATTGCGCAGGTGCAGCAGGCGATGTTTTCCCTGCGCCATGAGGAAGCCAATGCCAGCTGGGGGGCGGCGCGCGCTGACGAGATCCTGGAGAGGGAGTGGCTCACGCGCTACCTGCACAAGAGTTTCTCACCCAACACCATGCACCTGAGCGTCGCCACCGGCGACGGCACCGTGGTCGCCATTACCATGAGCAACGGCTACGGGTCGGGGATTTCCATTCCCGGCACCGGCATCCCCACCAACAACAGCCTCGGCGAACCGGAGCTGAACCCGGCGGGGTTCTTTGCGATACCCGCGGGCGGACGGCTGGTGTCGAACATGTCACCCACCGTGGTATGGAATGATGCGGGCAAGACCCTGGCGATGGGTTCCCCCGGCGCCAGTCGCATCACCACAACGATTTTCCAGGGCTGGCAGCGCTTCGCCTACGAGAACATGAGCTTCGAGGACATGGTTCGCGCACCGCGCCTGCACGTGGAGTGGGTCGATGAGGCCTTTACACTGCAGTACGAACCTGGAATCGACGTCAGTGCGTCGGGGAATGATTTCCGGCTACGCCCCTTTGACGATATCGATATGTATTTCGGGGCGCTGCACGTGGCCGGTCGCGAGGAAAGCGGCGAACTGCACGCCCTCGCCGACGCCCGCCGCCACGGCGCCCAGGTCGTCATCTAGCTGCTTTTCATCTGACCGGTTCACTGGTCGCGAAGTTGAAGGCCTTGTTGTCCTTGCGCAGCGAATCGACGCTGCGGCCGTCACAGTCCGCCAGGTTGGCGCCGTCAACGATGCCCTCGGCACTGACCATCAGTACCACCGGGTCCGAGGTTGATGACTTGTACAGGGTACTGCCATCTCGAGTATGCGCGCTGACATAGAACACCATTCGCTCCCAGGGCAGGACACCGGTCGGGTCCTTTACCGAGCAGACAATCGCATCGGGCATGCCGGGGATAATGCCGGCGTGAGCACTTGGGACTGACAAGGACGCCAGCGCCAATGCCATGAAAAAAACGGGGCGAGTAGTGCGAAACGGCGACATCGCCAGACCTCCAGAACTGCACAACGAAACGAGGTCAGGTTAACACCGATTGGCGCGCGGCCCGAATCCGCTTGCGAAGGTTCAGATCGCGGTGGAGAGCACCGCGAGCCTGGGAGAAGCCACCTCGACCCGGTTACGGCCATCGTGCTTGGCCTGGTAGAGGGCTTCATCGGCGCGCTTCAGCAGGGTACCGAAGCTGTCACCGGGCCGGACAATAGCCACGCCGGCACTCAGCGTGCAGCAGAATTCGACACCGTCGTCGCTGTAGATGCGCATCTCGGCAAAGGCCACACGAATACGCTCTGCAGCCAGTCGCGCCTCTTCCAGGTTGCAGTTGTGGAACAGAATGCCAAACTCCTCGCCACCGTAGCGAAATGCCGTGTCCTTTTCCCGCAGCATGGAGCTGAGCATGCGGCTCAGTACCCGCAACACCTTGTCGCCTTCCAGGTGGCCGAAGGCGTCATTGAGGACCTTGAAATTGTCGACGTCCAGCAATGCCAGCGCAGCGGCAGGCTGGCCCTGGCCCGAGGACTCAATTGCCGCGCGCACCGCCTGGTTGAAAGAGCGACGATTGCCCAACCCGGTCAGGTCATCGAAATCGGCGACGACGCGCAATTCCCTGGCTGATTTTTCAGAGCTATGGATCTGGAAGATCAATCGGTACAAACCGAAACAGGCCACCAGCACGCCCATGGATTTACCGAGGTTCTCCACCGCGGTAATAAAGGTGAGTTGCACGCTGACAAACTCATCCGCCACATCGGTAATGGCGCCGATGAACAGCATACTCAGGCCCACGAAGATCAGCGTGCGCAGGGAATCCGGCAGCGGCGGCACCGCGATCAATGCCAGCAGCACCAGTGAGTAAAACGCCAGCGCAGACTCGCCCAGCACGTCCAGCCAGTCCACCTTCCCAATCTCAAGGGCAGTCCCGTTATAGGCCACGATACTGAGCCAGGCCACGCTGCATACCAGCACCGCAGTCAGCGAAAAAAGGTAGCGGGTCTCCGGGCTGCTTTCAGAGAGCAGGGGCCTGTCAGCCATTAGCGCCCACTCGCCTCGTGCGCCCATTCAATAAACAGGTCGGGATCCATAGGCTTTGCGATGTGGTAACCCTGGGCCTGGTCACAGCCCAGCTCCCGCAGCATGTCCAGTGTCTCGGCGTCTTCGACGCCCTCGGCAATTACCTTCAGACCAAGGCCGTGGGCGAGGCCCACTGTCGACTTCACGATGATCTGGTCATTGCGTTGGCGGGTCATCTCCCGCACGAAGGTGCGGTCAATTTTCAGCGTCTCCAGCGGCAGGTTCCTCAGGTACGCCAGGGACGAATGGCCGGTGCCGAAGTCATCGACCTCAAAAGCAATGCCCATCTCCGACAGGCTGGCAATGGAACGCCCGGCCCGCTTGGGGTCGTGCATCAACGCTGTTTCAGTGATTTCGAATCGCAGGCTCTCCGGCGGGACACCGAAACGTTTGACCAGGGCATTCACCTGCGCGGGAAAGCCTTCGTCGACAATATTGTTGGCCGACACATTGACGGCGAGCGTGGCATCAATGCCCGCCTCGATGAAGCGCTGGCGATCACGGAAGGCCATCCTCAGGACGCGCTGGGTCAGTTCGGCCATCAGGTCGCCGGTCTCCGCCACGCGGATAAAGCGGTCGGGGCCGACAAAGCCGAATACGGGGTGGTTCCAGCGCAGCAGCGCCTCGCAGCCGATCAGCTCCCCGGTGGTCAGGTCCAGCTTGGGCTGGTAGACCATGGTCAGTTGGTCGCTTTGCTCGTCTGACATGGCCTTGCGCAACTCGGTGAGCAGCTCGAGGTTCCGCGGTCGCGCTGCGTTGCAGGCATCGTCATACACCTGCACCGTGGCACGCGAGGACTTGGCAAGGCTCAGCGCGATATCAGCACAACGCAGGTTGGAGTCCAGGTCGGCACCGTGCTTGGGATGGTGCGCCACACCGATGCTGGCGCCGAAGCCCAGCGTCACGCCGCCATGTGCCACCGGCGCCGACAGGGCCTGGTGTATCGCGGGCACGATGCTGCGGGTCGATTGCACCGGGTCATCCGTATCGCAGAGCAGGGCAAACTCCGCACCGCTGAGTCGATAGGCACTGCCACCGAATTGCCGGGCGACGCCATCCAGCCGCCCTGCCAGGTCGACCAGCATCCTGTCACCGTGGGAGCGACCGAAGGTATCGTTAACCTGCTTGAAGTCCTTGATATCCAGCAGCAGAAGCGCGGAAGACCTGTCCTCCAGCGCCCTGAAGTCATCGTGAAGGCGGTCCTTGTTGCCGAGCCCGGTCAGGGAATCGTGGTGGGCACGGTAGCGCATGGTGGTCATCGCCGTGGCATTGGCAAAGCCCACCGACAGGGTGTGACCCAGGGTATTGAAGGCCTGCAGCTGGGCGTCATCGATGTGCTGCGCGTCCGCGGATAGCAGGACGATACAGCCCAGCACCTTGCCGCCGTAGATCAACGGCAGGCCGACGGCGGTGCGTACCCCGAAACGCTGGGCCCAGGACTGCGCCACCGGCGGGAATGCAGTTGCCTCGGCACAATCAGAGATGCACACCACCTCACGGCGCTGCAGAACGGCCTGGCAAACGCTGAGCTGTGGAATCGATGTGGCAGCCAGTTCCACCGCGAGGGAGCGGGTCCAGTCATTGCCGCTGGTGGCCGACAGGCTGAAGCGCTCGTCGCGACTGTGGTAGCGGTAGAAGCCAGCGAACAAGTGTGGAAACTGCCGGGCAATAAGCTCCACAGCGCGTTCAGCGAATTTCTCGCTGGTGGTCGCGGAGCCCAGGCCGATGGTGAGCTGGTTAAGCAACTGCAGCAGCTCGTTCTGGCCGCGCAGCTCGTCGATCAGGAATACCTGGCTGATCAGGTTGCCGATGTCCACCGCCAGGCCACACTCCTGCTGGGCCCACTCGCGCTGTTGCCCGAGCTGCTCAAAGCACACCACGCCAAACACGCGACCCTCGCGCCGCAGCGACACGTCCAGCAGCGCGCAGACGCCCGCAGGGCGCAGGTAGGAATCGACAAGGTCGACGGTGCGGTGATCATTGAGCGCGTCGGAGGCGTTGATAAAACCGTCCAGCGCCAGCGCTCGAAAGTACGCCGGGTGGCGTTCCGCGCTCAGTTCGCCCTGCGGTTCCAGGCGACCCTGCTCACGGCTGCGCTGCGCCACACAAACGATGCCCGAGCCGTCCGGCAGGTATACCCAGACCGATGCGCCATCGGCGTTAAGCAACTGCAGGCCGTCCACCAGCGCACTGTCCAGGGCGTCCTGCAGGTCAGCACCCCAGATCGCCTGGTTCTTGCTCAGAGTGAAGGAAAGTTCCCGGTCGCTGGAGCGATTGGGGCCGGTGCTACCGGATGCCAGCTCCGGCCCGGCAAAGGGCTGCCGCACGCTCCCGCCTCGTCCGAGCATGGCCGTATCCTGCTGGCGTGGTCGAGCCATAGCCTGCCTGTCTCAAAGTCCTGTTCAAGGACTGTATCGACAGGGCGCGACTTTACTTGAGGGAAGAGAACCCGGATTTGCGGCGCTGTGGGGAGCTTGTCTCAAGAATGTCCAGGGAGGGTGGGGGGCCAACGGCCCGGTGTTGCAGAGATTGGGCTATCAGCTGCTGGTCACCCGCTGCAGGGCTTGCTCCAGCGCATCGATATCGAAGGGCTTCTCCAGGCAGCCCAGCACGCTGTCGGGTAGCGACTCGAGGCCGTCGAGATGGCCAGACATCAGGATCACCGGTATACCGCTGTCCCGCAGGTCTTCCACCAGCTTGAGCCCGGAGCTGCCGCCAATGCGATAGTCGGTCAACACCAGGTCAAAGTCAGGGCCGGCCTTCTCGAGCGCCTCTTCAATCCCGGTCACCAGCACGCAGCTGTGTCCGAGGTGTTTCAACATGGCCTCGCAAACGCTGAGCATCGCCACCTGGTCATCCACCACCAGCACCCGCAGGGAAGCCGCTGGGGCGCCGACGGTGCTGCGGGATGCGGCGACCTGTGGCGGCTGTTCTGTGCAGGCCAGACTCACTGTAAAGCTGGTGCCGACACCGGGCGTGGAATCCAGGCTGATCGACCCGCCCATGCTCTCCACGGTGTTCTTGACCATGTACAGACCCAGGCCACAGCCCTGGTCTGCCGGCTTGGTGGTGAAAAAGGGCTCGAAAATGCGGTCGCGGTACTCAGGCGGAATGCCGGGGCCATCATCGCTGATGCTGAGCTCGACGATGCCGGGCTCAGGGTTGGTAACCCGCACGCTGATGGTGCCGCCATACTCGCGCATGGCGTAGCCGGCGTTGGCCAGGAGGTTCATGATCAGCGCCTCCAGCCGTGCCTCTTCCCCTTTGACCACTGTAGAGGTGGCGTCCAACTCGACCTCGGTCTTCACGTTGGCCGGCAACGAGCCCGACACCCACTGCACCGCCACATCGACGATATTTCTCAGGCAGAGATGGCCTACCTTGGAATCTTTCGGGCGGCTGAATTCCAGCAGCCGCTGGGTGAGTTCCTGGGCGCGCTCAGAGGCCTCGCGGATTGTTTCGACGGCGCCGACGACCTGTTCCGGCTCGCGGGTCAGCAGATCCGAGAAGCCGAGTATGGGTGCCAGCAGGTTGTTGAGGTCATGGGCGATGCCGCCCGCCAGCATGCCCACGGTGCGCAGGCGTTCCGACTCCTCGATGCGGCGCTGGGTTTCCTTGCGCTCGCTGATGTCACTCATGAAGCAGTAGTGGCCACTGTGCTGGCCCTGGGCATCGGTGGTCTTTACCAGCAGCAGCCGCTTGAAGAAGATCGAACCATCCTTGCGTACCGCGCGCGATTCCACGTGCACCTGGCCGTCACGCAGCATGGTACCGAAAGCAGCAGCCCCGGCCGGCCGGTCCGCGGGCACCACGGTCACTTCCCAGGATTGTCCCAGCAGTTCCTCGGGGTCATAGCC